>JADLDM010000024.1 GCA_020846695.1 bacterium | reverse complement strand
GGAGCAGAAGGCTCTCGGTCAGGAAGTTCTGAAGTCCGTTCAGCCGGCTCAGCTCTTCATTAAGATTGTACACGACGAACTTGTTGATCTGCTCGGGGAGAAGGAAGCCCGGCTTGGAACCGCGAAGAAACCACCGACGGTTATCATGGTTGTTGGGCTTCAAGGTTCCGGAAAGACGACGTTTTGCGCGAAGCTCGCGCGTCATCTGAAGGCGAAAGGGCGCAGACCGCTGATGATTGCGGCGGACTTGCAGAGACCTGCCGCGCAGGATCAATTGCAGATCCTTGGTGAATCCGTCGGCGTTCCGGTCTTTCGCGGAGAATCGAAGGATCCGGTTGCGGTCTGTGAAGCAGGACTTCGTCATGCGCGGAAGATCAGTCTTGATCCGGTCATCCTGGATACTGCGGGCCGTCTGCACGTTGATGATGATCTGATGCAGGAACTCGAGAGAGTTCTCAAGGTCACTGAGCCCGCCGAGATACTTTTTGTTGCGGACGGCATGACTGGACAGGATGCGGTGAATTCAGCCGAGGCATTTCACAAGAGACTCGCATTCACGGGTTCGGTGCTGACGAAGATGGACGGCGATACGCGCGGAGGCGCGGCGCTTTCGATTCGCGCGGTCACGGGAGCGCCGATCAAATTTTTGTCGGTCGGGGAGAAACTTGATCAGCTTGAACCGTTTCATCCGGATCGTATTGCGGGACGGATTCTCGGTCGCGGCGATATTGTCACGCTGGTTGAGAAAGCTCAGGCGGCATTCGATGAAGATAAGGCCGCCGAATTTGAAGCCAAGCTGCGCAGAGCGGAATTTACGCTCTCCGATTTTCTTGATCAGCTTCGGCAGTTGAAGAAGATGGGATCGGTGACGGATCTGCTCGGCATGATACCGGGCATGGGGGCGCGCATGAAAAATGTGCAGGTGGACGAGCGCGCTCTGAAGCACACGGAAGCACTGATTCTTTCGATGACACCCGAAGAGCGCGAGCGCCCGCAGCTATTGAATGCAGGCCGCCGCCGCCGAATTGCGAAAGGCGCGGGGCTCACGGTTCAGCACGTCAATCGCATGATCCAGCAATACGATCAGATGGTCGGCATGATGAAGAAGCTCAGAAAGGCCGGACCGGGTCAGATCAAACGCGTCTTCGGCGGCGCAAACTAATTCGATTTCTAATCACTTAATCATAGGTAAACTAACTTGGCAGTTCGCATTCGACTTACTCGCGCCGGACGCAAAAAGATTCCGAGCTTCCGGATTGTCGTCATGGACAGCCGCAAGCGGCGCGACGGCGCTTACCTCGATCAACTGGGCACCTACTATCCCTCCCACAAGCCAGCAACGGTGAAAATCTCAGAAGAGAAGGCCGTCGAGTGGCTCAAGAAGGGCGCTCAGCCTTCTGAAACCGTTCGCAGCATTCTCTCGAAGCAGGGGATTCTCGCAAAGTGGGACGCTCAGAAGAAGGGGAAAGGCGAGCAGGAAGCTCAGAACCGCGCAGATCAGGTGAAGGCCGCCGCGACGGCGCGCACTTTGGCCAAGCTCGCTGCGCCCAAAGGCAAGAAGCCACAGACTTCCGAACCTGCGGCATAGAGCCGCGATCCGGATTCTGCCTCAACACGCACACCCACTACTCCTTCCATAAACGCCGGCAGGTGAACGAAGCATGGAAGACTTTATCAGCTTCATCGTCAAGCATCTGGTGGAAAAACCCGAGGCGGTCCGCATTGAGAAAACCACCGACGAATCCGGTCGGGTTCTCTACAAACTCTACGTCGGTCAAGGCGATCTCGGTCAGGTGATCGGGAAAGAGGGACGGACGGCGCGCTCGCTGCGCACGCTTGTGTATGCCGCTGCGGCACGCAAGGGGATTCGAGCGGGATTCGAGATCGTTGATCCGCACGCACCACCTCGCGTTGCCGAACCTCCGCACTTCGAGGCGACGGATAGTTCCGGCGAGCATGCCTGACGAAACGCGTCAGGAACCGGACCTCTATCTGATCGGCAAAGTTGTAGCTGCGCACGGCCTTCAAGGCGCGTTGCGTGTCCATGCTCTGACCGATTTTCCTGAGCGCTTTCTCGCCATGAAAAGCTGTCTGTGTCGCAGCAAAAACAGCGCAGTGCGACGCGTGCAAATCAAGCGCGTGAAGCTCACGCCGAAGGGCGCTATCCTTGTTCTTGAGGGTGTGACGACGCGCGAAGAAGCCGAGGCGATGGCCGGAGCGGAATTCTGCGTGACGCGCGAAGAGAGATGGCCGCTGGAAGAGAGTATGTACTACATCAGCGATCTCATGCATCTTGAAGTCGTTGACGAATCCGGCGGGCATGTGGGCGAAATCAGCGACGTTACGCGTGGCGCACAAGATATTTTGCATGTGAATTGCGGGATGGAAGAAGTGCTGGTTCCACTGGTTGACGAATGGGTGGGCGATGTCAACATCGAAGCGGGGAAAGTCGTGGTTAAGAACTTCGACCTTCTGAGAAACCCGGATGAGACCGGGAACGGATCGTGATCATTGATATTCTGAGCGGCTTTCCCGAGATGTTTCGCGGGCCGCTGACCGAGTCCATCGTGCAGCGTGCTGTGCTTTCAGACAAGGTCAAAATCTGGGTGCATGATCTGCGGCATTTTACGGCGGATCGTCACGGAAAAATTGATGACATTCCCTATGGCGGCGGCGCGGGAATGGTCTTGATGGCGCAGCCGGTGTTTGCGTGCTTGGATTCCTTGAAGAAATCGCGCAGCGCGACCTTGAGCACTCGAAGGGTGTTCTTGACGCCGCAGGGGAAGCGCCTGACGCAGGCCGTTGTAGATGAGCTTGCGACGTGCGAGCAGCTTGTTCTGCTCTGCGGACATTACAAAGACGTAGATGCGCGAGTTTTCGAGCGCGACACGTGGGAAGAGATTTCAGTCGGGGATTTCGTTTTGAGCGGAGGTGAGTTGGTTGCCGCGCTCTTGGTGGATGCCGTCGTGAGGCGCATTCCGGGAGTGCTCGGGGATGAAGCCTCCGCCGAAAGTGACAGTTTTGCCGACGGGTTCCTGGATTGTCCCTACTACACCAAGCCCGAAGAAATTGACGGATTGCATGTGCCGGAGGTGTTGTTGTCCGGTCATCACGCGAAGATTGCCGCATGGAGACGCGAACAGAAACTCCTGCGCACGAAGTCAAAGCGGCCCGATTTGCTCGATCGCCGCGACGACCATCAATAGAGATTAGAAAAATCAGATAGAGGTTAAGATGAATCGCATCGCCAATTGGACTATGGATGATCTGCGTAAGGACGTTCCGGGCTTCGCGCCGGGTGACACGCTGAACGTCATGGTCCGCGTCATTGAAGGCGACAAGGAGCGCTTGCAGGCGTTTCAGGGAGTTTGCATCGCGCGCAAGGGCGGAGGTCTTGATGAGACGTTCACCGTGCGTAAGATGTCCATGGGCGTCGGAGTGGAGAGGGTTTTTCCTCTGCACTCGCCGCGCCTTGCAAAAATTGAGGTCGTGCGGCGCGGCCGTGTGCGTCGCGCAAAGCTCAATTACTTGCGCGGTTTGACGGGCAAGAAGTCGCGTATCCGTGAGAAGACTCGCGCTGTCGCAGTTCCTTCGACGGATAAGCCCGAGTAGTTTTCGTTCGCTTTCGGCTGCCGGTGTCCGCGTAATCGCGGAAGAATAGGGAAGACGGTGAGATTCCGTCGCTGACCCGCAACTGTAAGGACTTTGTCCGAGCCAGGAGACCTGCCGGCTGCTTTCACCATCCTTCGGAGATAAGGTCAAGGTGGAGGCTTTCCGCATAGCGGAAAGAATCAATGAACAATCCAAGCGCGGATCGCCCGCCGCTTCTCATGACTCGCACTGCCGCATTCATCGCGGTTGGTTTGGTGTCGGGTTATGCTCTTGCCGCCGTGCCCAATGTTGAGTTGGTCACGGCTACTTGTTTTTGCGCGGGCTATGTGTTGGGTCCCGGAGCGGGAGTGTTCTGCGGAGCTTTCACTGAAGCGCTGTTCGCGGGATTTCATCCGATGGGAAGTTCATTCGGATTGACTCTCCTCGCGCAAGTGATCGGCATGGCATTAGCGGGATTACTCGGATCTGTTTGCGCGATATTGGCAAAGCGCGCGAGCGAGTGGTTGCGCGTTGCTCTCGTGGTCGCATTCGGGATTCTCTCCACATTATTTTTCGACTTCATCACAAACCTGGCCTTTCCGATTACGGCCGGGTTTTCTTATTCTCAGACTATTGCCTCATTCGCGCTGGCGTTTCCCTTCGCCGCAATTCACTTGGTATCCAATACGCTGGTGTTCGCCGTGATTGTCGCGCCGATACTTCCGCGGCTGCAGAGGATCATTACACCATGAAAAGAATTCTTGTTTCCGCCACTATTTTGGTCGCGCTGCTCGCGAACCGAAGTGGCGCGCAGAGCTTCACGCATGAGCAGATTACGTCTTTCAGCTATGAAGACGCGAGCGATTTGCTCAGGCTTTTTCCGGGGATGTATCCGATGGACTACGGAGTGCTCGGCGCGCCGATGATCATTCGTCCGTGGGGACTTTCTCCGTGGCTGATCGGAGCGGAGCGCGACGGCATTCCGTGGAATCGCGTTAGTGACGGCCTCTGGAATTCCAACCTCGACATGCCTGATGAGATGGACACGCTTCAAATTGTGCATACGGGAACGGAGCCGTTCGGGCGATTTTCCTGGTCGCGCAGAGTGATTCCCTCGGATTCTCAGCGAACCGAATTGCATGTGCGCGAGGGCTACTACGGACTCGGCAGAGTTGATTTTGCTCACGCGCAGAGATTCTCTCCGAAAGTTGAAGCGGAAGCATCGGGGAGACTGAATTGGTATGACGGGATGCGCGTCGGACAGAGCAAGGCGCGTCTTTACAATCTGCGCGGCTCGGTGACCTACACATTGAGTGAAGCGTGGAAAGCGAATATCGAATACGGCGGCGCAAACAGCGACGTGCAATCTCCGCACACTATCACAGTGGACTCCGCGACTGGTGCAACCAAGCGCATCTC
>JADLDM010000023.1 GCA_020846695.1 bacterium | reverse complement strand
CCGGCTGTGAATGCGCTCGTGTATGTCACGAATCAGGCGGACCCGAACATCGTCGGCATGGACTACACCGATGCCAACGGAAACTACGAGATTCTCAATTTGCTTGCAGGAACCTACGATCTCTGCCTTTACAAAGAGAATCGCCCTGTTGCAACGGCAACTGTCGTCGTGACGGACGGCGGCAATCTTGATTGGGATTACCAGTGGGCGCCGTTCTCGCGCGTTCACATCGCGGCCGGCACAATGGCCGCTGGAACCTACAACTGGACGAACAACAACGTCTATGAAATGGACGGCATCGTGCGTGTCGGACCGGGCGCGACTGTGAACATCCAGGAAGGCACGACTGTGAACGGAAGCTCGATCATGTCCGGCTCGTTCCCGGTTCTCGCGTTTCTCAATGTCATGGCCAGCACGACCGGCGACGGAACAGACAACGGGGTCCTCAACGTAAGCGGCACGAAGTATAAGCCTGTCGTCTTCACCTCGGGTCGTCTGCCTGCCGACGGCGTTCAGCAGAATGCCGATTGGGGCGGAATCATTATTGACGGTGATGCGTCCACGAACCGCGGACGGTTGGCAACCGGCGAAGGCGGCACGGGCCCTTACGGCAATACCGAAGCCAATGCGACGAACAATCAGAGTAGCGGAACATTGCGTTACTTCCGCATTGACTTCGCGGGCTTCAACTTCACGGCCTCCAATCAGCTCAACGGCCTTGCTCTGCAAGGCGTCGGCAGCGGCACGACGATTCAGTACGGACAGTCCTACCAGGGTGAGGACGACGGTATCGAGTTCTTCGGCGGCACGGTCAGCGTTGATCACTGGATCACCACGGACTGCGGCGACGATGGCTTCGATTACACCAGCGGCTGGCGCGGCACAGCCCACCACGTCTGGGTAACTGCGCGCCGCAATGTCTCCGATCGTGGAATGGAATGCGACAACAAGACGACGGAACCCGGGGAGAGCAACGACTACAACGCGCTCCCCCGTTCGCACAGCAGGCTTTCGAACTTCACCGTCGTCGGTGGACAGGGCTCGTCATCTGCCGGAACCATTCTGGCAAATCCGCGCGCCGGAACACAATTTAGTTGGTTCAACTTTGTCTTCACGCTCGGCAAGGACTGCGCGATTGACTTGGACAACAGCGAAACCTCACTGGCCGCAGTTGGCGTCAGCCGTGCGGACTACTGCTTGTTCTGGGACAACGGCCCCGATGCGACTTCCGTCATTGATGCCAACACCGCCGACGGCACGGTCGGCGACGGACACTTCTTCGTCGAGAACAGCGAATGGTCGCTGTCTCCGACTTGCGCAGCGCCTGCCGCTTACCCGGTGAACAGCACGCATCTTGCGGCTCCGCTGAACTGGACTCAGGATCTGTCGAACTATCGCGGTTGCGGATTCACCGGAACAAATACCACGACGGTAATTGACAATCCTGATCTCGTGAACCCGACCGGCGGCGATCCGCGTCCGGCGCTTGGTTCGCCCGCGCTGGTGGCTACCAATGCAGCACCGGCCGGCTTGCTTCCGACGTTTGGCCTGCCCGATGCCTCCTACCTCGGCGCCTTCAGCGGCCCGAATGACGATTGGCACATCGGCTGGTCGCGCTAATCTTTGATTCGGTTCTTGGATTCTGAATGATACGACGGACCCGTGGTTGCACGGGTCCGTCACTTTTTTTATATTGCACTATGAAAAGAATAGCCAATCTCCTGATCGTCTTCGCCGCCCTCGCCGCGCTCGGCTGCGGTGAAATAAAACCCGAACGCGCTGCCACGGCACCGCTTCCGCATATGTTCCCTTCACTGGAGTCGCTTGTGGCCGCGGTTGTGCAGGCAGTTGCCGATTCTAATGAACAGCTGCTTCGCGACTTCGTCGTGACCGAAGCTGAGTATCGGGACGTCGTATGGGCGAATCTCGATTCCATGGAGACTAAACAGGTGCCCATGGAAATGACCTGGGGATGGAATGTCCGTGACACAGAGACTTCCATCTCGCGCTATCTCGGCTCCTATGGTGGACGCGAATTGCAGCTCACGCGAATCGCACCGGCTCGCGAGGTCAGAGAAAGGAATCAGATGAGTGTTCATCGTGGCGTGTTGATCTACGTGGCGCAGGACGGGGCGAGCGAAGAGGCTTGGAAGATGCTGAATGTCATCCTCGAATATCAAGGGTGGTTCAAGGTGATTACCTATCACGATTAGTCCGATCGGTCGCACAACAGAAGCCCGGCAAACCGCCGGGCTTCACGTTTTGGGACAGGCCGCTTTATCTACTTGCGCCGCTCAATGGAGCTGCAAACCGAGTCGCAAACTGAGTTCACGACCGGATCAGTCACGTGATACAAGCGACTCTGTTTGTCGGTGCGGGATTCGACGAGTGCTGCGGACTTCAAGATGGCCAGATGCTTGGACACATTGGCTTGACTGCATCCCAACTCCGCAACAAGTTCCGAGACTGTGCTTTCACGCTGACGCAGATGATAGAGTATGCGAAGACGCACGGGATCACCCATTGCTTTCAACGTCCCGGCGATTCTCGAAACCGTCTCAACAGACGGCGATTCTGCTTTCGATTTGACAGGCATAATGAACTCTATAGTGCAACTTCAACGGGCCAATATACGCATGAAATATGACAATCGCACTCTCGTGTGTAGTCGCGTAGCACGTCGGCAATCTTCTGTCGAAGTGCAGTATCCACGACCGCCATCAGGATGACTGACGTCTTGGGATGCACTGCGCTACCCATCCGGGCGCCGCTTGGTCCCATTCCATGAGCATCGGCGATCTCCGTGAAGCCCGGTACTCCCTGCTTGGTCAGCACCATCTCGATTTCTTCGCGCAGTTCCGCCTTGGCAAATACAACCAGCATTTCCATGATCAACCTACTCTTTCAATCCGCATTTGCGGAAGACGGTGATGGCCGGACACCATTTGCTGAGAGACGATTGAATCAGATTCAACGCAACGAACAGCGTCAGCAGCATCCACCAATGGCTCACCCAAATCGCCAGAGCCAGACTCAGCAGAATCATGAATCCCGCAAGCAGGCGAACGGCCTCTTCAATACGCATGTAATGTCTCCTTGTTAAGCTGTTTGCTCTTCGGAATCTTGCAGGTTTTTCATTCCTGCGAACCTGAGATAGATGTAATAGAGAAGTGGAATCACCACCAGAGTCAACGCCGTCGAAGCAATGACGCCGAAGATGAGCGAGACGGCAAGCCCCTGGAATATCGGATCGAGATAAATGACTCCCGCTCCAACCACAAGCGCCAACGCCGTCAGAACAATCGGACGGAAGCGAACTGCGCCCGCTTTCAATACTGCATCTTCAAGAGTTTCGCCGGCCCGTATCTCCTGATTAATGAAGTCCACGAGCAGAATCGAATTCCTGACCACAATGCCCGACAAGGCAATGAATCCGATCATTGAGGTCGCCGTGAAAAACGTGCCGAGAATCGCATGGCCCGGAAGTATGCCGATAAGCGTCAAGGGGATCGGCGCCATGATAATCAGCGGCGTGATGAAGCTGCCGAACCAGCCCACGACGAGAACATAGATGAGCAGCACAACGATGCCGAATGCCGCGCCCATGTCGCGGAACACCTCGTAGGTGATGTGCCACTCGCCGTCCCATTTGACTCCGTACTCCCTGCTGTTCTCCGGCATGTGCGTGGACATCACGGCCAACTCCACGCCGTCGGGAGTGTTCACGCTCTTGAGTCGTTCATTCATGTTGAGAATACCGTAGACGGGTGACTCTTCGGTGCCCGCAACTTCGCCGATCACGTAGGTCACCGGCTGCAAATTCTTGTGATAGATGTACGGCTCGCGCGT
Source organism: bacterium (assembly GCA_020846695.1). Taxonomy (GTDB): domain Bacteria; phylum Electryoneota; class RPQS01; order RPQS01; family RPQS01; genus JADLDM01. The sequence goes on along the minus strand of JADLDM010000023.1, from coordinate 11,324 downwards.
GCGTTCAACAGGTCGTACGAGTTCGCCCAGAGGGACGAGCTGTCCTTGCGCGCCGTGCAGCTTCAAGTTGGAAATTTCCTCCAAACGCGAGCGCTGAGTCAGATCAAGCCGCATGACCAAAGGAACTTCGCTGCGATCCTGCTCCACGTGCAGCATTCCCACGTCCGCGCCATTCAGCGCGACGCGCAGCGTGCGAGAGATCATCTCCGGCGTGATACCCACTGCTGCGGCCTTTTCCTGATCCACCAACAGCTCGGACAAAGGCGCAGGATCCTCGACCATCCAATCCACGTCCACGATGCCCTCTGTGGTCGTGAAAATTTCCTTCACTTGCTCGGCGACCTTCTGTCGTCCGACGCGATCCGGCCCATATACTTCGGCGACCATCGTGGAGAGTACCGGTGGCCCCGGCGGAACCTCCGTCACTTTGAGATTCACTCCGTGCTTCTCGGCGATCGGGAGCAACTTCGTGCGCACGTCCTTTGCTATCGCATGGCTCTCTCGGTCGCGCTCGTGCTTGTTTACCAAATTAACCTGAATGTCGGCGACATTCGCGCCCGATCGCATGAAGTAGTAGCGCACCAATCCATTGAAATTGAAAGGAGCGGAGGCGCCAACGTACACCTGATAGTCCGTCACTTCGGGCATGGTCACAAACAGCTCCGCCATTTCGCGTGCAGCGGCGTTCGTTCGCTCGAGTGAAAAATTGTCCGGTGCGTCAATGACAATCTGCAATTCGCTCTTGTTGTCATAGGGCATCATCTTCACCACGACCCAACGTAAGGGAAAGAGCGCCATCGAGAGCAGCAGGACGCCCACTACACCGCCCAGAACCCATGCCTGCTTCTTAGGATTAGCCAGCAAGGGACGCATGACGCGCGAATACATTTTCTGAAGTTTGCTCTCTTCCTCGGTTTCATCGAAGTGGTGATGAGACTGATCAACAGCTTTTGCTCCGCCGAAGAGTCGGTAAGTCAGCCACGGCGAAACGACGAAGGCGACCAACAGTGAAAAGAACATCGCCGCGGACGCATTTACCGGGATCGGCCGCATGTACGGGCCCATCAATCCCGACACGAAGGCCAGAGGCAGAAGGGCGCCGATCACAGTCAAAGTCGCCAGGATCGTCGGATTACCGACTTCGTCCGTACCGAAGATCGTGGCATGTTTAGCGTTCGTCCATCGCAACTGATAGTGCCTGTGAATATTCTCGACGACGACAATAGCATCATCAACTAAGATGCCGATAGAGAAGATCAGCGCGAACAGCGTGACGCGATTCAGCGTGTATCCGAAGAAGTAGCTGGCTGCGAGTGTCAAGGCCAAAGTCACCGGCACGGCGACGAGCACTACAATCGCCTCGCGCCGCCCCAGCATTAGGAGCATCAGAAATACGACCGACAGTGTATCCAGACCGACGTGAAAAATAAGTTCGTTCGACTTCTCCTGAGCCGTGAATCCGTAATCGCGCGTCTTGGTGATTTCTACGTCGGAAGGAATGAGCGAGCCCTTTAGAACACTTAGCCGCTCGTCAAGTTCTGCTACAAGTTCGACCGCATTGGTGCCCGGTTTTTTCGAGATGGCTAAGGTTATTGCTTGAGCATCCACTCCCGCCGCAGAAATTCCCTTTTCCGGCGCGGCAGGTCCACTGCCCATCCACACGTATTGCGCGGGCTCTTCAGGTCCATCCACAACTTCTGCCACATCGCGCAAATAGACCGGCTTGCCGTTGTACACTGCCACGACCAGATTGCGAACTTCATCAACATTCTTCACGAAGGCGCCGACGTGCACGTCCGTCGTTTGATTGTCCGCCGTCATCTGTCCGGCCGGCAACTTCCAATTTGCACTGCTCATCGCCCCGTGAGCCTGCAAGAGCGACACCTGGTAGGCCGCAAGTTTCTCGCGGTCGAGCGTGACGCGAACCACGCGGCGCTGACCGCCGATCAGCCATGCTTGCGCAACGCGAGGATGCTGCGAAACCTCCGTGCGAATTTCATCGGCAACCTGCCGCAATTCAGAGGAAGAAACCGCATTACTCCAGAAAGTGTATGCGATCGCGGGCACGTCGTCAATTGAACGCGGCTTCACCACCGGTGGAGTCGCTTCAGGCGGAAGCGCCGAGAGGTTTGCCGCAAGTTTCGCATGAATGCGCGTTACAGCCTGATCGGGGTCCGTTCCTACATAGAAGCGTACGATGATCATGCCGCCCGATGGCTGTGACGTCGAATAAATGTATTCGACATTCTCGATTTCATAGAGCGCTTTTTCAAGCGGAGTAATCACGCGCCGCTCGACTTCCTGCGCGCTTGCTCCGGGAAGACCGACGGTGACGTCAACCATCGGAACCTTGATCTGCGGCTCTTCTTCGCGCGGCGTGACCATCAGAGCCAGCGCGCCGACGAGGAGAGACGCCACGATTAGAAGCGGCGTCAGCTTCGACTCAAGGAACGCCGCCGCGAGCCTCCCGGATGCGCCAATCTTGCGCCGCGCGAGCTTCTCACGCTTCGCCTCTCGGCGAATCGCCATCATCTCGTCATGTATCTGTTTGGGACTGCGCTCACTCATCCGTTCGTCCTTTCGATGCGCGTTCCCTCCGCGATTAATCCGCTGCGATCCAATACCACGATGTCGCCGGATTTCAGTCCTGAGAGAATCTCGATTTCATCGCCCCGCACTCGACCGGTCGTCACAACGCGAGTGCGCGCCTGACTATTCTGATCCACAATAGTCGTCAGTGTCAAACCGCCCGTTGAGAAGACCGCAGACTTAGACGCGAGCACGACCAGTGTTGTCTCGCAAGGTATCTCCGCCGTTGCCGCGTGGCCCGCCGACAGAGAGTCCGCATCGTTGAGCTGCGCCGTTACTGCAATTGTATGAGTCATCGGATCGGCGGAAGGCGAAACGTCCGCGATTGTTGCTCCAATACGTTTTCCGCTATTATCGAGTGTGCACTCAATTTCCGTTCCCGCGACTAAGTGCGCGCCATCTGCGGCTCGAACAAAGAAATGCAGTTTGCGGCCGTTCACCGTTTGCACGCGAATCAGAGGTCTGCCCGGCGCAACAAGATCGCCTACATTCACGAATTTCTCCACGACCACGCCGTCAAAGGGAGCGCGTATTGTGCTCTCACTTGCAACGGCTCCGGCTGCATCCACGGAGCCCCGCGCCTGTTTCACCGCGCCTTCAGCAGTTTCAAATTGCATGCGTGCCATATCGAGTTCAAGCTGCGAGCAGGCTTGCGCATCAAAGAGCGCTTCAAAGCGTCGTAAGTTTGTGGCCGCCAATGATTGCGCGGCCTGTGCTTGCGCCAGGGCGCCCGTTGCTTGCGACAGCATTCCATTGTTCATGCGCTCTTCAATCTCCAAGAGCACGTCGCCCTTCCTTACGCGGTCGCCCGGCTTGGCGCGTTCACGCACAACGGGACCCATCGCGCGACTGGACAGGACAGCGTCGTCTTCGGCATGAATCGTCCCGCGCACCGAAATCAGCCGTGGGACGTCGCGTGCGACCACGCTCGCCGTGCGAGCCTTCATGAATTGTTCCGCGGCATGGGCCGGTTCTGTGTCATGTGAGCAGCTCGACATCAGCGCGGCAAGCGCTGGAAAAAGGAGAATAAGGATACGAGTCTTCATATGTATTAATTGAGAATGGACTGCCCGGTTACGAATTTCAGACGGTATTCCGACGTCAGTTTGTCATATCGCGCGGTGAGTTCACGCATTTCAAGTTCCCGCAGTGCGGTTTGTGAGTCCAACAGGTCCGTCATTTGCGCGACGCCCTGAGCATAGCGAGCCTCGGTTACACGCAACTGTTCTCGGCCCGAGGTCAGCGCGACCGATGCTGCTTCCATGCGCAGCATAGCGCCGGTGCGCTCGGCCAGCGCTTGCCGCACTTCAAGTTCGACGCCTTCTTGAAAGCGCTTCACGTCTTCCTCACCGGCGCGTGCATCCAAAACAGCCTTCTGCTGCGCGTGATAATCCGCGCCGCCATGAAACAGGTTCAGTTTCGCCTGACCCATGACCGCCCAGCTCTCGCCGTTGTCGCCGAAGAGTTCATCATCATAGAAATCATAGCGAGCCACCACACCGAGTTGCGGGAGAAACGCGGAGCGAGTCGCCATGACCTCTTTCTTGCCTGCTCTCAACTTGGCGCGGGCAGACTGCAAGTCAGGGCGTTCATTCAGCGCGCGCGTGACCGCATCGTCCGACGCAAGATTGCTCGCTTCAGGCTCGCTGTACTCGCTCAACTCGATCTGCTGCTCCTGCGGCCTGCCGAGATGGAAGTTCAAGGCGGCTTGCGCCAACTGCTCCTGCTCATCGGCGCGCGCCTTGTATTCGCGCAGCTCCGCGACAAACACATCCGCGCGCATCACGTCACCCGGAGCGAACATTCCCTGATTGAAATACTCGCTTGCTTTGTCGCGATGCGCCATTGCTGTTGCAAGTGCGCGGCTTGTCAGGTCACGGTACTCACGCACCTTGCTTAGATTGAGCCATGCCGATGCCGCATCAAATGCGACGCTTTCGCGCGTGCGTTCCAAATCAAAGTCCGCCGCGCGCGCCATGCTTCGCGCCTGCGCTGTCCGCGCGTGCAGCAGGCCGCCAGTAACTAAGGGCAGGGTCGCTTCGGCGCGAGTCATGTACGTGTTCAGCAGATCAGGGTTGTTGGGGTCATTGGCCGGGTTGCCGAACTCGGCCATGCTGAAGCGCTCCTGATTCATCTGAAGCGCGAAGGCCTCCGCCGGATTGTTCGTGCGGACAAACGTCTCTGAAACATCTACGGAGGGCAGGCGATAGCCCAGCGCTTGCCTGGCCTGCGCTCGCGCTGAGCCCGCACGGGCCTCAGCGGCGAGAATTAGCGGGTGATGTGCGACCGCCTGCTGCATCGCGGCATTAATGGTGAGTGGCTCCTGCGCGAAGAGCAGCGAGGGCCAAGTTGTCAGAAGTAGTAGTAGGCGAAAGGACATGATTTCCATATGGTCATATAACGATGTAGTAATATAATGAACGTATACCTCCTTCGCAAGTTCCCAGACTCACCATCAAATTGAATATATATTTGTTTATACTTTGATTACGAAAATGATATTTTTGCGAGGAGGCATGCCTCCACTTATCCGCTGGAGTAGTATTCGTGAGAATCCGAGCCCCTGACTCATTACTTAGGCACGGCCGGAACAGCGCATCCGTGGTACCCGAGTTTGGAGCCAAGGGAACCACTCTTCCGATTCCCTGCCTCCTCGCAGATATCAGACATTTCTACGAATCGAGTTCCGATCAAAGCACTGAATCGGATTGACGGGCGGAATCAAGGGCACGCCTCAGAGATAACAATCTTAGTTGTGGAAACACAGTACTTTAGATCAAGTACCAAGATTCATCGGCCACGCTCCGAGATGCTCTATACAGAGAACGATCGGGACTCATGACAAGCTAAGTTAGTCATGTTTATAAGATACAACATATTATCTCGGCCCTATTTTTGTTTATAGATCTCTGCTCGCTTGCTTACATCCTTCAGGTTTTGTTAACTTGCCGTAGCAAGTTTGAAAGTTGCCCCAATGAGTGTTCATCGCCTTTCCCTTGTCCTTCTCTACAGCTTTACAGTCCTGGTTTCCGTCTATCTTTCGTGGGCGGGATGGGAATACTATGCGCTCGCAAGACCCGCGAGGCCCCACCACGAGCTGCACGAGGAGTGGAAGCCCAGCGGTCTCATCGGGCAAGGCGCAGGCATTGTGGGTAGCGCATTGATGATGATCCTGCTCCTTTATTCCTTACGCAAACGCTGGTCTCGAATGCACAACTGGGGCAACATCCGCTACTGGCTGAACTATCACATCTGGATGGGTGTAACGGGTCCGGCTTTGGTGATCTTCCACACGACCTTCAAATTCGGTGGAATCGTCGCGGTTTCGTTCTGGTCCATGATCGCTGTGGCTGTTAGTGGCATACTGGGGCGCTATATTTACGTTCAGATTCCGAGAAGCCTTACCGGTGACGAACTTAGCGCCGGTCAACTCCGCGAACTCGAGGAAGAACTTCAGTTGCGGATCAAGCAGGAAGTGAAGGGAAACGAACAGCTCTTTGAAGTTATAGAAGAGTTCTTTCTTGGCGAAGTGCGCGCCGCAGAGCAGGGAGGACTCTGGAGCTGGCTCAAGCGCGACCTCGGCGAACCGTTCCGCGATGGGGTTCTGAGAAGTAAGTTGCGCGGCCTCGGAGTCTCCGGCCTGCACATCAGTACGTTGATGAAACTCGCTCGCAAGCGCGCCAGACTTGGGCGCAGGATTCAATTCCTGGGCACGGCTCGCAAGCTACTCCATCACTGGCACATCTTTCACAAGCCGTTCGCGATCATCATGATCGTCATCATGGTCGTACATATCGGCGTCGCCATCGCGCTCGGCTACACGTGGATCTTCTGACCCGTGAGTATTGAGACTTTAATATATGTTCTGACGGGAGTCCTTGTAATCGGGCTTCCGGCTCTTTATGTACTGAATACGAAGCGCGGAAGCGCACGCGCGGCGAAGACTCTGGCGAGGTCACTCGAAGCCGGTCTCGATCAACCTGTATCCCTGCACCCCGTGATTGATCCGGACGTATGCATCGGCTCCGGGTCTTGTACGAAAGCCTGTCCTGAGAAAGGCATTCTCCAACTCATTGACGGCAAAGCCGCCCTCGTGAATCCTGCGCGCTGCATCGGACATGGACAATGTCAGGCAGCCTGTCCGGTGGATGCAATCTCACTGGTCTTCGGCACGGAAAAACGCGGCGTGGATATTCCTCACGTGAAGGGGAATTTCGAAACTAACGTGCCCGGTATCTTCATCGCGGGTGAACTTGGCGGGATGGGCTTAATTCGTAACGCGGTTGAGCAGGGCAGGCAGGCGATCGAAGCGGTCACGAAGCAAGTGGCATCGGAGAAGAAGGACGAGGCGTTGGATATCCTGATCGTGGGTGCAGGCCCTGCAGGCATCTCGGCATCCTTGCAAGCGAAGAAAGAAGGGTTGCGCTGTATTACCGTTGACCAGGAGGACCTTGGCGGCACGATCTATACGTATCCGCGCCAGAAGCTTGTGATGACGCAGCCGATGGAACTGCCGTTGCATGGAAAGGTGAAATTTCGTGAAGTCGAAAAGGAGCCGCTTCTTCAGCTCTTGACGCAAGTTGTCGAGCATTATCAGCTCGATATTCGCAGTGAAGAGAAAGTCACATCAATCGAACGCGTGCCGGGGCACTACAAAGTCGTGACGTCGAAGTCGGAGTATGAGGCCCGCAAAGTGCTGTTGGCGATTGGCCGTCGAGGCACGCCCCGTAAGATCGGCTGCCCCGGTGAGAAGTGCGACAAAGTCGCCTATCGATTGCTGGAACCAGAGAAATATCATCACAAGCATATTCTGGTAGTTGGCGGCGGCGACAGCGCCGTCGAAGCGTCGTTAGCATTGGCGGGTCAGCCGGGGAATCACGTGCATGTTTCTTACCGAGGCGACAAGATATTTCGCATCAAAGAGGGGAATCGAACTCGGCTCGACAAAGCAGTTGAGGAAGGCAGAGTACACTTGATACTGAATTCGAATGTTCAAGAGATCCGGCCGACCGAAGTGCGGATCGATCAGGCCGGTACCGAACTGACTCTGCAGAACGACCAGGTTTTCGTGCTAATCGGCGGCGAACTCCCAACGGAGTTCCTGAAATCAATCGGCATCGCATTCGAACGTAAATATGGAGAAGCATGAAGTTTGAGTGATTCGCTCAACAATCCTTCCAAGCGCAAGCCTGCGCAGACCGTGTTTGTTCTCGCGCTGATCGGCGTGCCGGCGCTTCTGTTGTGGATGTACTTCGCGCCTCGCAAACAGGGCGAGCCGTCATTTGAGAAACTTCAGTCTCAGACTATGACCGAGAAGAAGACTCCACTCGAACAGATGGAAGACATGTGGAAGCATCATCCGGATCACGGGCCGATTGCGCTTGAATTGGCGAATTTGTATCTCGAAGACGGTCAATACGGGAAAGCGATCGAGTTTTACAACATCTTCCTGCGGGATGACACCTCAGCAACGGGATGGGTGGTGCGGCTGGACATGAGTCGCGCCTATTCGGCGATGATGATGAAGGACAGCGCCATCGCTCAATTGGATATGATGCTCGAACGCGATCCTTCGCATCCCGGAGCACTCTACAATCTCGGAGCGATTGAGGCAAACTCCGGCAATCTCACCGCCGCGCGCAAGCACTGGGAGCAGTTGATTGCGAAGAATCCTCAGGACACACTTGCTCAGTTCGCTCGTGCCGCGCTTCCCAGACTTACCAAGCTGAGTGAGCATCCGTGATGCGGGTCAAAGTGATTTATTGGCTCTGTGGAATCTTGCTTTCGGCTATGCAAACTGTTGCGCAGCTTTCTCCGGGTGATCTATCGAAGTTCCACGCGAGTCTTGAGGGGCTGAACAACTGCACGCAATGCCACGAGTTGCGCAAGGATGTCAGCGGGCTGTTGTGTTTGTCCTGTCACGCGCAGCTTGATGCGCGCATTAAATCCGGCACGGGCTATCATAGTTCGGCGGAAGTCGGGAATACGGCGTGTGCGAAGTGTCACGCCGAACACTACGGGCGCGAGTTTGAACTCGTGCACTGGAAAGACGGCATAGAGAAATATGACCATTCGAAAACCGGCTGGGAATTAATCGGCGCTCATGCACGCGCGGCCTGCCGACAGTGTCACACGCAGGCTTTGATCACTGCCGAAGACGTCCGAAGCCTTAAGAATCTCTCGATTGAGCGCACTTTTCTCGGGGTAGGTACGGTATGTTTGGATTGCCATGCAGACGAGCATCGGGGCCAGCTCGCGTCAAACTGTGTTGCGTGTCACAATCAGGAAGCCTGGAAACCCGCGCAGAACTTCGCGCACGACAGCACGAAGTATCCCCTTACGGGCAAGCATATTGAAACAGCTTGTGCGAGGTGCCACGCCGGTCTTGCGATTCCCTCTCCGCCGGCGGAGGGGAAGATCGTCAAACGCGACACTCCGGGTCTGTATTCTCAATACAAAGGGCTGGAGTCCAGCAATTGCACACCTTGCCATCGCGATGTGCACGCAAACAAATTTGGCTCGGATTGTGCAAGTTGTCATAATACTACCGGTTTCAATCAGGTTGTGGTTCAGAACTTCGATCACAGCAAGACCGGCTACCCACTCGTGGGGAAGCACGTCAGAGTTGCCTGCGCGAAATGCCACGTCTCTGGTAAGACCACCGATCCTGTCTCACACACTGCCTGCTTGGATTGTCACAAGGACTTCCATCACGGCCAGTTTGCAACCCGCACGGGCGGCACGGCCTGCGAGAGTTGCCATACCGTTGAAGCATTTCTTCCCGCACGTTACACCATTCACGAACACGAGCAGAGCAAGTATCCTTTGACGGGCAGTCACCTCGCTGTTCCGTGTTTCGCTTGTCACTCAGAGATTACGGATAAGTCGGGCCACGCCTATGCGCGGTTTCGCTTTGCGGATTTGACCTGCAAGGGTTGCCATGCGGATGTACATCGCGGACAGCTTGACAAGTTCATCAACGAAGGCGGCTGCGAGTTCTGCCACAACAGCGACTCATGGCACAAAGTCACATTCGATCACGGAAAAACGCAATTCCCGCTGGTGGGTAGGCATGAAAGCACAGAGTGCATGGGCTGCCACATCATTGAGAATCCAGGGACGGACCTCGAGTTAATTCGCATGTCGCCCCTTGCGCAGGAGTGCGCTCTTTGCCACAAGGATCCCCATGCGGGTCAATTTCTGGTGGAAGGCAACGAGATAACCGCTTGCAAGCGTTGCCACACTCCGGTCGCTTGGAAGCAGCTCTTGTTTGATCACAATCGCGACGCGACATGGGCGCTTGATGGAGCGCATGACGACGTTGCCTGCAACCTTTGCCATCTTCCGACCGTAGCAGACGACGGCACATCCTATATTCGTTACAAGCCTCTGGGTTCGGCGTGCGCCGATTGTCACGCGGGCAATCCACAGAACAAAGAATGAACTTGTCTTTGCGCAGCACATCACAGAATATCCGCAGGCATATGTTGCTCTGCGGATTCTCGGTGATTCTGCAATCACTGCTTCTGTTCGCGCAGCAGAATCCGCACGGCAATCTGAAGATTGATTGTCAGGTCTGCCACACGACAACTGCCTGGTCGGAGTTTCGCAAAGACAGTCCCTTTGATCATGCATCGCAGACGCAATTTCCGCTCGTGGGCCGACATGTGGGCGTGCGATGCATCGAGTGTCATAGCACGCCGGTCTTTAAGGATGCGGGCACGCAGTGTCTCGATTGCCATGTAGACGTGCATCGCGGTCAGTTCAGCAACGATTGCTCCCGGTGTCACTCGCCCAAAGAGTGGATTGATCGCGCGCAGTTTGAACAAATGCACGATGCGACGCGCTTCCCGTTGATCGGATTGCATCGCAACCTCGATTGTCAAGCATGTCACGCGAACGGTCAATATGTGAATCTGCCGATGGACTGCCGCGGCTGCCACATGGAGCAGTTCGAAGCGACGACCGAGCCCAATCATGTGCTCGCAGGCTTTTCGATGGAGTGTCTGCAATGTCACGCTCTCGAGAAAGCCGCTTGGAAAGAGCCTGGCTTTGAACACACGCCAAATTTCCCGCTGACGGGCGGACATGCCGTGAACAATTGCACAGCTTGTCACGCCGTTGGTTATCAGTCCACTTCGTCGTCCTGCGTCAGTTGCCACGAAACGAACTACAACGCGGCGCAGAATCCACGGCACGAACTTCCTTCTTTCCCGACAAGCTGTGAAGAATGTCACACGGTAGATTCGTGGCGGCCGGCGCAATTTGAACGTCACAACGAAACCGATTTCCCTCTGACCGGAGCACATATACAAACCTCGTGCGCGCAATGCCACGTCGGCGGGCAATACACGGGGACTCCCACGACATGCATCGCCTGCCACGATGTGGACTATCAGAGCGCGGACGATCCCGTGCACACTCCGGATCTGTTCCCGAACACTTGCGAGCAATGCCATTCAACGGCAAGCTGGGCGAATGCGAATTTCGAGAACCACGATCAAACTGATTTTCCTTTGACCGGCGCACACGCGCAGGTTGATTGTATCTCATGCCACGCAAACGGTTACACCGGGACTCCGACAGATTGCTGGTCGTGTCATGAGGCAGATTACAGCGGCACAACAGATCCGAATCACTCACAGGAGCAGTATCCGCAGGCTTGCACGGTCTGTCATTCCACCGCAAACTGGAACGAGACAACCTTCGACCATAATGCGACGCAATTCCCGCTG
>JADLDM010000022.1 GCA_020846695.1 bacterium | reverse complement strand
TGAACTCCGAAATTCGCATCCGAAATGTCGGTGGCTCCGGAATAGTCCAACGATGTCACGCGAATACGCGCGGAAGCAGAACCGTTCTGATCCACATCCCAGACCAGAGAATCGGGTGCAACCGACAAGGCGAGCGTTACCCACGATCCTGTTGGATAGCTGCGATTGATTTCTACTTTGCAATTGCCGGAGAAGTTGTGCTTGGTCCAGTGAATCGTGTGTGATTCGCCGGGAACGTAGATCTCTCCTCCGTTTGGATCATCCACCGTAACCCACGGTCCGCTAATCTGGAAGTTTGCGTTGCTTGTGTCACCGATGGAGGGATTCGCGTTGGAGTAAACGAAGATTCGGCAGGCAGAATTGGTGGGCGAGGCAACCGTCCAATTGTAGAAAGTATCGGAAGTCAGCGCGATGAACTCCCAGATTCCGCTCGGATAGTCGCGCTTAATACGAACCTGACAATCTCCGCTGAAACCGGATTTTGTCCAGCGAATCGTCTGCACGGCGCCGACGGTCCAGTCTTCGCCGCCATTCGGTGTGACGACGGTAATCGCTGGAACGGTGATCGAGAAGTTGCTGTTGGATTCGTCGGTGGCCGAGGGCTGCGAGAGGGACGTGACTTTGATGCGCGCCGCCGTAGCCGCGCTTCCGCTGCACGTCCACGAGTAGCTACCGTCGTTTGAAGTCGAGCTTGAGATATTTTCCCACGACCCGCCGGGGTACGTGCGGTTCAGTTGAATCGAGACGTTTCCGCCGATTCCACCGGTCGCCCAGGTGATCGTGTAGGCCGTTCCGGTGACCCAGCTTTCTCCTCCGTTGGGAGTCAAGACTGCGAGCGACGGAGTCTGCGTGTCGGTTTCCCACATCCCGCGACCGTGCGTTCCCGCGCGCAGTTTGCCCGTTGTCGGATGCAGCGCGATGTCGTCAACCACAACATTCGGCAATCCGGTCGAGTAGTCCGTCCAATTCGCACCGCTATCGGTCGAGCGATAGACTCCGAGATCATTGCCGACGTAGAGCGTGCTCGGTCCGGCCTGATCAATCACCATCGTGTTGACGGGCAGGTCGGGCAAACCGGTTGACGAGTTGCTCCAACTTGTCCCGCCGTTGGTGGATTTCCAAACGTGGCCGGAACCGTAACCGGAAACCGTCACGTAAACGATATCGCGATTGGTCGGGTCTACCGCGATACGCGTCGGATAGCGTTCGGGAATTCCCGATTCGATGTTGATCCAGTTCGTTCCGCCGTCATTCGTCTTGAATATCTTTCCGTCGTAGCCTTCGTATCCGATGTAGATCGTATTGGGATCGGAGGGCGCGACGGCGATGGTCGCGATCATCGAGGCGTCAAGCGCCGTGGAGATCGCCGTCCAACTGCTGCCGCCGTTGGTCGTCTTGTAAACGAGATTGGTTCCGGTGTAGAGAATACTCGGGTTAGTCGGATCCATCACGCGCGGGGTGACCCACGCGCCCTGCCCGGAGATTCCGCTTTGAATCGAAGAGAATGAGGCGCCGCCGTTGGTGGACTTGTAGTGCGAGCCGCGCTGCGTCGTGCAATAGACGTTACTCGAATTCGTGAAGTCCACATTGCAATAGCCGCCGTCTCCGCCGAACGCGGTGGAGTGGCTCGTGGAGTTGCTGTACTTCTTCGTGCCGTTATCCTGCGTGCCACCGAACGCCACGGTAGGCTGAAGTGCGTCGTTGCACATCGCGTAGTATTGGAACGTCACTAAACCGCTGTTGATCGCGCTCCATCCCGTGCCGCCGTTGGTGGACTTGAACATGCCGCCGTCGGTGCCAAGCAGAATCGTGTTGGGATCATCCGGCTTGAAGGCCATCGCGTGATGATCCGCATGAACATACTGCGAGTGGCCTTCGGAGTAGCTCCAGATGGTCATGCGCGTCCATGCCGTTCCGCCATTTGTGGACTTGTAGGCGTCGAGCCCGTTGGACCACAAAATGTCCGGATTGGTCGGATGGACTTCGCACACCAGATTATACCACCCCTGGCCATTGTACATGTTGGGCGTGGTCGCCATAACCGTCCACGTCGCGCCGCCGTTGGTGGACTTGTAGATTCCGTAGAGTCCCGCGCCGCCGGAAATCGTCTGCGAGATTCCCGCATAGAGCACCAAGGGAGTCGAGGGGCTGATCGAGACGTCCACTCTTCCGATTGAACTTCCCGAAGGCAATCCGCCTGAAAGTTGCGTCCAATTGACGCCGCTATTGGTGGATTTCCAGATTCCGTTGCTTGTTGTGCCCCATGGATAGCCGTTCGCGGCGTAGATTACGCTGGAGGAATCGGGATGAATCTCCAAATCTTTCACGTCGCCGGTGTGATTGAGCGTCCACGATGTTCCGCCGTTGGAGGTCTTGTAGATTCCGCCGACCGCGCTGTTGCAGGCGGCATAGAGCACCTGCGGATTGTTGTAGTCAATCACGAGGTCGTTGACACATCGGCTTTGCGATTGCGTCCACGACAATCCGGTCACGTTCCATGTTGTTCCGCCGTCTGTGGACTTGAATACGCCCGCGCCGTAAACTGCGTCCACGTTGAAAGAGCCTTCGCCCGAACCGAAATACATGGTGTTCGGATTGGACGGATCGAAGACGATGCTCGACACCGCGAGGCTCGGCAGGTCATCCGTCAAAGGAACCCAGCTTGAGCCGCCGTCAGTGGTTTTCCACAGACCGCCGGAGGCGGAGCCGACGAAGATCGTATTGAAGTTGGTGGGATGGTAGGCGATGCAGAGAATTCGGCCCGCGAAATTGGTGGGGCCGATCTGCGTCCAGCTTTCGTCGAGCGGTTCCGCAGGGTTGCGCGCCTGTATCTTATCTTCCCAAGCCTCCATGCGCAGGGCGATGGGGTTGGTGATTCCTTCGGTTGCGCGCTGGCCATAGAACCAGGCCATGCGGTTGTAGGGCTTCCAGCCGGTGCCCTTTCCGGGGCTAACGAGAGGATCGAAGTGGGTCTTGAATGTTGAGTCCCATGCGAGGAAGCTGTTCAGGTAATCAACCTGCTGGTCGGCGGCTTGCAACGCGTTGCGATCCCCAGTCGTGCCGAGTGCGAGAACAACGAACCCTGCGACCAGCCATCGGCTCATCGCAAAGTGTTGAAATATCCATGTTTTCCGTAGCTTGAACATCCTGTGCCCAGTGGTGTTGTCCTATACCCTCGCAGGGGTGTAAGACAAACCATGGACCAGAATACTCAGTTGGGTCTGAACAAGGGCTGAAGTGGTGTAGAGGGTTCTATAGCATATTGAAGCAGCGCCTCAAGTCAAGGAATTGTGCGGAGGGGACTTGGCCTCTTTACTCAGGACGAGATATGTTGTATCTTAGGGCATCGGCGATAATGGGTCCCGCCGTGATTGAGAGCGGCCGCCTCCGGCAAAGGATGGCGGCCGCTTGCGTTTCTTAGGCAAGCAATTCCCTTTTTTCATTCGTAAAAAGCGTTGATATACCGTTTTGTTCGCCATTCATCGCCGATCGTTCATCACGCATCGCTCGCCCAGTGTCTCCCCTTGCTTCTCTTCCCCGATAGTCGTATTCTTTTGTGATGCCTACCTCTAACAAATCCTTAACTTACGTGCCCGGCTTTCCATCGGAAGCCAAGCGATTGCGCGAGGTTCTCGGAGATTCTGAGCCGGATCGCGTATTCGGCTTGTGGTCACTTTTGAGCCAGAAGGGTGCGCGGCTGGGCTTTGGGGAGGCCCTTGTTCTTTCGGGGCAGGCTCAGCAGTTTGTCTATGATTTTTCCAATGCGCGCGCGGCGTGGCATTCTTTAATTTCGCCGACCGAGATGCTGTCGAGAGCCTTTGACTGTGAGTGGAAATCGGTGACGCCGTCATCTGCGATCGGGGCCTACGAGATTGCTCAGAAGGGGATTGCGGAAGGAAGTTTGGTGCTCGCGCAGTTTCGCGTGCCGTTACTGGTGTTCGGAGTCGAGCCATCGCCCTTTGAATCTGCGCTACGGGTTTTGCGGCTTGAAGCGAATTTGCCGGACGAGACTCTCACCCGCGCGGATTGCGACCGTTGGGAGTGGAAGATTCGCGCGGATGAAGAGAACACGCTGTTGCGGGTGGACACGCTTGCGAAGAAGGAGCCGGATTGGGCTGTGCTCCTGCCGTTGATTGTGCGGCGCGTGATTTCAAACTGGAGACACGAACCGTTGCAGGGAGCCGCGCTCGGTCTTGATGCCTATC
This sequence comes from bacterium, assembly GCA_020846695.1. Classification (GTDB taxonomy): domain Bacteria; phylum Electryoneota; class RPQS01; order RPQS01; family RPQS01; genus JADLDM01. The sequence goes on along the minus strand of JADLDM010000022.1, from coordinate 568 downwards.
GGAATTTTGCGGCGGACTTGCGCAATGAGCGTGTGGATTTTGTGACGTCGCAGCCTTCAAGCTGGATGGGGCCTGCGCTGTTTCGTCAGTGGAGTGCGCGCGCGCATTTGCAGGTGTTTTTCGAGAGGATGTCGCCGCGTTTCGGGGGAAAGTCCCGGCAGGTGATGCAGAAGGCCGGTTTTGCGTACGGGGAATGTCTGGAAAGTTGGAAGAAGTTCTCGCAGCAATTGGAGCGGGTTTACGAGCGGGAGGAGCGGGGTCGGGCGTGACGCGGGCCGGATGCTCACGTGCTTCACTGGCGTGATAGGGGGAGACGAATTGAAGCGGCGAAGCATGTGGATCACGCGTGCAAGTGGGAAGAGCGGGCGATCATGGAATTGGCGATGGTGCTGGGGACGTGACAGAGGGGATGGGGGATGGGGGATGGGGGATGAAACCTGAGATCTGGGACCTGAGACCTGTGCTGGTCGGTGCATATAAGGTAATACAAAATCTACGAAAAGTCAAGAGAATGCTGTTCAAATAATACAGCAGTTTACGAAAATAGTTCTAAAAACGGAGGCGAGCT
>JADLDM010000021.1 GCA_020846695.1 bacterium | reverse complement strand
TGTATTTCGCGATTCGATCCGTGCGCGACGCGCTGCCAGTCTTGATCATGCCGCAGCCGCAAGCCACCGCGAGATCAGAAATTGTTGTGTCCTCGCTTTCGCCCGAACGGTGCGACACCATCTGCGCATAACCGTGACGGCGAGCGAGTTCGATGGTGTCAAGTGTTTCAGAGAGTGAGCCGACCTGATTCACTTTAATCAAGATCGCATTGGCGACGTGCTGCTGAATTCCCTTTTCCAGCATCGCAACCTGTGTGACGAACAGATCATCACCGACCAACTGAACACGGTTTCCGAGCGTCTTGGTCAAATGCTTCCATCCATCCCAATCGCTTTCGCCAAGTCCATCTTCAATCGAGACAATCGGACAGCTTTTCATCAAGTCAGCGTAGTAATCCGTCAATTCGACGGCGGATAACATCTTGCCTTCGCACGCGAGATTATACTTGCCGGATGCGCGATCGTGAAACTCGGAGGCGGCGCAATCCATCGCAATCGCAATCTCCTCGCCCGGTTTGTAGCCTGCGGATTCAATGGCGGAGACGATTGCTTCCAAGGCTTCTTTGTGTGATTTCAGATTGGGAGCGAAGCCGCCCTCATCGCCGACATTGGTGGAGTGGCCCTTCTTCTTCAAGACCTTCTTCAAGTGATGAAAGGTCTCGACTCCACCTCTTAACGCTTCCGAAAAAGTATCAAAGCCGCGCGGAACAATCATGAACTCCTGAAAGTCAAGCGGATTATCCGCGTGCGCGCCGCCGTTGATCACATTCATAAAAGGAACCGGCAGAATCTTCGCGCCAACTCCGCCGAGGTAGTGATAGAGCGGAAGATTCACGGAATCGGCTGCTGCGCGAGCACAGGCGAGACTCACTCCGAGAATCGCATTCGCGCCGAGCTTAGACTTGTTCGGAGTTCCGTCCAGATCGAGAAGCGCGGAATCAATCTCCTGCTGATAGACCGCATCCATCCCCATCAATTCGTCGGCGATCTTCTCGTTGACATTGTTGACCGCATCGAGCACGCCCTTGCCCAAGTAGCGCATCTCGTCGCCGTCGCGCAATTCGAGAGCCTCGTGCTCGCCCGTGGACGCTCCGGAGGGAACAATCGCGCGGCCCATCGCGCCGTCTTCGAGCAGGACTTCGACTTCAATCGTGGGATTGCCGCGAGAGTCGAGGACTTCACGGGCATAGATGCTGGCTATTTCGGACATGGAATTTCCTTGAGGGATTGCTTCATTCATCTGCAGCCACCCTCACACAGGGCAAGCAGGGGCAGCAGCTACACGGTACGGTAATATACAAAGCGAAGAGGGAAGGTGCAAGGGGCGCGAGAAAGTCAGAAGTCGGAAGGCGGAAGTCAAGAAACAGAACCCCTATCCCCGGCCCTTTCCCCGCACTTTGCGGGGAAAGGGAGAAGAAGAGACGATGCAAAGTATCTTCCCTACTCCCCGCGCGGCGAGGGAGATAGATTTCGTCCGGGTTGCGCGTGATAGAGTGATGCAGTGATACCATAGTCGAATGCTTAACCCGGCTCGGCGGTTCTTATCGGGGAGATTCCGGCGGGGACATGTCTGCAGCCACCCTAACACAGGGCAAGCGGGGGCAGCAGCTACAACCGCTCGGCGACACCTTGAAAAGGTGTGCGGGATGCAGACGGACACGACCCTTTCGAGGGCAAGCGTATCCTGTCCCTACGAATCTGCGGCCTCTTCATCTTCGCCCTCCTCGTTGCTCATCATCGCCTCGAAGATTTCAAGCGCGTGATCATAGAAATCTTCGGGGACTTGGATGCGCCAGGCTTTGCCCAATGCCTCGGTGCCGGTGATGAAACCTAAACCACCAGAGGAGAGATCTGTTTTGACAAGGTTAGGAATTCCCTCGCCGTCGAGCACTTCGGTGACCATCGCAACCCACACTCCCCCGGAGAGCGGAGGGAGAGATTTCCACGCGGAATAGGAGCGCACGCCGTCGGTCATTTAGAAGTCTCCTCGATATCGGGGTTGCGGAAATAGAAGAAGCGATCCATCAGCCTCACGTAGTCGGAAAAATTCTGGTCTTCGGGCGTCTTGGCCTGAACTTGCGCGAAAGCACTCATGCGACTGTCGAGTTCGTCAAGATAGTGCAGAGCGAGCGCTTCGCGCGTCATCGGTTTGACAGGTGAGCCCATCGTGCCGTCGCCCTGATGCGAGAGAATCAAGTGCAACAGCTGACGGCGAAGTTCAGGTGAAAAGTCTGAAATGCTCTCAATCTGCTTTTCAATCCAGAGCACGCCCTGCGTGATGTGCCCGAGCAATCTTCCTTCGACCGTGTAATCAATGCCAACTTCGGTCTGAAGCTCGAACACTTTGCCGATGTCGTGAAGCAATGCGCCACTTATCAGTAGATCACGATGAAATTCGGGATAGTGAGAACAGATCAAATCCGCAAGTCCGATCATCGAGAGCGTGTGCTCGGCAAGCCCGCCCAAGGTCGAGTGATGCCACATCTTGCCGCCGGGCGCTTCGAGAAATCCCTTGCGGAATTTCACATCGGAGAAGATCGTATCGAGAAGCTGATGAAGCGCGGGGTGCTTCACCGATTCGATCACACGCGCAAGTTTCTCATTCGCTTCATTCGCGGAGAGCGCGGAATGCGGGAGGAATTGTCGTCTGTCGGGAACTTCGGTTTCCGTCGCTTTGCGCAATTGCGCGAGCACGAGACTCGGGATGTTGTTGAAGTGATCCACGCGAGCGGAGACATACACTGCATCGCCCGGTTTGAGTTCGGCAAGCGGCTCTGAAATATTCTCCCACATCTTCGCTTCAATCTTGCCGGAGTAGTCCTGAAGTTCGCACGAGAGAAAAAGTTCGCCGGATTTCTTGGGTCGCGATTCGATCTTGATCAGAAGATAAAATCCCTGCACAGAATCATTGGCAGGGAGCGAGCGCACGGTGTGCAACGAAGGGGTATTTTGCAGAGTGGGCATTATTCGCACTCGGGTAATCGTTTTTCGATTTCGTGCAAGTTCTCGGTTGACATGTTTGCTTCGCGGCCCATTGCCATCGCGGCGATCAGCTCATATTTCGCGCGCGCCTTGTGCTGCGAGGCTTCAAGGTGATCTGCTTCGCCGATGAATTTGGCCCAGAGCAGATGCAAGTCGGCGATTCCGTAATGCGCCCAGATTGCGCGATGCTCAGTGGTCTTGCCCGAGACTTTTTCCCACTCGTCCCAGAGAGTAAGGCTCTGATTCAGAGCGTCATCGCCTTCCTGAAAGCGCGTGAGTTGCGCAAGTGTGCCGCCCAGATTATTCAAGCTTGTTGCGCGGGCGCGAAGCTTTGTGGTCTCATCCTGAATTTGATCGGCGATGTCAAGACTTGCGCGCAACACTCTTTCGGATTCACTCCAATCCTGTTTGTGCCACGCATCTACGTCGAGACTAATCCAGCAATCGTGCTCTTCCTCGGCGGAGCCGTAGTCCACGGCAAGCGCGAGGGCATTGCGATGAAGTTCGGCAGCGAGATCGTAATTCTGATTCTTGCGCTCGATTAGTCCGAGCTTTCGCTCGACTCTTGACAGCAAGCGTTTCGCGGAAGCGTCATCGCCAAGCCCATCGAGTTGAGCTTTGCAGCGTTCGAGAATTTCGGTCGCCGCATCAAGCTTGTTCTTGCCGATTAGGGCCTGACCTTCGAGAAAGTCGTGCCAGATGTGATCCCAGCCGGTCAACAAATCCATGCGCAGCAGAGTCAGCGCCTGATCGAAATTCTCATTTTCGATTTCGGTTTGGATTTTGTTGAAAGGATGCGGCGACTCGAGAATGCCGACGGGGCGAGGGGATTGAGCGATTGAAATTGTTACAAGGAGGAGGAGGATTCCGACCCCCATCCTAACCTTCCCCCGTAAACGGAGGAAGGAACCAGAAGAAGAGCGCACGCAGTGCGGCACTACAGAGATGCTCACGGGATTGGCGCTCATTGCATGCGATAGGAGACGGTCATGAGCAGTTGGGAACTGCGGATGTCTTCGCTCAGGCCGGAAGTGATCGTCTCAGAATACGAGGTGGAACGCGCGGTAACATCAAGCATGACCGAACGATCAATCAGGACTCCCATGCCGAGCGTGAAGATTCCCTTGTCGGCATCGTCACCTGCATTCTTGAAGTTGGAAGGCTCAAAAGAGTAGCCCGCGCGTGCTCTCAAACCGAATGCAGGAAAGAGATACTCACCGCCGAGCGAAATACGCGTGGTGCTTTCGTAGGTGTCTTTGATTTCCTGATTGGCTTCGGCTTTCGTGACGCCGTCAAAGGGAGTGTCACTCTTGAATTTCAGAGAATTCCAATCGCGATATTCCAAATCCGCAGCGGCAAGCCAGCGGCCCGGTGCAACCGATGCACCGAGGCGATAGACTGCGGGATAGGTCATGCGGTAGTCATTGTATCCCGTGTCGCCGTCGTAATCCCATTCTTCTTTGAGTTCCATGCTCATCGGAGATTGATAGGAGACACCGAAGCGCGCGATGCGACCGGGACGATAGAGCGCGCCAAAGGAGAGATTCCACGCACCCATCTTGTCAGTGATCAGCACATCGTTAACCAATTCACCATGCTCATCGGGTTCCCGTTCTGTTGATGTGAACTCATATGCGCCGCGCCAATAGTTCAATCCTCCGCCCAACGAGAGATTGGGTGATACATCCACTGCACCGGCGAGCGTCCAAAATCCCAAGCGACCGGACTCCAATTCATCGAAAGCGTATTGCGTGCCGGAACCGTCAATGCGCGTGGCTTTCGTACGGCGGTCGTAATCCGTGACCTGCGAATAACCTAAAGCAAAACTCAGCGCGCCCTGATAGACCGGAACCGGAAAGACCATGCCGAGATTGTTGATGCGCGTGACATTAGTTTCGCCTTCGCGCTCGGCGATACTCGATGTGGAAGTATTCGCAAATCCCGAGCGAACGAGTGAGCCTTGCACTTCGATACGCTTCACCTGTGCGAGTCCGGCGGGATTCCACCAAACGGCGGAGAAGTCATCGGCGATGCCGGTATAGGTTCCCGCCATTCCCAGCGCTCGAGCACCTGAGCCGAGTTGCTGGCCGGATGCGAGCAGGAGACGCTCAGGAAGTTGAGCGTAGGAGAGGGAGGCGAAGATGAGAAGGGCGAAGATGTGTTTCATGAGAAAAATCGAAAAACCAGAATGTCTGAGACTCGGAATCGGACTGATGGTCGGGTTCCTAAAATGTTACCCCCCTGTGTCCCCCCATAAGAATGGGGGGAAGAAGTTACGATCTGCGTTTGCCGTTGCGCTTTTGAGAGTTGTCGTCCTCATCTTTGCGCGTGGGCGGAACAACGGGCTGCGGTTGAGTTGCCGGAGGCTGATACGACGGAGCAGAGCTGCCCCCGCCGGGATTGTATAGAGGAGGAGAACCTTCGCCGTCACGCATGCGACGACCGGGGCGCGTTGAAGGAGGCTCCGCAGGACCGCTGCTGCCACCGCCGCCGCCATACCACCACGGGTTACGATAATGATAGTTGTCCCACCACGGACGGCCATAGTAGTCATAGTAGCCGTAATAAGACCAGTAGTAATCCGGACTGAAGCGATTGAAATCAAAACCCCAACGCGTGTAACCGCGCGGACGACCCCAACTGTTCCAGCCGGAATTATCCCAGCCGTAGTCATTTGGATAGGTGTCCACATACTGCGGTTCGGTCAGCGTGGTGTCAATCGCAGTGGAGTCGTAGCGCTGATAGAGTTCATTCGTCGAGAACGGCCCATTCTGCTCCATGTTGACACGATAGAGCTTGGTGTAGCAGCCGCTCGATAGAAGAACAAGCGCGAGCGCCGAGATGAAAATGATGACTGGTTTCATGGGAGACCCAGAAGTATCGGAAAGTCAGAAGTCAAAAGTCAGATTTCGGCCGGGTTGCGCGTGATAGATTGGTGCGATGATACTGTACTCGAACGCTTAACCCGGCTCGGCGGTTCTAATCGGGCAGATTCCGGCGGGGAACCGCAAAGCCTTAATCCCCGCTCGGCGGCGCGGTGCGCTATCGGCCGGGGACGGAGCCTGAAAAACTCACAGGGCCGTTGGCACGGGCGAAACGAACGAAGAGAGCAGGGTAGGAAATTACTCGAAAAGCACAGCTGTCCGTTACCGGGGCAACGTCTAAAGTTGTTTGGTTCTCAAAACGAAATACAGCATTCAGCCGGGCAGCATAGTCGTGACAGCCCGTTCCTTCCATGCCCCAGAAGATGGCGGCGACGGTTTCATTTTCAAAATCTACATAGGGAGCGGGATTGACGCAGCCTTCACCGCCGCATTCGGGATGCGCTCCCCAAAATTCATACCACGTATTCCAATCGCGAAAGACCAATGTGCCGCCACTCTCAACGCGAAGCGAATACGGATGATTCACGATCTCATACGCAATCGGATCGCCGTTGTCGGCAACAGAGTTCTCCGACTGATCGCAAGAAGCGAAGAAGAGGGAGAGGGCGATGAGGACTACGTAGGGCATGAGATGAAACTTTAATCGGAATCAGAAAGTCAGATTTCGGCCGGGTTGCGCAAAGCCTTAACCCGGCTCGGCGAACAGAACAGACGGTCGGCTGCAAGCAGCCGACACGGGAAGAAATCCCGGCGAGGAGCCGGACTTCGTCCTTAATCCCCGCTCGGCGAGAAAGCCCCATCCCCCACCCCTTCCCCGTGAACGGAGAAGGGGAGGAGAGATGATTACATTTTTTCCATCAGGAAGGTGAGAATTGCTTTTTGTGCATGGAGGCGATTCTCGGCCTGATCAAAGACCTTGCTGTGCGGGCCGTCAATGACGGCGTCGGTGATTTCCTTGCCGCGCTCGGCAGGCAGGCAGTGCAGCACGATGTGATTTTTGTCGGCATGCTGCATGAGCTTCTCATTCACTTGGAAGGGTTGCAATTTACGCGCCTTTGCATCGGCTTGGTCTTTCTGACCCATCGAAGCCCAGACGTCCGTATAGACAACGTGCGAACCCTTGACTGCGGCAACCGGATCATGCTCGATTATCGCGCGCGACTTACCTGATTTGTTGACCGCATCCACGAGCTTCATGTCGGGCAGCGTGTCTTCCGCCGTGCCGATGACAAACTCGAAGCTCAACTCCTGCGCAAGTTCGAGCCAGCTGTTGGTGATGTTATTGCCGTCACCGAGATAGGTAATGCGCAAATCCTCGTAACGCCCGAAATTCTCATGGACGGTTTGAATGTCCGCCATGATCTGACAGGGATGATTGAAATCCGTCAGCCCGTTGACAATCGGAATATCCGCATACTTCGCGAGTTCGATCACGTCGGCATGACTGAAGGTGCGAATCATGATGCCGCCAAGATAACGCGACAGAACCTGCGCGGCATCGGCGATGGTTTCGCGCTTGCCGAGTTCAATTTCCTTCTCGGTGATGTAAACCGGATGGCCGCCCAATTCGCCGATTCCCACTTCAAAGGAGATGCGGGTTCTCAGGCTCGGTTTGTGAAAGATCAGTCCCCACGTTTGACCAGCGAGCGGGCGAATGTCCTCGTGGCTGTTTCTCCGGTCTTTTAACTCGCGGGCAAGGGCTAATGTTTCAATGATCTCTTCGCGCGAAAAGTCGTTGACGTGCAGAAAGTCCCGATGTGGTCTCATGAAAAGGTGGTTCTATTGGTTTGACACGAAATGCGGGGGAAAGAGTAGCGATAGCCTTGGGGAATCGGACTGATATCAGGTTCCTTTTGATTCTACCCCCCTGTGTCCCCCCATAAGAATGGGGGGAGGAAACTACTTCAAGAGCATGAGTTTATGGACATTGCTCGGCTTGCCACTGTGGGACAAGCGGAGGAAATAGAGACCGGATGGGAGGGCTTGACCGGATCGGCTCGAACCGTTCCAGCGGAAATAGTAACGTCCTGCGGAGGGCGGAGTCTCGACAGAACTCCACACGACCTGACCCAGCAAGTTGTGAATTGTGAATTCGACGGGACCGGCACCGGCGGCTTCATACTCGATAGTTGTGGAAGGATTGAACGGATTGGGATAGACCTTGGAAATCCGATATTCCTTGGGTAGCGGCGAGGGATTCTCGGGCGCGTCTAAGTCAACACCGCTTTGAATACGGATGTTATCGAAATGAATGCCGAGATCGCCGAGCTTGTCGTCACTCTTCAAACGGAAGCGCAGATACATCTGATGTCCCTGCCAGTGATCAAGCTGCACGTAGGTCTTGGTCCACGGGAGTTGAAGATCGCTGAAACCTGCGGCCTGTTCCCAGTTGGAGTTGTCGGTTGAAACTTCAACAAGGAAGCTATCGGCAGGCATGTCGAGACGCCCGCGGCGATCGAAGACCATGACGAAGGCGTTCCCGGCGGTCAGATCAATCGGATTGTTGTAAGTTATCCAGGTGTCCGCGTTGTTGCTCTAGGGCGGACGATAGACCGGCACTTCGGGATTGGTGTAGCAGACAATGCCGTAGTTCAGCGAGGTTGTGTCTACGTCGGTGCGCCAGCTTCCATTCGTTCCGCCAGGTGTCCAATCATTCATTCCACCATTCTCGAAGTCTTCGCTCATGCGATAGGATTCGTGAGCTTCGGGCAGCGTGAAAATAATCGTCGTGTCACGATCAAGGTAGAAGCTGAACCAGCGCGCGAGATGGAGATCATCATTTGGCTCCACACGCACATAGTAGGCGCCGACCGGTTTGCTTCCACCCCATATGCCATTGGGAAGTTCATCCGTTCGCGGGAAGCCGTTGTCAATGGTGATGCGGGAATTTAGGAACTGTCCTGATTCATTCTTAACGTGGAAGGTGAGATCTTCCCATTCCAACGGCTGCAGATTGAGGTTCAGAGTGCGCGTGCCGCCGCCGGGACCAATCGTCGTAGTTGCGGTATCGGGAAGGAAGCCTTCCTTGCGAGCGACGACGGTAACTTGGCCCGTCGCAGGCAAGAAGGTCGCGCGACCGTACTGCTCATTGGTGTACCACGGCTTGAGAATCGGCGACCACGTGCTATCAATCTTCCATTGCGCGGAGATCCGTTCTTGAGTCACGGCGTTGCGCGTGTAGATTCTCAGCGGCGCGCCCTGATTGCTCATGTCATTCGATATCGAATAGTTCAGCACGCGGCGACAGAGCCACTCCATGGGAGGGAGCAACGTATTGACGAGTCCCTGAAGACTTGGTGTGCTGTTCGTATCACAAGGCGGCTGAATGGCGCCATCGGGAGGGCTGGTTTCGGTGAGAATCTGAATGCAGCCTAACTCGCGGTAGAACCAGTCCTGCAAATCACCGTTGCGCGTTGCGCCCCAGACTTCAAAATAGGGTTGGCCTCCGGGATAGGTTCTGGTCTTCTGAATATAGGCGCGATGCACCTGACCGATGGCCGTGCAATCCGGCGAGAATTTCGCCGCGCCGTCCGGTCCCCATTGCCATGCAACGATGCCGCGCTCGGCAACGTTACCAGAGCGTGACGAGTGCCAGACGATGGAAACCGTAGGTTTGATTTGGCGCGCGAAGTTTGCCACGGCGACGGCTTCAGGTTCGGAGAAGGGAGCGGGACCGCGGAAGTAATCATAGGGCTCGACTGCGCCGGACTGCCAGAGCGAATCACCGTAGATCCAATTGATGTCAAAATTTCGATTCAAGTCCACGCCGCAGAGATCGTTGCCCATTCCGACCCAGACTTCACACGAATCAACCTGCGGAGGTTTATATCCGTTCTTACGCCACGTGTTGTCCCAACCGAGCGAAATCACTTCCAAACCGTCGGGATTCATCGTGGGGATGAAATAGATCTGCGTCTCGGCAATCAGAGTCTGATAGGGACTCTGCTGCGCGCGATGTCCGAGCTTGCGCATGAATTCAACCGTGGCTTCCATACCCGCAACCTCTTCGGCGTGTATGTGACCGATGATCAGAGTCAC
>JADLDM010000020.1 GCA_020846695.1 bacterium | reverse complement strand
TTCGTGAACGGCGCGCAGATCATAACGGATCAATTCATTTCGTCGGCGGAGCAGAAGTGGCGCCGCGCGAACGGTCTCGTGCTGCTGCTTCCGCACGGCTCCGAAGGTCAGGGGCCGGAGCATTCATCGTGCAGGCCGGAGCGCTTTCTTGAGATGTGCGCGGGAACCAATATGCAGGTGATTGCGGGAACGTCTCCTGCGAATTTTTTCCATGCGTTGCGGCGGCAGATGCTTCGTCCGTTCAGGACACCGTTGATCGTGCTTGCGCCGAAGAGTCCGCTCCGTCATCCGCTCTGCGTGAGTGCAATCGAGGAATTCGGGCCGGGCAAGAAATTTCAGGAAGTGATTGACGATGCGTGGACGTCACCGAAGCAGGTGAAGCGCGTAGTGATGTGCATGGGCAAATTCTACTTCGATCTCTTGAAGAAGCAGCGCGACGCGGACAGAAAAGATACCGCGTTGGTCAGACTCGAACAGATTCACCCGTTTCCCGCCGCGCAGATTGAGAAATTGATGGAGCGTTACGGCAAAGCGGAGTGGACGTGGGCTCAGGAAGAGCCTGAGAACATGGGTGCGTGGCCTTATTTGCGTCGGACGTTTCACTCGACACGCATCAAAGTCTGTGCGCGCGCCGAATTTTGCGCACCGTCCGTCGGTTTCCCGGATCTGCATGAACGCGAACTGACGGAGTTAGTGGAGCGAGTGTTTGTGTGACTCCATCCCCTGCCCTTCCCTTACAGGGCAGGCTCCCGTAAACGGAGAAGGGAGCGAAGACGACATATTCCAAATTCCAATAGAGTAGAATGCTTGAAGTAAAGGTTCCGAGTCCCGGCGAATCCGTCAGTGAAGTGACGATTTCAAATTGGTTGAAGGCGGACGGTGAATTCGTGCGGAAGAATGAAGAGCTGTTCGAGATTGAATCGGACAAGGCGACGTTGTCGGTCTCGGCAGAGGCGAGCGGCGTGTTGAAGATTCTGATTCCGCAGGGCACAACGGTCGGCGTGGGCGCAATTGCCTGCACGATTGACGCGAGCGCGGAAGCCTCGGCTGCTCCTGCGAAGCAGGAAGTGAAGACTGCATCGGCGAAAGTGGCTGCGCCTGTTGCTGCCATCGCATCGCCCGCGGCGGACAAGATTCTTCGCGAAGCAGGTTTGACTGCAAGCGACGTTGCGAACAGCAGCGGCCGCGGCGGACGAATCACCAAGGCCGACGCGATCGCTGCATTGGTAATTCCGAAAGATTCAGTTCCAACATTTAGCGCAACGCCGATTCCGGTTGCGGCTCCCGCTCCTGTCGTCGCACCTGCCAAGGAAGCGCCGTCACATATGCCGCCCCAAGCTCCGAAGGTTACGTTTACGGGGGAGCGGATTGAGCGGCGCGAGAAGATGTCGAACTTGCGTATCAAGGTTGCGGAGCGGTTGGTGTCCGTGCGTCAGCAGACGGCGATGCTTACGACCTTCAACGAGATTGACATGAGCAATCTGATGGAGCTTCGCAAGCAGTATAAGGACAAGTTTCAGGAGCAGCACGGTGTGCGCTTGGGTTTCATGTCGTTCTTTACGAAAGCGGTGACGGAAGCTCTGAAGTATTTCCCCGCGATCAACGCCTTCATCGAGAAGGATGAGATCGTCCATCATGATTTCGTGGACGTGGGCGTTGCGGTGCAGGCGCCGAAGGGATTGGTTGTTCCGGTGATCCGCAATGCAGAAGTGATGTCGCTTCATGAAATCGAGCAGGAGATCGAGCGGCTTGCCGCGCGCGCGCGGAACAATCAGTTGACGATTGATGAGATGACGGGCGGCACCTTTACAATTTCCAACGGCGGTGTGTTCGGAAGTCTGATGTCCACACCGCTTCTGAATCCGCCGCAGAGCGGAATTTTGGGTATGCACAAGATTGAAGAGCGGCCCGTTGCTCTGAATGGTCAGGTTGTGATCCGACCGATGATGTATGTCGCGCTGAGTTATGATCACCGGATCATTGACGGTCGCGAATCGGTCGGCTTTCTTGTGCGAGTGAAAGAGTATCTTGAGAATCCCGTGCGCTTGCTGCTGCACGTTTAATTTCGGCCGGGTTGCGCAAAGCCTTAACCCGGCTCGGCGAGACCAAAAAACTTGCTGCTGCACGTGTGACCCCCCTTTATCCCCCCGTGAACGGAGGGAAATCAGAAGATGAAATACGACATTGCAATTATTGGTTCAGGACCGGGCGGCTACGTTGCGGCGATTCGCTGCGCGCAGTTGAAAATGAAGACCGCCCTGATTGAGAAGTATTCGACGCTTGGCGGCACGTGTTTGAATGTGGGCTGCATTCCGTCGAAGGCGCTGCTCGATTCATCGGAGCATTTTCACGCTGCGTCCCATTCCTTTGCCGAGCACGGCATCGGTGTCCAGGGTTTGAAACTTGATTGGGACAAGATGCGTGCGCGGAAGGACAAGGTTGTGCTCGACACCTGCAAGGGGGTCGAGTATCTGATGAAGAAGAATAAGATTGACGTCTTCAACGGGCACGCAACGTTTCAGGGCGCGGAGACGATTCGCATCAATACAACGGGCGGCGGACATTCCGAGATTTCCGCGCGCAACGTGATCATCGCGACGGGTTCCAAGCCCGCGGACTTGCCTTTCGCGAAGATTGACAAGCAGAAGATCATCTCTTCGACGGAAGCCTTAAGTTTGAGAAGCGTGCCGAAGGAGCTTGTGATTGTCGGCGCGGGTGTGATCGGCTGCGAAATGGGTTCGGTGTTTGCGCGTCTCGGAACAAGAGTGCGCATCATCGAATACTTGACTACTGTGATTCCGACGATGGACGGCGCGCTCGGGAAGGAGTTGCAAAAGTCTCTGAAGAATCTCGGCGTCGAATTCTATCTCGGTCACAAAGTGAAGTCCGTTGACACAAAGGGGAAGAAGGTCACGGTCATCGCGGAGAATTCGGCGGGTGAAGAGGCTGCGATTCCCGGCGACTACTGCCTGATGGCCGTGGGGCGCAAGCCTTACACGGAGAATCTTGGGTTGGACAGCGTGAAAGTGACGACCGATGCGCGCGGGTTCATTCAGGTGAATGAGAATCTTGAAAGCGGACATCCGGGGATCTATGCGATCGGCGACGTGATTGGCGGCGCGATGCTTGCTCACAAGAGCGAAGAAGAGGGCGTGTTTGTCGCGGAGAGATTGGCAGGTCAAAAACCGCACATCAACTATCGCGCGATTCCGTGGGTGGTTTACACGTGGCCGGAAGTCGCGGGTGTGGGTTACTCGGAAGAGGAGTTGAAATCCTCCGGACGCGGGTACAAGGTCGGGAGCTTCCCCTATCGCGCACTGGGCCGCGCTCGCGCGGCGCAGGAAACCGAAGGACTTATCAAGGTGCTTGCCGACAAGGAGACGGACGAGATTCTTGGCGTTCACATGTTTGGCGCGCGCGCTGCGGATATGATCGCGGAAGCGGTTGTGGCGATGGAGTTTCGCGCCAGCGCGGAAGACATCGCGAGAATTTCGCACGCGCATCCGACGTTTACTGAAGCGATGAAAGAAGCATGTTTGGCCGCGACGGAGAATCGCGCGCTTCACATGTAGTCATAGATGGGCTTTGTTCGCTTAGAGGAATTTCGGGAACGGCCTGAGCGCGAGATCAAGAAGGTCGTTTGCGTTCTGCCTGCGTACAATGCGGAATCCACGATCGAGAAGACGCTTCGCTCGATTCCGGCGGGCTGCGTGCATGAGTTCATTCTGGTGGACGACGGTTCTAAGGATCGCACGGTTGAAGTCGCGCAGTCACTTGGGATCAAGGTGATCGTGCACGAGAAAAACAAGGGTTACGGCGGCAATCAGAAGACCTGCTACGACGCGGCTTTGAAAGCAGGCGCAGACGTGGTGGTGATGATTCATCCCGACTATCAGTATGACGGGCGCATTACTCCGGCAGTTGTGCAACTCCTCGGAACGGGAACGGTTGACGTGATCTTGGGGTCGCGGATACGCTCGCGGCGCGAGACGCTTGAAGGCGGGATGCCGATTTACAAGTATCTTTCCAATCGCGCGCTAACGATTTTTGAAAACATGATGCTCGGGCAGAACGCGGGGGATTTGCACACCGGTTTCCGCGCTTACGCGCGAGAGGTTTTGGAAACGGTTAACTATCGCGCGAACTCCGATGACTTTGTTTTTGACTCGGAATTTCTTGCTCAGTGCGCCTATCACGGCTTTCGCATCGGCGACGTGCCGATACCGACGCGCTATTTTGACGAGGCGTCCTCGATCAATTTCCGCAGAAGTCTGCAATACGGTCTGTTGACGGTTTCCGTCATGTTCAAGTTTCTGTTCGCAAAGTGGGGACTGTCTAAGTCTCCGCTCTTCGCGAAGGCGAAACAGTAGCTTCTCCTTTTCTCCCCAATACGAGATTTACATGCTGCGATTGCTTGCGCTTTGCGTATTTATGTCTTGCTCCATTGCGAACGCACAGGAGCCTTCGCTTGTTGAGCGCGCGGCGGAAATCCGTGAGCAGCTCAAGGGCAAGATGCCGCGCGGACTCTGGGAGCTTGGGAAGTCTTACGAAGACATGCAGGGGAAGTTTGATGAGCGCAATCTGCTTGCCGGAGACAACCGCGGCAAGCTGCTGCTTCTCGACTGGTTATTATTGACGGAAGATCTGCCGCGTGTGCGAGCGATTTTGGAAACACGGCTTGGCGAGGATCCGCGCGACGGATTTGCCTTGGTCGCGCAGGGTGAGCTTGATTTCCTGCTCTTTGATGATCAGCACGCGGTAGAGTCGCTTGGCGCGGCGTTGCATGCGGGAGGTGAGGACGTGCAGACACGCGCGAAACTCGTGCTGTCGAAGCTCTACAATCGCAAGCAGGAATACGCGCGCGCAGTGGACACGCTTGCGACGTTGTGGAACCCGAGACAGCTTTCCGCCGAAGTGATTTATCAATGCGCGAGAAATCTGATCAGCCTCGGACGCACGAATGAAGCGGTTGCGCTTTGCGAAGAGGCAATACGCTGGGAACCGTGGCACGAGATGGCGCACTACATGCTGGGCAACGGCTATGCGCGCTACAACTACACGGAGCTTGAGAAAAAGTATCCCAATCTCGAGCAGGCTGAAGGTTATGATTTCGAGCATGTTCGCGCACATGTGGATGTCGGCGATCATGAGACCGTGATGGAGGAAATTGGGCCGCTGATTACCGCGACCACTGATTGCGGCTATGCGGAGGTGCTGGCGGGAACGGGCTATTGGATAGCAGAAGATTTTATGGCCGCGCGCACGGAGTTTTTCAACGCGCTCTACTCCTTTCCCGAATACGGCCGCGCACACAATGGTGTCGCGAAGGCGATTGAAGGCGACCGGCTGCGTGTGAGCATCTATCGCGATCAGGATCAGGCGCAATTCGATGCGAAGCTGATGCCCAAGATTCCGCAGATTGAGGAATATGTTCTGAATTGGAACTCGCTTTCCGAGCGTCACAAAAAACAGGTTGCGCTTTCGGTGGAGCCGTGGCAGGCATATATTCCCGTTCTGGTGGCGGTGGGCAGCCACCACTACATCAAGCCGCTCTATGAGAAGCTCTCTGAGTGTCCCAATCTCTCTACGATGGCGGATCAGAGAATCGGATATGATTCGCGCTTGTGGGATGACGTGCGCGGCTGCGGCGGCTACACGACGGTGACGGGGATCGAGGACGTCGAGCGCTCAATTTACAATCGCTACAACACGGTCTTGCACGAACTGACGCATCAGGTGCACGGGCTGTTTCCACCGGAAGACGTGCAGCGCATTGAGGAGACCTATCACGCGGCCAGCGCCCGCGATGCCAAGGGCGAGAAGGTTTTCGTCAGCCGCTATCAGGGTTCGAGTGTGTGGGAGTATTTTGCGGAAGGTGTGAACTCCTATTTCTCTCCGCGTCGCAACGAATTTGACACGCGCGACATCACGCGCGAGCGGCTGTTCGAGTTGGATACGGCGCTTGTGAACCTTTTGGAGTATTATTTGACCGCGCCGAACCTTGCGGCCTGCTATCCCGTGGGTCTTGTCAACGCGGCGACGGACAGAGTTGAGCAGGGCGATTTGGACGGCGCCTTGATTTATGCAAATCGGGCGCTTGAACGAGATTCCGTTTCGGAAGTTGCGTGGAGAACGCTCTCGCGGATTCATTCACTTCGTGATCAGGACAGTCTGGCGATTTCGTATGGAGAGAAGCTACGTGCAAGCTACGGAGACAAAGCCGCATCGTATTCAACTGCCGCATGGGCTCGATTCATGACGGACGGATCCTTGGAAGGAATGCTCGCAACTCTGGAACCGGCAACAGCAAAGCTCTCCGGCACGGAGTTACTCGATCTGCGCACGATCTTGGGCAGCTGCTATTCGTCACTCGGTGAATACGACAAGGCAATCGGCGAATACAGGTCAGTGCTTGCTGAGCGCAGCACTGAGGATGGGATGCTCTACGGAATTGCGGAATCATCAGGACTTGCGGGAGATTCTGCGACTGCGGACAGCATGTTCCAGGTTGCGGTGCAGCGCAGAACGGGAGTTGTCAGTTTGCGCTTGGCATTTGTGCGTTTTCTCTTGCGAACAAAGCAGTATGATAGGGCAAGCGATCAGTTGGCCGAAGCGATAGCGTTGAAGCCGGGCGACGGAAGAGTTGAAGCGCACGTCGCTTGGCTTTCGTTTAAGCAGAAGGATAAAGATGCTGCGACGCAGGCCATCGCGCGAGCCATTGAGCAATATCCCGATGAACCGCTGATTCAAGCGATAAATGCGTGGATCGGTGCGGACGCATCCGATCTATTGCGATCGGAACTTGCAGGGCAGTCCCAACATGCTGTTCCTTACTGGATATTTAACACGAAGGAATCCAGCTACGAAGTACGCAATGCCTGGGATGCGGAATCGCGCAGGTTATTGAAGGAAGGTATATAGTTTTCTGTTTATCAGTTTGATCAATATTCTCGATTTCTAAGTGGAATCGAATTCAACGACGGAAGGTTACATGAGGCAGCACCATGAGTAGAATTCGGTTGGGATTGATCGCGGCCGCGCTTTTGATTGCGGTCACAACAGCATGGTCAGGAGAGATTTCTCCGCAGTTGGCCGACCGATGGAGCAAACTTGCGCCGTCGCAGACGAGTAACGGGATTTTTCACCTTTGGGAGAAGGTGGATATTCGCGAACTCGACATTTCCATCACACAAATGCACGTAACTCGGCAGAAGCGTCACCAGATCGTGGTCGAGGAGCTTCAGCGCGTTGCGCGCGAGTCGCAGCCGCCGGTGACAGCGGCTCTCGATGACTTGCTTCGCCGTGGCGAGATTACGGGTTACACGGCATATTGGATTACGAACTGCTACGTCATCGCTGCGCCGCACGAGAAGCTTGCGGAAATCGCGAAGTGGGATGCGTTTCAGTGGACCGAAGAACCTCCGCAGATTGAGTTGATCGGTCCGGTTGAGCGTGCGGGCAGATTGCCTGACGGCGCGCTGGATGATCACACACCGGGTGTCACTGCGGTTCGCGCGCCGGAAGTGTGGTATGAATTGGGTTACACCGGAGAAGGCGCACTCGTTGCAAACATGGACACGGGTGTGGATCTTGAGCATCCGGCTCTCGGTTCACGCTGGCGCGGCAATGAACATCCGCACGCTGAGTGCTGGCTTGACTTAATCAACAACTCGGAAGTGCCTGAGGATTTCGGAGCGCACGGCACTCACGTGATGGGCACGATTTGCGGAACGGGTAGCGCTTCTGCGCAATTTGACACGGTCGGCGTTGCGCCCGGCGCCCAATGGATTGCAACCAATCCGATCAATCAAGGCGTCGGCAATGAGTTTGACAACGACGTGCTTGAGGGCTATGAGTGGTTTGCGGATCCCGATGGTGATCCGTTCACAGTGGAAGATGTGCCGGACGTCGTGCAGAATTCGTGGGGCATCAACGGTGGTTTCGGGAACCCTTATCAGGACTGCTATACGTTTTGGAACACCGCGCTACTGGCGATGGAAGCTGCCGGCACGGTTGTAACGTTCTCTGCGGGCAATGAAGGATGGCAAGGCGCGGCAAGCCACAGAAGTCCTGCGAATATCGCGATTGACTCCGTAACTTTCTTCTCGGTAGGCGCGGTGGATGCGACAAACAATCCGAATCCTCCCTATCCGATTGCCGATTTTTCAAGTCTCGGACCAAGCGATTGTGATCCGAATCAGATCAAACCGGAGATTTGCGCGCCGGGCGTGGACGTGTATTCCTGCGTTCCCGGAAACGGTTACGAGATGATGAGCGGAACGTCCATGGCCGGTCCGCACCTCGCGGGAGTTGTTGCGCTGATGCGAGAAGCGAATCCCAATGCGGAAGTGCGCGATATCAAGGCAGTGCTTCTGGAAACCGCTATTGACTACGGTGTTGACGGCGACGACAACACCTTCGGGCGCGGTATGGTGGATGCGTATGAAGCGTGTTTGTTGATTTCCGCAGATCGCGGTTGGGTGATGGGACAGGTTACCGATGCCACCTCGGGCGACCCAATTGTCGGCGCGCGCGTGCAGGCAGGAGCCAACTACATTCGCTTCAGTGATGCGCTGGGCAACTACCGGATTTCATTGCCGGCTGATTCAGCGCTGCCGTTCACAGTTTCCTATTTTGGCTATGCGCAGTTTGCGACGACAATGACAGTGGCCGATTCCGATACGGTGTTCCTCGATATTGAAATGAATCTGGTGCCCTCCTGTCAGGTAAACGGCACGATTGAAATTGGGAACAGCATTCCGGTTACCGGCGCAACCGTGCAAGTGATGAACACGCCGCTCGCTCCGCAGACCACGAACTTCGACGGTGAATTCAGCTTCATGCTTCCGGTGAGTAACACCTATTCGCTGCACATTGAGTTTCAGGACATCGTGAACGACGTGGACCTCGTTGTTCCGAACCAGAACAGCATGGATGTTACGTACACGCTGAATTCTCCGCGGAGTCAGCCGAGCGGCCCGGATACGTACGGTTATCGCGCGTATGAAGTCTATGATACGGGCATCGCACCAACTTACGATTGGGTCGAAATTGATCCTTATCGCGGCGGTTCGGGTACCGTGCTTTCGTTTTTCAATTTGCAGGACGTCTCGGCATTTGTGGAGATGCCTTTCCCCTTCAAGTTCTACGGACAGAGCTACGACTCGATTACCGTGAATGAGAACGGTTGGATTGCTCCGGGTGAGGATCCTGATCGTACGAATCAGAATCAGAATATTCCGGACAATCGCGGACCTGCGGGCATGCTCGCTCTTTACTGGGACAATCTGTTCCGTTCGAGCACATTGCCGGACTCGAGCAGGATTTCTGTTTTTCATGATCAAACACAGCGCCGCTTGATTGTTCAGTACACCAACCTGCACAATCTCCCGCCGGATCAGGATACGGTCGTGACGGCGCAGGCGATTATTTACGACGCTGAGTATTGGCCGACTCCGACGGGCGATTGCGAAATTGTTTTCCAGTATCAGCGAGTGGATTTCCCGAATGATTGCACGGTTGGAATCGAAGAGCCCGGTGAAGTGTTCGGACTTGAGATTCAACAGAACGATGAACTGAGCGCTTCCACGTTTGCGGTTCAGACCGGCACGGCGATTCTTTTTACAACGCGCACGACGGCGCGCGTGAACGGAAGCGCGTCGGGAACGATTACCGCGCATCCCGCATTGACGGCTCTGATTCCGAACGGAGTGCGCATCGGTGACGCGCAAGCATCGGTTGCCGCAAACGGAAGTTTCTCCGTTACGGGCGTGTTCAGCGGACCGCGTTTCGTGCGCGTGCAGATTCCCGGATATGAACAGCTTCTGGTTCCCGTAACGATCCCTGACGGCGGAAACGGTGTGGCGAATGCCGAAGTGTGGCGCGTGGATCCGCCGACGCAATTGGCGGCTGCAGTAGTCGGCGACTCCGTATTCCTTTCCTGGCAGGCTCCCGAAAGCGTCGGGCCGCTCGATCAATTTGAAGCGTATCTTGTCTATGAGAACGGAGTGATTCGCGACACGGTTGATACGGAATCTTATCGCCTGCGTCTCTTCATTCCCGGCGAGTATCAGTATGTGATCACTGCGCTCTACACCGGCGGCGAGAGTATTCCTTCAAACTCAGTGACGGTTGTCCATACCGCCGCGGATGAAAATGGCGTCGCGCTGCCGACGAAGTTTGCGCTGCATTCGGCCTATCCGAATCCATTCAATCCTTCGACGCAGTTGCGGTTTGATGTTCCGTCCGCTTCGCAGGTTTCGCTGCGCATTTTCGATTTGACGGGCCGCGAGGTTGCGACACTTGTCAATGGGCGTCATGAACCGGGTGTTTATCACGCATCGTGGAATGCCTCCTCGCTTGCGACCGGAGTCTATTTCGCGCGATTGGACGCGGGAGAATATACTCTGACACAGAAACTGCTCTTGCTGAAATAGGTAATATGAAACAGAAGAGACCGGTTCGCCGGTCTCTTCTGTTTCAGGGATAGCATTCAAACAAAATAATCCCATGAAGAGATATCTCTTATCTTTCCTCGCAGTCGTTTTGCTTGCCTTCGCGTCGAAGATTCGCGCGGCAGAGGCGGCTCCGCCGCTCACGGTCGTCGTGGTGATTGATCAGTTTCCAATGGAGTATCTCGATCGCTTCGGTGATTTGTTCGGCGATGGCGGTTTCAAGCGGCTTGAGCGCGAGGGCGCGCTGTTCACCGAGTGCCGCTTTTCTCACGCCGTGTTGGAGACCGGACCCGGCCACACCACGATTGCCACGGGAACGAATGCGCATGATCACGGGATTGTAGGCCACGCGTGGTTCGGCGCCGACGGCGAAGAGGAGTATTGCGTGGCGTGCGATTCGATATTTCTGGTCGGAGATTCCGGTGTGACGACAGAGGAAGCATCTTGCCCCAATAACATTCTCGTTGAGGGTCTGAGTGATTACTGGTCGAAACAGTTCGGCGAAAGCGCAAAGGTGTGGAGTCTCTCGCTTAAGGATCGCGCCGCAATTGCGATGGGCGGAAAGAAGCCGGACGGAGCGTTGTGGTTCTCACGTAAGCTCGGACAATTCGTCAGCAGCAGCTACTATTTCGAGCAACTGCCGCAATGGTGTCGTGATGCGAACTCGACGCTCTCCTTATATATGGACAGCACGTGGGCTCGTATCGCACCGGACAGCGCTTACTTCCGCACGGACACAGACAGGGCGTGGTACGAAGACGGACAAGCCGCAGGTTTGCCGAACACATTTCCCAAGAAGATGGGCGACGGATCGCGTGACGCCTATTTTCGCGCAGTGCAAGCAACACCGTTCGGCAACATGCTGCTCTTGATGATGGCGGGCGAGTGTCTTGCATCGGAATCACTCGGACAGGATGAAGTGCCCGATCTGCTGTGGATCAGTTTTTCCAGCAATGATATTTGCGGTCACTTGTATGGGCCGCTCAGTCAGGAAGTTCTGGACATGACCGTGCGCACGGACGCAACGCTTGAGAAACTCATGAATTTCCTCGACGGTTATGTCGGCAAAGGGAAGTACCGGCTTGCGTTGACGGCGGATCATGGCGTGTGTTCGCCCAGTGAATCGCCATTGCTGCCGAAAGGCGTCGGCGGAAGAATTGATCTTGAGAAAATGCGCAAATCGCTCGACAAACATCTCACTCATAAATTCCGCAACGGGAGTGAACGCAAAGGCGGATTTGTCGCGGGGCTTGACGTGCCGACGGTTTATCTAAACGAGAATTTGATAGACTCGTCCGGTATCTCTGTGCGAGCAGTTGCGGATGTGTCGGCGGAATATCTTCAAGCGCAGGAGGGCATCGCAAACGCGGTGGTTACAATGACCAAGGAAGACGTCGCCGCGATCAGCGATCAGAATCTCAAGTCGCACATCGAGCAGAGTTTCTTTGCGGAGAGATTTCCTGAAGTGTATCTGCATCCTCAACCCTATTGGCAGAGCGACGGCATTTGCGCAAATCACGGATCAATTCATAATTACGACACGCACGTTCCGCTCATCTTCTACGGCCCGGGATTTTCCGGAGGGCGAAACGCGGCGGCGTGTGATCCGTGTGATCTTGCGGTAACATTGGCAGCTTCAACGGGAAAGAAATGGTCAGGCAAACGCGATGGCGTGTCACTGCTTTCACGAATGAAGTGAAATCGCAATCCGCTAAGAAGAAAGCCCCGAAGTTATCCGGGGCTTTTTCATTTCACGCAGAACCAACTTATGCGGGCATTGCTTTGAAAGCGGGAGCGAGAACGTTTTCCGTGAACCACTCGAAAGAGGTCGGCGTATTAGATTCTGCATCGCGCGAATAGTCAAGCAGTCCTTTGCTCGCACCTTCATAAAGCTCGCAGTATAGAGCCGCCATACCTTCCGACATCCCGGCATCCGTCATACCCTTCTTCATATCCGCGATGCTGAACTGAATGTAGGGCAGATTCTCCATGTCGAATGCTTTACCAAGAATCTGCGCGGCCTCGGGGCCGGTCACTTCGCGAGGTCCGAGCAAATATTGATGAGCCTTGCCTTTCAGATCGAGAGCGCTGAGCCTCCTTGCGGCATAAGCTCCAATGTCGCGCGTCGCAACAAGAGGCCAACCGTATTCGGGCGGAGTCGCCGAGCCGTAGATTCCCATCTTTTTGATCAAAGAGAGCGAACCGAAAATGTTCTCCATGAAGAACCCTGCGCGCAGATGCAGCGTGTTTAAGTCCGGTATCGCATCGAGCTGCTGCTCCATGTAGTATAGTCCGTTGATCGGACCGACGCCGGAAGCGTGATTTGCGCCGACGGAACTGAGCGTCACGGCATAGCTCACACCGTTGGACGCAAGCGCATCGGTCAGCGAGTCGGTGACTTCATCCTGATGTTTGCGGAAGTTCTGCGTCGCGAAATTCGGCGGGATCATGACGTACGCTGCGGTCGCGCCTTGAAACGCGCGCTTCATCATCTCTGCATCTGTCACGCTTCCTTCGACAATCTCCGCGCCGGGAAATTTCTCAAGTTTTGCTTTCTCACGTCCAATGACGCGAACCTTCTTGCCGGCCTTCATGAGTTCAGCGGCAACGATACTTCCCGTGTTACCGGTCGCGCCGGTGACTACATAGAGCATACGATTCTCCCGTCGTTGTTACAGTTCGATGCCGAAGGGATTGAGCGGCTTGCCGGTCACTCCCATCAACACGGTTTTCGATTCAAGATATGTTTCCAATGTTTCCATAGCCATTTCTCTGCCGAATCCGGATTGCTTGAAACCTCCGAAGGGAAGTCCGGGCAGCGCGGTCGCAGTGGTGTTGACCGCCACAATTCCGGCTTGCAATGCGCGCACGAATTTCTGAAGCCGAGTGACGTCGTTGGTGAAGATCGCGGAAGCGAGTCCGTATCTTACTCCGTTGGCAAGTGCAATCGCTTCTTCGTCCGTCGTGAATTTTGAGATGACAACGATGGGCCCAAAAATCTCTTCCTGTACACAGCGAGCGGAGTGGGGCAAGTCTACTATCACAGTCGGCGCGTAGAAGCAGCCTTTGTCGAAATCCCCGCCGGTCAGACGATGTCCGCCGCAGAGAATCTTGCCTCCCTCCTTCTTCGCTGATTCGACAAAGCTCTCCATGATCGGAAGACGTGACGGATGCGCGAGCGCGCCGATGTGCGTGGCCTTATCCAGAGGATTGCCGACAAGCAGCTTCTTTGTCGCGGCGACGAACTTTTCGACAAACGAATCGTAGAGTTTCTCGTGTACGTAAATCCGGGAACGCGCGTCGCAGCTTTGTCCCGCGGCATAGAATATTCCAAACAGAGAACCGAGAACGGCGTCATCAAGTTTCGCATCGTCGAGCACAATCGCTGGAGACTTGCCGCCGAGTTCGAGCGTGACGCGCTTGATGTCATTCGCACACGCTTTCATAATTGCGCGGCCTGTTTCGGTGCCGCCTGTGAACGTGATTTTGTCCACGCCGGGATGGTTCACCAAAGCAGCGCCTGCATCCGCTCCGAAACCATGAATGAGGTTCACTGTGCCTTCAGGACATCCGGCCTCATGCAGAATCTCGACCAGAACATTCGCAGAGATCGGAGTGAACTCCGAAGGCTTCAGCACCACGGTACAACCTGCGGCCAACGCCGGAGCAACTTTCCAACTTTCAAGCATGATCGGATAGTTCCACGGTGTGATCGCGCCAACAACACCGACCGGCTCCTTCACAGTGTAGGCGAAGAATGCGCCGTGAACAGGTGGAACGGTCCCCGCGACTTTCGTTGCCGCACCTGCGAAGTACTCGAAGTCTTCAACCGCCTGCTTGACCTCACCCAACACGTGCAGCATCGGCTTCCCCATGTTGCGCGATTCAAGTTCGGCGATTTCCTTTGCGCGGGCGTTCATTAGTTCGGCAGCCTTAAACAGGATTTTTGTTCTCCCACTCGCGGGGAGTCTGCCCCACTTGCCGTTCAATGCCGCGCGTGCCGCTTTGACTGCGCGATCCACGTCGTCGTGGCCGGATGCAGCGGCTTTGCCGAGTGACTCGCCGGTTGCGGGATTGATGATGTCGAGCGTCTTGCCGCCTGCGGCGGGCACATGCTCAGCGTTGATAATGTTGGGGTAGAATTTTTCGGTCATGTCTTTGTTGTGATGTAGCGGCTGCCCCTGTGGCTGCCGAACTTTCTATCTTCCCTTGAACTGCGCTTTGCGTTTTTCGTTGAAGGCCGCAACACCTTCTTTGTAATCTTCGGTCTTGCTGCAAACTTCCTGAAGGTAGGCTTCGTAGTCGAGCGTCTCATCGAGTGTCGCCGCCATCCCCTTGTTCAGGAGTCGCTTGAGCGCGCCGATCGCTTTGGTCGGCGCGCTCGCGTATTTCTGCGCAAGCTCCATCGTGAACTGATCGAGCTTTTCGTGTTCGACGATTTCATCAATTAGATTGAGTCTAAGCGCTTCATCGGCTTTGATCGTGCGGCCCGTCGAACAAATTTCAAAGGCTTTGTGATAACCCAACAGTCTGGGCAATATCCACGTCGAACCCGAATCTGTAATCAATCCGATATTAACGAAGGCTTGCAGCATCGAAGCCTGCTCACTTGCGATTCTTAGATCACATGCCAGCGCCAACGACATTCCCGCGCCGGCCGCGACGCCGTTCAAGCCGCAAATCACCGGCTTTTCGAGCTTGCGGATATTCAGAATCAGCGGATTGTAGTTATTGCGCAGTGAATCAGCAAGATTACGATTCGGATTGTCCTTGACTTCCTTCAGATCCTGCCCGCTGCAAAAGGCTTTGCCCGCTCCGGTCAAGATCACCGCGCGCACTTCGTCGTCCTTCGCGGCATTCTTGAAGGCATCGGCAAGTTCACTGTGCATGGTCTGATTGAACGCGTTGTAGCGATCAGGCCGGTTCAGTGTGATCTTAAGAACGGCGTCCGTGCGCTCGTAGAGAATAGTTTCGTACATGCTATTGGGTAATCAGAAATGAACTCGCGTCTTACTTCGTCGGCGTGGAGAACAGATAGCCGAGCGTTAGCTGGATACCGTTGGTTTTGATGGAGTAGTCGTCGGCGTTGTCACCCGAATACATGTTCGACAAGCCGATGTTGTAGATGAGGTCAATCACGATCTCGCCTTTGCCCGAGGGAATCGCGCCGCCGGCTCCGATATTGAAACCAATATTGGTGCTCGACCAATTTTCAAAATCGTAGGTCTCGGATTCGCCGTTCCACTCGTCCTTGCCCTCGGCTTTCAGATTCAGTCCGAGTTCCAGTCCGCCCTGAATAAACGGCGTGAAGCCCTTTGAAGGGAAGCGAACAACAACGCTTGGGGCAAGCACCAACTCATCCACACTTGCGGTGCTCTCGAAGTGATCGCCGAAGCTGTCATACTCTTCCTTCCAGCCCTTCTGAACGTACATCACGGAGCCGCGCCCCATAATGGTATTCTTGCTGTTGAAGGACATCTCGGCGAACCCGCCAAGCATGATTCCGAATTTCGAGGAAATATCGGAATCGGCTTCCGGATCAGTCGTGACACTTGCGAGATTCATTCCCGCTTTGATTCCAAAGGCGGGCTTCGCGTTGGCAATCATGGTCACAGCGAGCAGTACCAAGAGCAAACAAAGAACTTTCTTCATGGCAAACCTCTTTAGGTTTATTTTCTTCTGCCTATTTCTATCGCGTGATAAGCCACGCGATCTGTAAGGTCGTAATTACTTCCCCCTAAATTCCGCTTTGCGTTTCTCGATAAAGGCTTTCATTCCTTCTTTCTGATCTTCGGTGTTGAAGAGCAGGTAGAAATTCTTGCGCTCAAATTCCAGTCCGTCAAGCAGGAAGGACTCATAGTTCTTGTTGACGGCTTCCTTGGCGAGCTTCACAGCAATTGGGGACATCTCCGAAATTTCGCACGCGAGCTTCTGCGCCTCTGAAAGAAAGCACTCTACAGGCACAACTCGATTGACAAGCCCCCATGCTTCTGCCTGTCTCGCTGAGATGAACTTTCCGGTCAGTACCATTTCCATCGCGCGCACTTTTCCGATGGCCCGTGTCAATCTTTGCGTGCCGCCCGCGCCCGGCATGACGCCGATCTTGATCTCCGGTTGCCCGAACTGCGCGGTCTCAGAGGCAATCACCATGTCACAATGCATCATCAGTTCGCAGCCGCCGCCCAAAGCAAACCCGGACACCGCTGCAATCAGCGGCTTCTTGATTCTGCGAATCCGATCCCACTTCGCAAATTGATCGCGGCGCAGCATCTCGGTGGAGTCGGCATCGGCCATCTCCATGATGTCCGCGCCTGCCGCGAAAGCCCGCGCATCACCCGTCAGGACAATCGCGCGAATCGTGTCGTCATGGTCAAGCTCTTCGAGTGTCGCAACAAGTTCATTCATCATGCCCAGATTCAGCGCATTGAGCTGCTTCGGGCGGTTCAGAAACACCGTCGCGACAAATCCGTCGCGCTCAAGTTTGAGATATTGAAAGGTAGTCATAGCCATGTGAGCAGCTCCTCAACCGACACGTCGGCATAGAAAAGAATGCTTCTCAATGTTGATGGTTTCATATCCTTCTTGTGCGCCGGTATGTTCACAAGATGCCGAGGATTGCGGGGGTGAGCCAGAAACGTGTGGCTTCCTGTCTGTCGAACAATAGAGTAACCTGCACGCTGGAATGCTCGGATTAGTTCAACGCCGGTGACAACCGGCAACTGCGGCGACATCAGAAGTTGACTGCCTTCCGACGCACCACGGGTTCCAACGGAGTGCTCTCTGTCGGAATATCCCACCCATTTTCACGACACGTTTCTAAGTAACCCATGATCGCATCGTCTGCCATCGTGTCCGCTTCTTCCAGGGTATCCCCCTCAGTCACAATGTTCAGCGCAGGGATGAGCACGGTGAATCCGCCCTCTGTTGCGGGTTCAAAGATCACGGTGAATCGGTACTCTTTCATTTCATCCCTCCTTCTTGATCAGACTTTCCCGCACTCTCTTGTAGTCCGGTTTGCGCTTTTCATTGAACGCGTTCACGGCTTCGCGCACTTCCGGTGAATTGGAATGCAGCGCAAGCCAATCGCGCGCGTGTCCTATTGTCTGCGACCACGACATATCGCGCCAGTAGTTCAGTTGCTGCTTGGTGTAGCGCGTGCATTCTGGAAGTTTGTTCACGAGCTTCTCGACCATCACGTCAAGGGCCCTGTCCAATTCCGCGCGAGGCACAACCTGATTCACCAGCCCCCATTCGAGAGCCTTCTTCGCGGGAATCTCTTCGCAGAGTAGCAGAATCTCACGCGCACGGCGATCACCGACGATTAGAGGAAGAAACTGCGTCGCGCCTGCCGCAGCAACCGATCCGTGCGCCGCGCCGACCTGACGAATATAGATGTCGTCACAGGCAATCGCGAGATCGCAGCTCATGTTGAATTCATTGCCGCCTCCGACCACGATGCCGTTCAAGCGCGCAATCGAAGGCTTGCCGAGATTTCTCAGCTTGTCGTGGCAATCAATAAAAGCGCCCATCCACTTCCAATAGTCGTGCGGCCTGTCGAAAAACTGCTGCTGCTCCGCGAGGTCCGCGCCCGTGCAAAACGCGCGATCACCTGAACCCGTGAGCACCAAAACGCGCACGGCGTCATCATAAATCACGTCATCGAGCGCAGCGGCGATTTCTTTCAGCATCGGAAAATTCACGCAATGCAGTTTCTCGGGACGATTGAAAGTAATCGTCGCGCGCACGCCGTTCTTTTCGTAGCGAATAAACTCAAACTCAAATTCGCTCGCGGGTCGTGGAGTAAACGTCGCGTTCATCCGACCGCTTCCGCGGTTTGAAATTCGACAACATCGGCAGCAAAACTCATCAGGTTCGCGCCTGCCGCAGCCATCTCAGGTGATTTCATCCCCGCTTTGAAACTGTCCTTGTCCGCGAA
>JADLDM010000019.1 GCA_020846695.1 bacterium | reverse complement strand
TGCCCTTGGCCATCTCAGCCGCCTTCGCGATTTCGGCCATGATGTTCTCGGTGCGCTGCTTGACCGTCTGGAACTTGGTCTTGGCAGACAGATACTTGCCCTGATTGAACTCGGCAACGGCGCCGTCGAACGCTGCACGCGCGGCGGACAGGTCGCTCTTGATGAGTTCGATGTCGGCCTTGTTGCCCTTGCCGACTGGGGCCTTAGCCAGTGCGGTGTCTGCATTTGCCAGAGCCGTCACGATTTCGGCTTGCACAGCGGTCAGTTCGGCTTTCAGGCGTTCTTTTTCGGCAGCCGCCGCAGTGGCAGCGCCCTTCGCCATTTCCGTGGATTTCAGCAACTGAGCCTTGGCATTGTCATAGTTGCGGAACAGCGCAAACTTGCCGTCCTGCTCTTTGACAGCGGCCAATGCCGCATTGAGGGTATCCCGCGCAGCGGCGAAGGCCTGAGCCGCATACTGCTCAGATTCTGCGGTGCGAGCGGCCTGCAGAGCGGCGTTGGCGGCATCCGCCTCAGCCTTCGGCGGCTCAGCGCAGCCGGCAAGAAACAGCAGGGGGGCAACCCAAAGGGTTGCGATCAGGAACTTCTTCATGGTGTCCTTCCTAAGCCCGGAGTTGAGGATGACACGGAGTCGTTGCGGCCGGGTAACCTTGGCGGCCCGTGGGGAAGCGGGTAAACGCCTCACCAACTAATACAGATTATAGTAACTTCTATTGAATAATCCAAGCGATTATTTAATCAAAGTGCGCTGGCGTGCACCACTTTTCCCCAACAATGCCTCTTCATACATCGCCACCGCTTCGCGAGCAAGTCGCGGGAGTTCTACTTCCGGGAGCATCGTGATCCGCTTACGGATAAGGAGTGATGCGATCCCGTGAACTCCGCCCCAAATCCCGAGGCTCGCTGCATCGGGATCGAATTTCGCCAGATAGCCCTTCTCCTGACACTCCATGACCGTTGCCTTCAGCATCTGAAAGGCCCGGCGTCCGTATCTCCATTCCGCTGTCTTCAAGAACTTCGGAACTGGTGTAAATAGAATGAACATCAGGTCGTAGTATTCGGGAGAATCGAGAGCGAACTCGATGTAAGTCTCAAGGAACTTGCGCAACCGTTCCGCAGGGTCCTTCAGCCTTGCGACGTCCCTTTGCCGCGTGAACAGAGCCCGAAATCCCTCGTCATGCAGCGCGAAAAGAATCGAGTCCTTGTCCAAGAAGTAGAGATAGATCGTCGCCGGACTGTACTCAATCCGCTCGGCAATCTTTCGGATCGAGACATTTTGGATGCCGTCTTCTACGTAGAGTTGCTTGGCCGTTTCCAGAATGCGCGACCGCATCTCGGATTTTTCGCGAAGCTTGCGGTCTGAAATTGCCACTGGGAAAATAAACTTAACGCTGTTCAGAGAAAGTGCTATAGTATAGTAAATGAACAGCTTTTTGTCAAGTCCCAACTGAACTTAGGATTTCTAATCACAAAAGTTAACCTATTAACATACATGCATTTGTGTCTGTGTCCCTTTGAGAGTTGAGTGATTTTTCACCATTTCGCGCATTTTCTCAATTCATGCCTCCTCCAGTAGGAGACAGCCGCCATTCTCACTACACCCCTTCCGGGGGAAATCCAAGGGGGTAGATAGATGCGAGCTCAACCCTCAGTCCGATGCCGTCTCCCAAAGACACCGCCGAGCCGCACGAAGAGTCACACCCTCAGCGCCTCCTCACTTCCCCGTGAGCGGAGATGGGTGCCAGAGATGAAAAGCGGGCCTCCGATGGGGAGACCCGCTTTCACATTTTCGCGGGCATCAAAACCCGCGCGTCATCTTGTCCTCGACCGGGAGGTCGAGGCTAGAAAGCAAGGATATGATCCTACTTCAGCAACATCATCTTGCGAGTGGCAGAGAAGTCACCGGCATCGAGACGATAGAAGTAGAGACCGGTCGGCAGATTCGCAGCGCTGAAATTGACGTTGTGATTACCGGCGTTCTCGTTGCCGTTCACAAGAGTCGCAATTTCTTCACCTGCGATGTTGTAAACCTTAAGCGACACGCGCGAAGCCTCGGCCAATGTGTAGGAAATCGAGGTTTCGGGGTTGAAGGGATTCGGATAATTCTGCGACAGCGCGAATTCACTCACTGCGCCTGCATTGCTCGGAGTCGCCGAGGCAACGGACGAATGAGTCGTGCGGCTTCCGTCCATGTCCACCACGGTCAGACGATAGGAATAAGTCGTGCCGACCACCACGTTGTTGTCCGTGAAGGTGTAGTGATGCGAAGACTGGCTATTACCAGCGGCTTCAAGCTCGGCAACCTGTGACCAGCTATTCACGTCCGTCGAACGGTCGAGGATGAAATGATCCGTGTTGCGCTCACTGGAGGTCGTCCAGGCAACGCGAACGGCGTTCTCGATACCCACTGCGGCGAAGCTGTTCAGTTCGACGGGCAGGATTTCATCAATGGTCAGGCAGAAACAACCGGCATAGCCGTCAACCGGAATTTCACGGTCGGTATCAATGATGCAGAGCTTGATATACCAATTCATATCGCCGCCCTGAACCACGGCCCATTCCACGTCACCCGAGCCGGGTGTGCACTGATTGCCGTCGCAATTGATGCAGCCGGGAACAATCGTCACACCGGACAGAATCGGCGGATTGTACTGAGTATTCAGGCGAATCCAGTTCTCATTGGGACAGCAGCAGAGGCCAACGCAATAGGAACCTTCCGCCGAGATTTCGCCGGGGCCCCAAGTTTCACAGCAGTACTGCACCACGTCTGCAATCTGTGTGGGCTGGCTGTCGTCGAGAATCAAATAATGGTTGCCACCGCATTCCCAATTGCAGTTCGTTTCGTCATGCGACTGAAATTTGTACTGGACTTGGATGTTCGATCCCGCAGGAAAGACCCATGTTCCTTCCCAAATGCCGTCACCGTCTCCGTCTGACATCTGCGCAAGCGGGTGGCATGTGGCCCAAAATAGCTCAAAGTCCCCAGTGAAAAAAACGCCGCCAGCGAAGAGATCGGGATTCACACAGTTCATATCTACACGGAAGGTCACGGCCACATCAATTGAAGTTCCGGGCGCGATAACGTAGGACAAGTTCGGGCCGTTGCCTTGCTGGTCACGCACGTCCGTGTATTCGGTGTTGTCCGTCAAGTCCTTGAAGACCACATACACATCTTCGTTCTCGCCGCCATTCAGCGCGATTGCCGGAATGGCTCCCATGTACTCGTCGTTGCTGCCGCTGCTCGCGACGTTGTAGGTCATCTGGAGAGCGGTGTAAGTCATCTCGCTGGCTCTCTTGTAATAGAGCCAACCTTCAATGTCAGCACCTTGGCCAGGCGAATCGGTGACGCCACTCTTCCAGACCTTCGCATAGACGGTGAGGTCATTTGTGGGAAGATGCGACGAGCCGTTGAGCGGCCAGATGTCGCCTGCCCAGCCGATGGTTGCATAGGCTGACTGTGCGCCCATGATGCACAGTACTGCAATCAAAAACAATACCTTAAGTCTTTTCATTATTCTGCTCCGTTTTTCTTGGCAAAGCCATGGTTTCTGATGGTTGCAGTATGACTAATATATTTATTGTGCTCGCGGAAGTCAACGGAGTGGCTTAAAACCACAAAAATGAGATCGAAGGCGCGAGAAGTTTGCGCCTCCCGAGTCTTTTGATGTAATTATAATATAAATATACTTTTAAGCCACGAACGGAATATTGGATATCTGTAGCTGACCCACCTTCCCACTGGGTCACTACTGAATCGGAGGCATAGGGCAAAATGCACGGATTTTTTGGATAAGATCTCCTCTATTGACAAACGCGCCAACTGTGCGTATCTTCAAGCACGATGCCCATGCAAAACTCTTCGCCACGATGAAATCTTACACCTCAACAACGCTTTCTGACCAGACTTGGTGGTGGCGCGCAACGCGCGTGGCGGAGTGCTCTGTCTGACTGAAACTGTCCTGACCTGAGAATATCCTGCCACGCGAATCAACTGCGTGGCTTTTTTGTGAGGTGCCTTTGCGCAAACTGACCTTAGCCGCTGATCTGCTGACACCGGTGGGTGCGTTTCTCCGATTACGAGAAGCAGGCCGCTTTCCGTTCTTGATGGAGAGCGCAACCGGCGGCGAGCGATTCGGGCGCTACTCGATCATCGGCTGCGATCCTTCGGGCGAGATTCTGGCGGAGCGGCCCGGGCACGTTCAATCCACCATCGGCGGCCAATCGTCGGGCAGCCTGCTTGAAATGCTCAGACGTTTTCCGCAGCCAAATGCAAACGCAGTCGCGCCTTTCGGAGGCGGGTTGGTGGGAGTGATCGGGTTTGATTGGATTTTTGAATTAGAGAGCCTTAATCCGCGACATCGAGGGAAACTACCGGTGGCGTGGCTGGGAAACTACACTCGCTTCGCAGTCTTTGATCACGTGAAACAGGAAGTTTCACTTTGCAATGCCAATTCAGATTCCGATGACGCCTTGCACGAGTGGGCGGAACGATTGCGCGGGCCGATGCCAATTGTCGCATCCAGTTGCTCGTGGGGTGACAGAAGATCGAGCGTGACCCAGAGCGATTTCTGTGCGTCGGTGGATTGCTTCAAGGAGCACATCCGCAAAGGCGACATCTTTCAAGGCGTGCTCTCACAGAAATTTTCGCGCGCGTTTGACGGAGACGCATTCCAACTCTATCGCGCTTTGAGACGCGTAAACCCGTCGCCCTTCATGTTTTATCATGAGACTCCGGTCGGGACATTTGTCGGAGCGTCGCCGGAACTTCAGGCGGGAATCCGCGCGCGTGAAGTTCGCATTGATCCGATTGCAGGAACGAGGCCGCGGGGAAACGATGAAACAGAAGACGTGAAGAACGAGCAGGACTTGAAAGCGGACAAGAAGGAGCTTGCCGAGCACATGATGCTGGTTGATCTTGCGCGAAACGACTTGGGACGCGTGTGCGATTTCGGTTCGGTGCGCGTTCACGAATTGGCTCAGGTGCATCGTTTCAGTCACGTGATGCACATGGTTTCAGACGTGCGCGGACGACTGTCACGAGAAAAGAGCGCGGCTGATGCCCTGGCCGCTTCCTTCCCGGCGGGAACCGTGAGCGGAGCGCCGAAAGTGCGCGCACTCGAAATCATTCTGGAAAACGAGCCTGTATCCCGCGATTTCTACTCGGGCGCTGCGGGATTTCTCGGTCGCAACGGCGACAGCGAGTTCTGCATCATGCTTAGAACGGCGGTGTGGCGTGATGGAGAATTAACCTATCAAGCCGGAGCGGGAATTGTCGCCGACAGCGTCCCCGAAAGGGAATTCGCCGAAACCGAACACAAAGCCGCTGCGATTGAACGCGCGCTGTTGCTCTTGGAGTCCGAAAGATGATCTTCGTACTCGACAACTACGATTCCTTCACTTACAATCTTGTTCAAGCCATTGGCAAGTTGGGAGTCACCCTGCGGGTCGAGAGAAACGACAAGATCACTGCGGTTGAATTGCTTTCTTTGAAACCGGCGGGGCTGGTTTTGTCGCCCGGACCGGGAAGACCTGAAGACGCGGGAAACATGCCGGCGATTCTGGCCGCTGCGATCAACGTGATGCCAATTCTTGGAGTTTGTCTCGGTCATCAGATGATCGGACTGCACTTCGGAGGACATGTTGTGGCCGCGCCGGAACTCGTGCACGGCAAAGCGACGCGCATCTTTCATGACGGGAAGACGATCTATCGCGGCATGCCTGATCCATTTCAAGGCGGACGCTATCACTCGCTGATGGTCGCCGATCAGAATCTGCCTGCGGTTCTTGAAATATCCTCGCGCTCGCAGGACGGAGAGATCATGGGCGTGCGGCACCGCGAGTTACCGATTGAAGGCGTGCAGTTTCATCCTGAGTCTATCCTCACGCCTGACGGTGAGACG
This sequence comes from bacterium, assembly GCA_020846695.1. GTDB lineage: Bacteria > Electryoneota > RPQS01 > RPQS01 > RPQS01 > JADLDM01. The sequence goes on along the minus strand of JADLDM010000019.1, from coordinate 8,633 downwards.
CTGCTTGCAAATTTCGTCGCGTTGGTGAATTCGCGGAGCGCGACATGACTTTGCGTGATGCGCTTCACGCGGTTTGCAGGGGCAGAACGCTTTCACGCGAGGAGGCTTCTCACGTCTGCGCAGCGCTCTTGGAAGGTGATTTCATTGCGCTTGAAGCGGGCGCGCTACTCTGCGCCTTACATGCGCGTGGCGAAACGCGTGATGAACTGGCTGGATTTCTCAACTCTATGACTGCGCGTATGACTCCGGTCGAGTGCGACGATCCTCATGCGATTGACGTCTGCGGAACCGGCGGTGATGGGAGTCACAGCTTCAATCTTTCAACGGCCTCCGCCCTACTCGCAGCTGCTTGCGGTGCAAGAGTGGCCAAGCACGGCAATCGCGCGGTGTCTTCGCGCTCAGGAAGCGCCGACATTATTGAAGCGCTCAATATCCCAGTGCATCAGGGAGCCCAAAGCGCGGCGCGCGCCTTGCGGCAAGAACATTTTGCATTTCTGTTCGCACCCCACTTCCATCCCGCCATGAAATCCGTTGCGCCGCTTCGCAGGGACTTGGGAGTCAGGACGATCTTCAATCTGCTGGGTCCGCTTGCCAATCCGGCGCGGGTGAAGCGGCAGATGATCGGCGTGTTCGACGCAAAGTGGATGAGGCCGATCGCCGAGACGTTAGCGGAACTCGGTTCTGAAGACATTTTCCTTGTTCATGGCTGCGACGGCTACGACGAATTCAGCGCAGCCGGTGAAACACTCTTTGTGCGCGCGAAGGATGGCCGAATTGAGGAAGGAGTCCTCACTCCAGAGCTGCTCGGAGTGAGACAGACGTCTGAGGACGCGGTGCGCGGAGGAGATGCAGCAGATAATGCGCGACAACTTGTTGACATGGCTCGTGGGTGTGAGCAGGAACTTCTCGAATGGGTTTTGGCAAATACATCTCCCGCTCTAGTGATTGCGGGAATTGAGCGAACCTTCCGCGACTCAACTGCAAGGGCGCGAGCCTGCGTTGAAGACGGTGATTTTCTCCGATTCCTGAATCATCTAAGGAGATCAGAGTGAGTATTTTATTCGACATCCTTGAAAAGAGACTCTCTGCGCGCGACGAGACCACACCACTTACGGAGCTACGAGCAGCGGTCAACCAATGCGAAGCTTCAAGAGATTTCCTGGGCGCTTTGCGAGGAGCAAGGGGTCCGGCTGTTATTGCCGAGATTAAATTCAAATCGCCAAGTAAGGGAGTGTTGCGAAATGATCGCGACGTGGAGCGGATTGCCAAGAGCTATACAACGAATGGAGCGGCTGCACTCTCAGTCATTACGGAGGAGCGTTTCTGTGATGGCAGCTTCGATCTTCTTGCGCGTGCGAAAAGAGCCTCGGCTTTGCCGATTCTGAGGAAAGACTTTCTTTGGGACGAACGCGACTTGCTCGAAGCGAGATTGCATGGAGCTGATGCGACCTTGCTCATCGCCAAGATGTTGGATCGCGGGAGATTGCTCGACCTAAGATTTATGGCGCAAGAGCTCGGGTTAGGAGTTCTGCTTGAACTGCACGATGAGAATGACCTGAAGACCGCGCAAGGAATTTCCGGAGTGGCATGGGGAGTAAATCATCGCAATCTTGACACGCTTTCCATAGATCTAAATGTTTCCGCGCGGCTATTTCCGCTGCTGCCCAAGGTAGAGATCAAAGTCGCCGAGAGCGGAATTGAGTCTCGCGATCAGCTTTCCGAGATGAAATCGCGGGGCGCGAATGCGGTCCTGGTTGGAACGTCGCTGATGCGCGCTGACGATCCCGGCAAAGCTCTTCGGGAACTGTTGAATTGAGCTTGTGGGTTAAATACTGCGGCATTCGATGTATCGAAGATGCGGAATTTGCAATTCAACTGGGTGTGGATGCGATCGGAGTCGTAGTTGTTCCATCAAGTCCGAGATGCGCGGTTCGACGGGAGTTGCGAAGCATCTCACGAATCAGAAGGGGCCAAGCGAAACTGGTCTTGGTCACGCAGGATCAGGCGCGTGATGACGTGGTCGAGTGCCTTGAGCTGCTTGAGCCAGATCTGATTCAGTTTCATGGAAACGAGAACCGGGAGTTTTCCGAATCGTTTGAACTTCCTTATATCAAGGCAACGAAAGATCCCGTGAATCTCGAGTATTTGCGTGAGCACCGTTCTGCGTTTGCCCATCTTGTGGATTCAGAGGTATTCGTTGCAAGCGAAATCCGTGATCTGCCGAGGCTAATAATTGCGGGAGGATTGACTTGCGAGAATGTTGCTGAGAGAATTTCGATGCACAAGCCTTGGGGTGTTGACGTGAGTCGAGGAATTGAAAGAAGTCCCGGAGTTAAGGACCAGACATTGATGAGACATTTTTTGCAAGCTGTGCGAGGAGCACTCCGTTGAGTTATCAGCAGCCCAATATCAACGGTTACTTCGGCGAGTTTGGCGGACAATACATACCCGAGACTCTTGTCGCGCCATGTCAAGAGCTTCTCGTCGCCTATGAAGATGCGCGGAGATCGGATGAGTTTCAAAACGAGTTGGGCTTGCACTTGCGAGACTTTGCGGGCAGACCGACGCCGCTCTATTTCGCGGAACGGCTGAGTGCGAAGCATGGTTTTCGAGTTTACCTGAAGCGCGAAGATCTTGTGCATACCGGCGCGCACAAATTGAACAACGCGCTCGGGCAGGTTCTGATTGCGAAACGATTAGGAAAACCGCGCGTGATTGCCGAGACCGGGGCAGGACAACATGGCGTCGCGACTGCGACGTTGTGCGCGAAATTCGGACTTAAATGCGTCGTGTACATGGGCGCACTCGATATGGAAAGACAAGCTCCGAATGTTGCGCGGATGAAGTTTCTCGGAGCAGAGGTGCGTGCCGTGACGAGTGGAACCAAAACTCTCAAGGACGCGACGAGCGAAGCGATTCGCGATTGGGTGACGAATGTGCGCGATACATTTTATCTCATCGGTAGCGTCGTGGGGCCGCATCCCTATCCGATGATGGTGCGAGATTTCCAGCGCGTGATCGGATTAGAAACGAAGCAAATGCTTTCAGAGCGGAATGTCGTTGTGAATAAGATTGTCGCCTGTGTCGGAGGTGGGAGCAATGCCATCGGGATATTTCATCCGTTTCTTGATGACCATGATGTTGAGTTAATTGGAGTGGAAGCAGGAGGTGAAGGCGATCACTCTGAGCATCACGCAGCTGCGCTCACTCGCGGAAGGCCGGGAGTTTTGCACGGTTCGCGAAGCTATCTTCTGCAAGATGACGACGGGCAGATTATCGAGGCTCATTCCATTTCGGCGGGTTTGGATTATCCCGGCGTAGGGCCCGAACACAGCTTTCTGTTTCAGAGCGGGCGAGTGAAATACGTTCGCATCTCGGACAGACAAGCGCTCGATGCCGCGCGCGAACTCTCTTTGTTGGAGGGAATCGTTCCCGCGTTGGAATCCGCGCACGCACTTGCATACCTGAGCATCTTGAGCGAGGGTAGAAACAAGGAAGGCGTCGTCGTGTGCCTCTCGGGGCGCGGCGACAAGGACATGGCGGCCTATGCAGCGACACTCTAATTTGCACACGTTCATTCGTGATGCAAGAGCAAAGAGAAAGTTGCTCGCAATCTACCTGACGTGCGGTTATCCGAGACTTGATTGGACTACTGACCTTGCGAGCACGGCATTCGAGGCCGGAGCGGATTTGATTGAATTGGGAATGCCGTTTTCCGATCCGCTTGCGGATGGGTCCGTGATTCAGGAGTGTTCGCAGCGCGCGCTTGAACAAGGAGTTACACTGGATTTTCTTTTTCACACAGCATCTCAGATCAGTAAGCCGGGAAGAGTGTTGTTCATGGGTTACATGAATAGCGTTCTGGCGAAAGGAACTCGCGAGTTTGTGACGCGTTCGCAGGAGAGTGGTATGTCAGGTGCGATCGTGCCGGATTGGCCGATTGCCAAGAATGCGGAGACAAGCGAGTGGGATGAGGCGATTCTGCCTCGTGTCCCGTTTGTTGCGCCGACTTCTTCGGTCGAGCGCATTCGAGAGGTTGATGCTCTTGACGCGCCGTTCATTTATGCGGTTTCGGTTGCTGGAGTGACCGGGATGCGCGAACTTGATCAGGGCGTGCTCGACTATTTGAGCAAACTCAAGGCGGAATTGAAGACGCCGTTTCTTGTTGGTTTTGGAGTTTCGGATGCCGACTCCGCGAAGAGACTTGCGAGTGTGAGTGACGGAGTGATTGTGGGAAGTGCGGTTCTGAAAGGAATCGGAACGACGAAGAATTTTGAAGATGCGAAGAAGTTCGTCGCGGAGTTTGTGGGATCGTTGCGTCGGGCGTTGGATTCATGCAAGTAGAAAGTCAGAGGATAAATCTGTGCTTATCATTATGAGCCGCGAAGCGACTCCACAGCAAATAGAAGACGTCATTACGCACATTACGGAATTAGGATTGCGCGCGCATCCGATTCCCGGAGAAATGCGCACGGCTATCGGCATTACGGGGAATCAGGGGCCGCTGCATCCCGAGGAGTTTGAGAATCTTCCGGGAGTGGTGCAGGCGGTTCGTGTGACGAAGTCTTTCAAGCTGGTTTCGCGGGAGACCAAGCCGGAAGACACAATTGTGAATGTGAGCGGCGTGAAGATCGGGGGTGCAGGACTTGCAATAATCGGCGGGCCGTGTTCGGTTGAGTCGCGCGATCAAATATTGAAGTCCGCGGAGCAGGTGAAGACGGGCGGTGGGCACATGCTTCGTGGAGGCGCGTTCAAGCCGCGAACGTCGCCTTATGCATTTCGCGGTAAAGGTAAGGATGCGCTCGAGTGGCTTGCGCTTGCGGGGAAAGAGTTTTCGTTGCCGGTGGTTTCCGAAGTTGTGGATGCGGAAAGTTGCGAGATGGCGATTCCCTATTTGGACATGATGCAAGTCGGCGCGAGGAACATGCAGAATTTTGCGCTGCTTGAGTCCGTTGCGAAGAGCGGAAGGCCGGTCTTGCTCAAGCGTGGTCCCGCAGCTTCTTTGGATGAATTGTTGAATGCGGCGGAGTATCTGCTTGCGGCGGGGAATTATCAGGTGGTGTTGTGCGAACGAGGGATTCGGAGTTTTTCGGATTTCGCGCGCAACACACTCGATTTGAATATTGTGCCTGCCGCGAAAGAGGCTTCGCACTTGCCGATTATTGTTGATCCCTCGCATGGAACGGGACATCGCAAGATGGTGACGCCGCTGGCGCGTGCGGCCGTTGCAGTGGGCGCGGATGGATTGATTGTCGAAGTACATCCCGATCCGGATCATGCACTTTCAGACGGCTATCAGACTTTGTTTCCGCAGCAGTTTGCGGCGCTCGTTTCGAGTTTGAAGCCCATTGCGGAGAGTCTGGGGCGAGCATTGTAATCACCTCGATATTGGAAAGAGAGAGGCCGCGATTGCTCGCGGCCTCATTTGCTTTTCTAAGAAGAGGTGCTACGGGTTAGGGAACCATGCGAAAACTCTGGAGAGTCTTCATGTAGTTGGCGCGCTCATAGGCGTCCGGATTTGCTACGGAAACTTGACTCATTGTTCCTCGCATCATGTCCACGGAATCGTATTCGTTGACTTCCATCCAGCCCTTCATGTCCTTGAGCACGGCGTTGACGTGGCCGAGTCCATTCTTATAGAGCGCAGAGCACATCATCACGGTATTCGCGCCGGCCATGATCAGCTTGACCGCGTCTTCGCCGGAATGGACGCCGGATGTTGTGGCGAAATCACAGGGCACGCGGCCATAGAGAATCGCAACCCAACGCAACGGCAGACGCATCGCAAACGACGTCGAGAGTTCGACGTGCGGCTTGACTTCGAGCTGCTCCAAATCGAGATCGGGCTGATAGAAGCGATTGAAGAGCACGAGTCCGTCGGCGCCCGCTTCCACGCAGCGGCGAGCCATCGAAGCAAACGTCGTGAAGAAGGGACTCACCTTCACCGCAAGCGGGATGTTGACGTGCGAGCGGACTTCGCGAATGATTTCGAGATAGTTCTCTTCAAGCTTCGCGCTGTCGGCAAAGGGATCGGTCGCGACGTAGTAGATGTTCAGTTCAATCGCGGGAGCTCCAGCCTCCTCGAAGAAGCGCGCGTACTTGGCCCAACTGCCGGGAGCGATTCCGTTCAAACTTGGAATCACCGGAACCGAGCAGGATTCCTTTGCTTTGGAAATCAGCGAAAGATACTCTTCGGGTCCGAGAATGAACTTCTCCGGCGATGGGAAGTAGCTTGTCGCTTCGGCAAAGCTCTCGCTTCCCTGCAACGTCGCCCAATGGAGTTCCAAGAGTTCTTTTTCGATCTGCTCTTCAAAGAGCGATGGAAGAATAATTGCGGCAACTCCGGCGTCCTCGAGTTTCTTCACTCCCGCAAGGTTTTGCGCAAGCGGCGACGCGGACGACATGATCGGATGTTTAAGATTTAGTCCGAGATAGGTAGTTGAAAGGTCCATCGTTTACTCCTTTCCTTCCACGACGTGAACACCGGGCAAGCCGGCAAGCTGCACGAGTTGATTCCAGCGTTCCATGGTGTCTCGCTCGGCATGTTCCATCAGCTTCTCGGCCATTTGCGGATTGCTCTTGGTGAGCATCTTAAAGCGAGTCTCCGCATAGGCCCAATCTTTCACTTTGAGTTTCGGCGGCTTCGAGTCAAGTTGCAGCGGATTTTGTCCCGCCTCCTGAAGACGCGGATCGAAGCGGTAGAGCGGCCAGGCCGCGCTGTCCACCGCGCGCTTCTGGCATTGCAGTCCCGTGCTCATGTCAATTCCGTGAGCGATGCAATGCGAATACGCAATCAACAATGAAGGTCCGTCGTAGGATTCTGCTTCGTTAATGGCGCGAATGGTTTGCAGGTCATTCGAGCCGAATGCGATTTGCGCGACGTAAACACCGCCGTAACTCATCGCCATCATCGCGAGGTCCTTGCGCGGAACGGGCTTTCCGGAAAATGCGAATTTTGCTACCGCTCCGAGTGGAGTTGCTTTCGAGCACTGACCACCGGTATTGGAATAGACTCCGGTGTCCAGCACGAGGATGTTGACGTTCCTGCCCGTTGAGATTACGTGATCGAGTCCGCCGTAGCCAATATCGTAGGCCCAACCGTCACCGCCGACAATCCACACGGATTGTTTTACGAGCGCATCGGCCACAGTTTCGAGTTGACGAGCTTGCGGCGTATTGATCTTCGCCAAACCCTTTTTGAGTTCAACGACGCGATCACGTTGAGCTTTGATTTCTGCTTCTGTTTCTTGATTAGCGGCGAGAATTTCGTCGGCAAGCGGAGCGCCGATGGCATCTCGCATAGCAGCAACCATTTCGCGCGCGAACACACCGTGCTTATCGAGAGTTACGCGGAAACCCAAACCGAATTCCGCATTGTCTTCAAAGAGCGAATTGGCCCACGCAGGACCGCGTCCGTCTTTATTGAACGAATAGGGAGTGGTCGGTAGATTTGCGCCGTAGATCGAGGAGCAGCCCGTCGCATTCGCGATCAATAGTCTGTCCCCGAACAATTGCGAAAGCATCTTGATGTAGGGAGTTTCTCCGCAACCGGAGCACGCGCCGGAGAATTCAAACAGCGGCTCAAGAAGCTGCGAGCCCTTCACCGTGTTCGCGCGAATCTCTTCACGCGGCACATCGGGAAGGCTCAGGAAGTACTCCCAGTTCTTTGCTTCGTTTTCGCGGATCGGCGGCTGCGGAGCCATGTTGATAGCTTTGAAGCGAGGTTCACGTTTATTCTTTGCTGGGCACACGTCCACGCACAATCCGCAACCCGTGCAATCCTCAGGAGCAACCTGCAACGCGTAGAGGGGATCCACCATGCTCAAGTCCGTGCCCGTATACTTGCACGACTTGAAGGTCTCGGGACGATTGCCGTTCTGCACGTTCGCGGGATAGACTTTTGCGCGAATCGCGGCGTGAGGACAGACCAGCACGCACTTGTTGCACTGAATGCAGACTTCAGAATCCCAGACGGGAATTTCGAGAGCGATGTTGCGCTTCTCCCAGATCGAAGTTGAGAGCGGGAACGTGCCGTCAACCGGAAACGCGGAAACGGGCAGATCGTCGCCGAAGCCTTCGATGATCTTCGCGAGAACATTTTTGACGAAATCAGGAGCCTTGCTCGAAACCGTGGCAGGCCGTCTGCGCGACGACGTGATCTTCAAGGGAACAGGAGCTTCGTGCAGATTCGCAAGCGTCTTGTCCACTGCGGCGAAGTTCATCTGAACAACCTGCTCGCCCTTCTTCTCGTAGGTCTTGCGAATTGTCTTCTTGATAGCTTCGATCGCTTTGTCACGTGGAATCACGCCGGAAATCGCGAAGAAGCAGGTCTGCATGATCGTGTTGATCAGGCTGCCCATGTTCGCTTCCGCCGCTACCTTGTAAGCGTCTATGCAATATACCTTGAGCTTCTTTGCGAGAATTTGCTCCTGCACGTCGAGCGGGAGGGTGTCCCAGACATTAGCGGGAGCGATGTCAGTGTTCAAGAGAAAGACCGCGCCGGGAGCAGCGTCCGAGAGCATCTCGTACTTATCGAGAAATCCAGGCTGATGACAAGCGACAAACTTCGCCTTCTTCACCAGGTAGCTCGAGCGAATCGGACGCGGGCCGAATCTGAGATGCGAGACCGTGAC
>JADLDM010000018.1 GCA_020846695.1 bacterium | reverse complement strand
CTCCCGAATGGGAGGCCCACTCTGTTTCAGTACTCGGAGTTCACGCGGGGAGAATCTTTCCGGGTGCCGCGATGGCGTTGCTTTTGCCCAATTTCGAGTGTATATTACTACTTACGTCGCATCTCGGTGATCCTGAAAACAGGGACCGAAGTTTGCTTTTCACAAAGACTTATGTGGCCATGTTAGACGTATGCTCGCAAATGAAAGGTGGTAGTCCGATGAAGCGTCTTGGTTTCTCACTTCTTCTAATTCTGCTGATGGGGATCGCGCGCACAGCTTCTGCACAGGGGTTTGTTGCCTTGATCTACTATGGTCCCCCTGAGTCCCCATTGACAACGACCTGTGGTGGGGCGACCGGCCTTCCAGACGGAACGGTAATCAAGATATACTACGATGCGGACGACGACGGGCCGGATTTCACTGATCCGCAGCCGACCGTTTGCAGCCTGCCTCCGGAGTGCGAGACGGGTCCAACGGGGAGCTGCAACTTCAACGAAATGCCGATCAATGGTGAGGCGGCGGGCGCTGGTCCGGGATATTTCTATACTCCCACCGGTTTCTCTATCCCTACGCTGACTCCTGATCCCTCGGGATTCTATTTTAGGGTATTCGAAGCTGACAATGTCACGACACTCTGGACCAGTACGGTCTTCCATGTCATGGCCGGGCTTCAGGACGTTGTTCTCACGTCAGCGGATTGGACTTGCGGCCCCTCCGGTCCGCAATGCACAGTGATTGATGAGACGGAGTAGTGGGAACCTCAAGACTGGGTTTGCGTTAAATTGGAGACGTGACAGGACTCTGTGCGGACAATTCATATTCAGATAGACACAAGAATAACATGCAAAAACTTACGGCTCTGGTCGGTCTGTTGATTCTCGCGATTGTGGGCGGGTCTCTTGGCTTGGTGGGATGCTCTTCTGGTCCCGCAGAAGGCAAGCTGCAGATCATGTACAGCGGCAACATCAGGGGCAATGTGGCCCCTTGCGGCTGAAAGCAGAAAAAAGGCGGGGTGGCCCGGTGGGCTACCTTCATTCAAAGACATCAGGATCCCACGGCCAACTGGCTGACGGTTGATGCCGGCAACTATGTGGATCGCGCAGGAGCTAAGGGCGGATGCTCCAGCAAGTGCCAGTTCCTCGTGACCAGCTATGAGGACCTGAAGTATGACGTGCTCAATATTGCGCGTCAGGAAGTCTCCATGGGCTACGAGACTCTTGTTGCCTTACGGGATACTACGAAGGGCACGGAATACGTCTCGGCGAATCTTCTCGACATAAAGTCCAACAAGCTGCTGTTTAAGCCGTATGTGATGAAGGATTACGGCAATATGCAGATCGGAATCATGGGCCTGTTGCGCGATGCGGATTTTCCGGCAACCACGTCTCTCGTGGATACGACGGTCATGCGCGTCACCAATACCAAAGAAGCCGTCGCCAAGTATCTACCCGGCCTGCTCAAGAAGGCAGACGCGGTCGTCCTGCTTTGCGAACTTCCTTCCGACGACATAGACTCTTTGGTGAAGACCTATCCCGAACTTGACGTGATCATCTCGACCGGCGCATTGCGTTCGGGCGAAACGATGACCGTGGTAGGCAAGACGCGCGTCTTCGGCACGGGTTCATCGGGCTACAATGGTCACTACGCGATGCTCGAGTTCAATCCGTCATGGCGGGACTCGATCGCAGTGGCGGATTTCAAGGATCCTCTGGCCGATTCATACGAACAAACCGGTCAGTGGGCGGAACGCCTTGCAACTTTCGAAGGCAAGAATGGACAGGTGATTCCTTCACAGCAGGGAATCAGTACAACTCCGGCGACACCCGGATCGGGCACCTCTCTGACGCCGTCCACGAAAGCAGCAGATCCGCACGCGGGTCATTCACACGGTTAGTGCGCTCCGGAGCGTGAAATGAAGCGGCGGGTGCGCCGCTTTATTTCTTTCAAGGGTGTGCTTCATTTGATTTTCATTCGCATTGAGGATACTTTTGCGTAGCTTGTTTCGCTTCTCGTTTGAATGGACTCTGCTCTTGGCGATTGTCCTTCCCATTGCGGTCGCGCTCGCGGGGAAAAAGGAACCTGCCAAGAGGCCGACAGCCGCACGTGTGATTTTTTCCGGCAACTTCCAAGGGCATGTTGAACCTTGCGGGTGAGGCTCGCGCAAGGGCGGGTTGGCCCGGCGGGCCACCTTTATCAAGCGCAGTCGAGTGGATTCACTCGCAACCTTGGTTGTTGAGGCCGGGAATTTTGCGGCAAAGAAAGGCGATTCGGAGTTCTCTCCTCGCAAGAAACTTGTTGTGGATTTCTTTCAAGAGCAGGCTTATGACGCCGTGGCTTTGGGACAGGATGAACTGACTTCGCCTTTGAGTGAGTGGATTTCTGCTGCGGACAGCGGCCTGCCGATTGTTGCCGCGAATCTCTATGGCTCCAAGAAATCCAACAAACCGCTCTTTGAGCCGTATCGAATGGTCGAGCGGAACGATCTGACCATGGCGGTCGTAGGTCTCGTGCCTGAGCGTGCAGCGGTCAAGAGTCCGGATTCCGCGAGTGTGCGAATCCGATCGCCTTATCAGATGAAGAAACTGTTCAAGAAGCTCGAGAAGAAGTCGGACGTGATCTCCATTATCGGGGACTTCACGCCGCAGGAAGCGGAGTCTCTGGCAAAGTGCTATCCGAATATTGATCTGATTCTCTCTCCCAATGCTCAGGCGGCCAAGGCGCTTCAATTCGGGAATGTCACGGTAATGGGCTGCGGCTCCAAGGGCTACTTTGGGGACTATGTGGACCTGAACCTCGCTGTGCATGACAGCGCGACGGCAAAGACCGTACGCGAGACATTGGATCAGGCCATACCCGCCGATACGGTGTACGAAAAGCGCGTTTCCTCTGCACAGATCAAACCGAGAAAATAGTGAAGATGAACTCATACATGATGATGACGTATCGAAACACTGTGTTCACGTTTGCATTGTTTCTCCTCCTCCTGTCCGTGTCGAATTCCCTCGCGGACAATAGCTGGCGGGACAAAGAGATAAAGGGCCGTCATGTCTACTTTGACGACGAGGACGTTCCGCTTGATCAAGACCTCGGAAATCCCTACGTCATTCTTGTAGAGTTCATACAGGAGACTCCGATTCTCATGCATGACGGGCATCCGCACCCGATTGGCCATATTGTTCAAGTGATTAGGGATGGCGGCAACCACAAGATTGATCCGCCCAATGCCGATGGCTCGCCTGGTGGTGATGATTCTCTGGCCTGGGGCAATTTCAATCACTCCAGAATTGGCGCATTCGGCCTATCGCCCACGGATACGATGTATTTCGGGATGTGGGTGACACAGAGATACTTCATTTCTTTTCATGAGGACGGGGTCTATTATTTGCGCTTGTGGGAGGGGGTTAATCCCGAAACCGCACCCTATTATCAGGATTCCATTGAATATTCAGCCTCAACAGGTGACAACGGCGGAGCTATGGCCCGTATTACGCCACGGCTCTTCTATGGCCCACAGGACATATTCTGGAAGTTCGGGCGCTCCGTCGAAAGACCTAAGAAATAGCAATTTCCTTGAAAGAATCGGGTTGCGGGTCCGCAGGTCATTGCATGACATGCGGGCTTTTTCTTTGTTGGCCGGAGGTTTCCCATGTTGAGAGCGGCTGCCATTCTGCTTCTCTCTGCTATGCAATGTGCCATGGCATCCTGGCTGCGCGTGGGCGTTTTCGACGATACCAATAGCAACCAATCGCGACCCACTGTCCGGCTGTCCCTGCCCGACCATTCCTGGACTTGGGAAGGCCGGTTGGCTCCCGCCACAGGGATGTCAGCTGGGCTACTGATTTCGGAGCCCGTCTGGATTCCCGAGGGGGCTCAAAGTGCGGTGGTCGCTCAACTTCTCGGCGAGGATGATGCGCACAGCGAGGTCTCTTGTCTGCTTCCAACGGAGTCTTCCCAGTGGTTCCTCGACTTCAGTCCGCAGAGCTGGCTTCGGGACAAGGAGCCTTCTGCCTTGTCGTCCGGATCGGAACCCCGGATCAGTCCCAATCCCTTCAACTTGACAACTCGGATTTCGCTCACTCTGGCTGAGCACACCGAGGCTGACCTGCGGATAGTGGACATCCTGGGCCGCACCGCGCAGGTGGTACACGCTGGCTCGCTTGAGTCTGGTGCCCACAGTTGGACTCTCGATGCCCGTTCGCTTGCCAGCGGGACCTATTTCCTCTCCTATCGCCTTTCCCCCGGCTCCTCCGGAGCCACCCGCCTGCTTCTCCTGAAGTAGCATTCTCTCCGACACTTTGTCGCCGAGTCGGGTTAAGCCACGCCCAAGGTGCTGACTGCACTCGCTGCCGCGCGCAACCCGACCGAAATCACCCTTCACCGCCGCACCCTTGCCCTTCTTCCTGACTCAGTTGACTGGCGCAGTCGTCCAGCCCTCGGCTGGTTGTTATTTCCGAGGGAACTCCGTAGATTTCATAGATGCAGAAGCCTACCTATCTCTCCGACTCTGAGCTGGTTGCCCTTGCCTGGCAGGCGCGCGATCTGGCCAGCGCACCCTATTCCAATTTCCAAGTCGGCGCCGCGCTCACCGCTTCCGATGGCCGCGTGTTCACTGGCTGCAATGTCGAGTCGAGTTCCTATGGACTTTCAATTTGCGCCGAGCGCGTCGCTCTCACCAAAGCGATTTCCGAAGGCGCGCGCGAGTTTGTGACGATTGCCGTTGCAGCGCAAGGAAAAGGCACCGTCAGCCCCTGCGGCGCGTGTCGTCAACTGCTTCATGACTACGCGCCGAACCTTCGTGTGTTGTTGTCGGGGCAAGAGGGCAAGCACACCGAACATCCGCTAAAAGAACTTCTTCCGCTCGCCTTTTCCGCCGAGCAGCTTTCCAAATGAGTATTTCTTTCAGACCCGCGTGGGAACCCAATGAAGTCGAGTCCATTGCCGTTCGCCGCGCGCGCAGAATCAGTCCCGATGCCCCGTTTCTGATCGGAGTTTGCGGCGGTTCGGGAAGCGGCAAGACTCTGCTGGTGAGTTCCGTTGCCGAGGCGTTGGGTGAAGATCGCGTGCTGGTCGTACATCAGGATTCCTACTATCGTGATCTCTCGCATCTGACCTTTGAAGAACGCGCGCAGATGAATTTCGATCATCCCTCCGCCTTCGACAACGAACTCCTCTATGAACAGCTTCAGTCTCTGCTCGCGGGGAAAGTAATTCGTCAGCCGATTTACGATTACACCCAGCACACGCGCAAACCCGAGTTCAAGGAAGTCGGCCCGCGTCCGATTATTTTTCTCGACGGCATTCTGATTTTGGATGATCCGAAATTGCGCGAGCTGATGGATATTCGCGTGTTCATGGAGAGTGAAGGCGACGTGCGCTTGATCAGGAGAATTCGTCGCGACATGAAGGAGCGCGCGCGTTCACTGGAGAATATCCTCGAGCAGTACGAAAATCAGGTTCGCCCGATGCACGAGCAGTTTGTGGATCCGTCGCGCCGCTGGGCGGACATCATCATTCCCCACGGCGGCAAGAATGAAATCGCCGTGGACATGGTCGTCACAAAAGTCAAAGCAATGGTTGGGATGTAATGAACACAACTGGCGAGCCGCGCATTGCACTGGACATGGAGAAAATTAAGACCTTCTGCGAGAAGTGGAAGATCGTCGAATTTTCTCTCTTCGGTTCCGTCTTGACCGACGACTTCCGTCCCGACAGCGACGTGGACGTGATGGTGAAATTTGAGAACCCCGTGATGTGGTCTCTCAAGAACTTGGATAAGATGGAAGAAGAGTTGACCGCGATTATTGGAAGACGCGTTGATCTCT
>JADLDM010000017.1 GCA_020846695.1 bacterium | reverse complement strand
TACTTTCTGTAAGCGAATTGTCTGCTCCTGAAGAATTTGAATGCGGGAATGTGGAGCGTTGCTTTGGCATCCGTCCGACAATTCAAAATAGTGGCCCGTACACCGCAAATTTGATATATGTTAACATTTCCGAAAACGATCCCGTTGCCTATGTGCGTGGATCTGCTTGGGCACCCTACAGTCAAATACCAGCGGGTGGATCATCAGACTACTATCAGTTCACACTTGCTATACCACCAAATGGGGATGTACCGCGAACGCTTAATGTGTACTTCGAGATTACTGAATTCTCGCATGGCCCTTGGTTTGACACGCTTACCGTAACTCTTCAATAGTCAAGATAGACAGAGACGAGACCAAGTTGTACGCACTGTATGAAAAGAAGGCAGAAGGAAACGGCTTCCGCTACAAATTTACGCGACAAGATTCGTTGTTTGGTTGTAACATTGGAAGAATTCCCAATTTTCTGCGAGTGAATCTAAGGGAATCAGACAGCGAGCCTAATTACCGTTGGCAAATTAGCATCGCCGACTCATTCAAGCAAATTGGACAACCCGATAGCACTTTAATTATCAATCTGAAACCCAAGAGCTTAACACCTAATCTTTCCCTTTACGAGTTGGTTAAGGTATGGGGTTACTCGGATCACGGTTGGACTCCTATATTATTTCAATTGCGCGGCCTTTTTGTGGATGAAGATCCAACCACAACGAATGTCCGGGATTTCTGTCGTAGCAAGCAAGAGATCGATGAACCAATTTTCTCAATGATGTATCTAAGTGGCACAGTAAAGCAGGGAAAGATAGCGGGCAAGTGGTTGCCGCCTGGCCCAAGCCCTACAAATTCCGTATTGCTTTGGCCCAACGCGTTCACATACTTCGCGTCAGTGGCCGCGAGAGCGATACAGGAAACCCCATTCCAAAGAGTGTGATTCCGCCATGCCCTCATTCAAAATACCCTTTCTCGGTGACGACATCAAAAAAGGTGACGTCGTCAAGGGGGTCGTCAAAGCAGGCGACGCCGTCAAAAGAGATCAGCCGCTCTTCGAACTCGAAACGGATAAGGCCGTCGCCGAAGTCCCCGCCGAATTCGACGGCACGATCACCAAAGTCCTGATCAAGTCCGGCGACAAAGTCGAAGTGGATCAGGTCGTCATGAGCTACGAGGGCAGCGCAACTTCTACTCCTGTAGCGGCTGCCGTGCCTGTCCCTGTAGGGATGGCTGCCGATGTGAAGCCCGCACCCATTGTAGCCGCCGATGTCGTGAAAGCCGAGGCCGTTACCCCCCCTATCCCCCCCGCTGAATCGAGGGGGGATATACTGCCCGCCGGCCCATCTGTCAGACGATTCGCGCGTGAACTCGGCGTAGACTTATCTCGCGTAAATGGTTCCGGCCCGCGTGGAAGAATTTCGATTGATGACGTGAAAGCATTTGTCAAGAGCGGAATGCAAGGCGCAGTTAGAATTATACGCGATGATATTCCCGTGCCACTCGCATTGCCCGATCTTGCCAAGTGGGGCCCCGTGCGCCGCGAACCGATGTCGGGCGTGCGCCGCTCTACTGCAAACAAACTTTCGCGCGACTGGTCTTCCGGGCCGCAGGTCACGCAATTTGATGAGGCGGACGTGACGAAGCTTGAAGTCCTGCGCAAGAAATTTGCTCCGCACGTCGAAAAATCCGGCGGCGCATTGACGGTCACTTCGATTCTGATCAAGATCTCCGCCGCCGCGCTGAATGTCTTCCCGAAATTTCGCGGCAGTCTCGATTTTCAGACCGAGGAAGTGGTCTACAAAGAATACACGCATATCGGCGTGGCGGTGGATACCGAGCGCGGTCTGCTTGTGCCTGTGATTCGCGACGTGAATCTGAAAAACCTCACGCAACTCTCCGTTGAATTGACCGAACTCGGCCGCAAAGCGCGCGACCGCAAACTCACGCTTGAAGAGATGCAGGGCAGCGTCTTCACGATTTCCAATCTCGGCGGAATCGGCGGCACAGGATTCACTCCGATTGTCAATCAGCCCGATGCTGCAATTCTCGGTGTGTCGCGCACGCAGATGAAACCCGTGTGGAACGGCAAGGAATTTGAACCACGTCGCATTCTTCCGCTTTCACTTTCCTACGATCATCGCTTGATTGACGGCGCCGATGCCGCGCGCTTCCTCCGCTGGATCTGCGAAGCACTCGAAGAACCATTCGTGCTGACTCTTGAAGGATAACCCTTCATATTTCATATTTCATATATCATATTTCATATTTTCTGATGTCCGACACAACTCAACTTCTCGTAATCGGCGGCGGCCCCGGTGGCTATGCCGCCGCTTTTCATGGCGCGGATCACGGCTTGCAAACCACGCTTGTTGATCTCGAACAATATCCCGGCGGAGTATGCCTTTATAGAGGCTGCATTCCCTCCAAAGCTCTCCTGCACAACGCGAAGCTCATCACCGACGCGCGCGATGCAAAAGAGCATGGCATCACATTTGCACATCCTGAAATCAACCTCGACAAATTGCGCGAGTTCAAGTCCTCAGTCGTGAAAAAACTCACCGGCGGATTGGGCATGCTCACCAAGCAGCGCAAGATCACCTACATTCAGGGCCGCGCAAAATTCACCTCCGCAAATTCCGTTGAAATCGAATTAACTAAAGGCGGCAAGCAATCGCTCTCTTTCGAGCATTGCATTCTCGCTTCCGGTTCGCGCGCGGCGACGATTCCGAGTTTTCCCAATGACTCGCCGCACATCTGGAATTCTCGCACAGCTCTCGATCTGCCCGTAATCCCCAACAAACTCCTGATTGTCGGCGGCGGTTACATCGGCCTTGAAATGGGTTCAGTCTATTCCGCACTCGGCTCGAAAGTCTCCGTCGTCGAAATGATGGACACCCTTCTTCCCGGTTGTGATCAAGACCTTTCGCGCATTCTTTCCAAGAAGCTGCAAGCCGAATTTTCAGCCATTCATCTTTCCACCAAAGTTGCGAAAGTGGATGCAGGCAAAGACGGCGCGGTCGTAGCATTTGAAGGCAAACACACGGGCGAGGAGCAGTTCGATAAGATCCTCGTATCCGTCGGTCGCAAACCCAATGTCGAAAATCTCGGACTTGAGACCACGCGCGTTCAAGTTGGAGCGGACGGTTTCATTTCGATAGACGCGCAGCGCAGAACCGCCGAGCCTGCGATCTTCGCGATTGGCGATTGCGCAGGACAGCCGATGCTCGCGCACAAAGCCTCTGCAGAAGCGCGTGTTGCCGTTGAGGCTATACTCGGCAAGAAGACGGAATTTGCTCCGCGCGCAATTCCCGCAGTCGTTTTCACCGATCCCGAAATCGCATGGGCAGGTTTGACTGAGCTTGATGCGAAGACTCAAAACCGCGAAATCAAAATTCTGAAATTCCCCTGGGCTGCATCGGGCCGCGCGTTGACACTCGGGCGCAGTGACGGCCTGACCAAATTAATCTGCAATCTCGAGGACGGAAAAATTCTCGGGGCTGGAATCGCCGGTCCGCACGCGGGCGATCTGATCAGCGAAGCCGTGCTCGCCATCGAAATGGGAGCCGTCGCCGAAGACCTCGCGCTCACCATTCATCCGCATCCAACTCTTTCAGAAACCCTGATGGAATCCGCCGAAATGATCTTCGGCTCCAGCACACACTACTACGGTAAGCGATAGAAGCAAGGCTCTTTTTTACGCCGTTGTGGGTGTCCACACCCGCAATGCCTAAGTCGCCGAGCCGGGTTCGCGCTCTGAGCAGGTGTGAACTCGAACGTCTATGGCGCGCAACCCGGCCGAAATCCAAACGAGTCGTCATCCTGAGCGAAGCGAAGGACCCCTCCGCCAGAATGACGACAAATGTAGTTCGTAGGGACACGATAGATCGTGTCCGATCACGCAAGAGCATCACCCCAATAATATAGGCGCGACCTCCCGGTCGCGTAATATAGCAAACAGGTCAATCCATGTCTCTGAGGCACAAGCCTTTCGATAACATTGATGCTGCCGACATTCGTAACTTGATTGCAAATGAGGTAGCAGAAACGGAGGCACTCGAGTTCAAACTCACGGTAGAGCCGACCGGAGATGCCCTCCGCGAATTCCTTCGCGACTTCTCTTCCTTTCTAAATCGAAACGGAGGAGACATGATACTGGGTATTCAAGAAGATGGAGGCATCGCAAAAGAGATTGTTGGCATACCAACCATTGAATGCGATGACATGATTCTCCGACTTGAAAGCGCCATTCGAGATGGTCTGCAACCCCGTTCCGCAGCCCACAGGATTCGGGCGATTGCGATCACGGAGGATCGCTCCTGCATCCTTCTCAGAATGCTGAAGAGCTGGGGAGGACCCCACATGGTAACCAGCGGGGGCGACGGTCGCTTCTATTTAAGAAATGCAAATGGTAAACACCGAATGGATGTTGGGGAACTCAAGTCCGCGTTCGTTCAATCGGCCGACCAACTTGAAAGACTGCGAGATTTCAGACAAAGAAGATTGGCTTCCATCAAGTTCGGCGAAACTCCGGTGAGGATTGTGAAGGACGCCGTTCAGGTTCTGCACATCTTTCCTATAGAGTTCATGCAGAGCGGAAAATCTGTGCCATTCAGGGAGCATCGCGATTATCTATCAGGAAATCTAATTCCAATGGGGGGGTCTGGGTGGAACCCGCGGTTCTGTTTCGATGGATTTGTGACATGCCGTGGCCAGCACAATGCGGAGATGTCAGGAGGCTATACACTGATGTTCCATAACGGTGCTATCGAGGCAGTTAGCGATGCTGGGATCGGCCCATTCAACGGACGCAAGATATTTGGGAGCATCGCGTACGAGAAATACATGATTGAGTCACTCGATTCATACAAGAGAGTATTTCAGCATCTGGAATTGTCAGGACCGTTTGCGATTTGCGTCGCCTTCTTGAATGTCAAAGGCTACGAGTTGGGGATTGACGCGTCCCGATACCATGTCGGGGAGTTCAGACCCATCGACAAAGGCGATTTGATGATGCCCGAGATTTTGGTAGATGGCCTGTTGGAAGACTCTGGGAGATTGCTTCGTCCGGCGTTTGACCTTGTCTGGAATTCCTTTGGTGCTCCGGGCTCATACAACTACGATGCGTCTGGAAACTGGAAAGCACACAGCTAATCCCTTGACTTTCCGTTCAAAAATTCGTATATTATGACTCCTGAATAGCTCTCGCCTCCCACCTCCCGTCCCCCTTCCCACGCAAAAACCGAAAATTCCTGTGCATCGCATTCTGCGACATTTCTGTTACAATTGTTTGAAACATAATCGCTTTCTTTAGATATTGTCCAGCTTGTTTGGTCAATTATTAGCAAGCCCCCCGGCCGGAATCTGAAGTATTGATGACCCGACCCCTCGCAGTCCTCGTCCTCCTCTCCCTCGCCGCAACCGCACTGGCGCTTCCCGTCGTGCGCGGCCGCATCACCGACAAAGAAACCCAAGAGGGTATTCTCGGCGTCAACCTGCAACTCAAAGAGGCGCTGCGCGGAACCTCCACCAGCGAGAACGGCGACTACTTCCTGCATCTGCCCGACTCAGGCAAATGGACGCTGCGCGTCTCACACTTGGGCTACAAGAAAATCGAGCGCGAAGTCGTCGTGAGTGACACACTCACATTCAACCTCGCGCTCGAACCCGACTACCTGATGTCCGACGAAGTTGTCGTCTCCGCGCAAATGCGCGAAACCACCGCGCGCCTTTCAACCACCAAGGTCGAAGTCGTGCGCGCCAACGACGTGCAGCAGCGCTCGCCCGGAAGTTTGGACAAAGTCCTCGATGCCGTCCCCGGAGTCGAAGTGCATCGGACCGGCGGACAAGTCGTCTCCAATGTCTCCATTCGCGGATCTTCAGATATGTTGGGCGGTGGCGTCGGCAATCGCACTCTGCTCTTGGTTGACGGCAAACCCGCCATCATCTCCGATACCGACGGCGCAAGTTGGTGGCTCTATCCCGAAGACATCATCTCGCGTGTCGAAGTCGTCAAAGGCGCCTATAGCGCGCTTTACGGATCAAATGCAATGGGCGGCGTGGTCAACCTCATCACGCAATCACCCACGCATCGCGAATACTCGCGCATCCGCGCAAGCTACGGCATGTATCGCAACCCGGCCTCGTGGATGCGCTACACGGAAAAACTACTCACGCTCAACTCGCTTGCCTATAGCCACGCCAACACCGTCGGAAGATTGGGCTACTACGCGAACTTCACTCACCGCGGATCAAGCGGATGGAGACAGAGTTCGGCCTATGACAACGTCACCGGATTTCTCAAGCTGCACTATGACTACAACACCATTCGCAGCCTGACCTTCACCTCGATGTTCCTCTCGGGTGAGAACGAATATCCGCATCCGTGGGAAACCAGCCTGCATCCGCTTGAAGTGCGCGAAGTTTATGAGAACGATTTGCAAAGAAAGCAATCGCTCTCGACCGACTTGCTCTATCGAAGAATCGAATCACCGGAATCCGGCTACAGCCTGCGCTTCTTCTACAATCGCGATTTGACGCGCTCGCTGTTGAATCCCTCATCCGAGCCGCGCGAAGGCGACGTGCGGCTTGACTTCACCACGCGCTCCACTTCGCACAAGTTCGGCGTGCTCGAACAATCCACGCGCACATGGCTTGAAAGGAATACGCTCGTCGCAGGCTTCGATGCCTCATGGGATATTGTGGACGGACAGCCCGAAGACTATCTCTATGGAAGACAGCACGGCTTCTCGGCCGCTGTCTTCGCACAGAATGACTACGCACCGACCGAGGCGTGGCACATCACGGCTGGCGCGCGCTTGGATCACCGCAACGTCGTCGAAGCAACCCAGAGCACACTCTTCTCGCCCAAACTCGGAGCGTCGTTTCAAGCCACCGACGAACTCGTCGTCCGCGCCGGAGCGGGCCATGCCTTCCGCAATCCCTCCATCGCCGAGATGTTTCTGAAAAAAGTCGGCACACAGGACTATGAATTCGTGCCGAATCCGAATCTGAAACCCGAGACTGTGGACTTCGCAGAAGTCGGAGCCAACTATCGGATTGATGATCACGTGACGCTCGACGGCGCGCTCTTCCACTACAACTACGACAAGATCATCCGTTGGCAGAATGCGCCCGGCGGAAGATTCCGCACCGAAAACCTATCCGAAGCCGTGATTCAGGGCGGTGAAATCGCGCTCAGAACCGCGTGGCCGCGCAACTTGCAGACGACCATTCACACCACCTATCTCGACACCGACATAGACGAAAAAGGGCCGCTGACCTACGTGCCCAAATGGAGGTATTTCGCATCGGCGAACTACACCATTGACCGCACGACCTTCGGCGCCGAATTGCGCTACGTCGGCCCGATTGACACCGTCGTCTTCTATCAGACGGATGAGCCGGAAGCCTACGCTCTCTGGAACTTCCGCCTCGCCTTTCAATTCCGACAGAACACGCGCCTAAGTCTCTTCCTCGATAATGCCACCGACGTGCAATACGAAGAGATGGAGCGCTACCGCATGCCGCCCCGAACCTACCGCATCGAACTCCTCTACGACTTCGACATCGCGAAGAAGGATTAGAGCCGCTCCGTGACAAACTAAGAGGGCGACCCGCGATGGATCGCCCTTATGCAGACAAATATTTCCGATTGCGGTTGATGCTACCGCGATGCTCTGAGCGAAATGCCTTCGCCGGACATCCAGTCGCCGAAGACGCTGTAGAACTGCTCTGTGTTTTGTGCGGAAGGTTTGTCGCGGATGGCCTGAATCGCCGAGATCTTGCCATCATCCCCACGCATGACGGAGCCCATCGCAAAATATTGCGAGCGCTGGCGGAAGTCGGAATCGGCAAGCAGAATTCCCTGCTGCCCCTGCGTGACGAAAATCTTCAATTGATGTGCGACCGGTGAAAACTGCACGTAGATGTCCCAGCCGCGATTCTGTGTGATACCGCAGAGGTCGCTGTCCTTGGTTTCGAGATAGGCGCGCACAACATCGGGGAAATCTACAGTCTGCCGCTTGAGCCACTCCATCAAACCTGCGAGTTCTTCCTTGGAAATCGGTGCCGGGCCGTCGCTGATACCGGATGTGCCTGTCCCGCCGCTGCCGACCGAAGAGACATAGTCCCCTTCCGCCGCGCGACCCAAACCACCGGGACCGCTTCCGCGACCATGGCCTTCATAGCCCGAGCCTGTGCCATCGCCCACTCCGCCGATTCCGCCGCCCGGCGCGTTTCCGTATCCGCCAGTTCCTGTTCCAGAGCGGCCTTGATCAGCGCCCATAGTCCCGTTTACTGCTGTTCCCGGAGGGCCTCCCGCCAGCCCATGATAGGCTGTGAGTGAAGGGTCCATCACATCGGAACCGCCGTGCAGTTTGGGTCCGGCAATCGCGCCGCCGCCAAGCCCCTGCTGACGGAAATCAATGTCCGAGTCATAAACCGGATCGGCTACAGGTCGCGCGATCATGTTCGGATAGTTCGGAACCGGATTCGTGGGAATCGGCTCCGTATTCACAGAGAGCTTATCAGAGAGAGTGAGATCGGACAGCGTGATTGGCTGAATGCGCTGACTCAGAGCAGGCTTCTGAATCATCACCATTGCTGGAGCGCCGCCACCCTTTTCCCCGGTCAGTCCTGCCGAAGCAGGAGCCGGTTCCGGTGGTTTCAATTTGGGCTCTACGATCTTGGGGACTATCTGCATCGAAATCACGCGCTCCTTCTTTTCGAGGACTTCGTCCTGAAAAAGCGCTAACCACGACAGATAGAGAAGCGGCACGACAATCATGTGAAACGTCGCGCTCACGGCAAGCCCCTTCATCAGGTTTGCCCCGAGGTAGCGTTTCAGGAAAATCGAGCCGTAATAGCGGACATCATCCATGGCGGGAGTAATCATCTGAATTTATCGCGTGAAAATCATCATAGGGTCAATTGGTAATACGGATGTTGCGCGGACTTAACATGCGGAGAGAAAAAGCGGCTTGCATGCCGCCGGGATACGAAGAAGATGCGGTCATAGCTCGCTAAGCAAATCGTCAAAGGGAATTTCCAAGTGGGACGCAGCCATGCTCAAGATGGTGTGCAGCGTTCCAGTTCGAACGATGCGATGCTTCGGGACGGAGAGGTGGTGCTGTGGCGGCCCGGAATGTTGAAGGCGTATGTGACTGCCGCGCTGGCGCACGACGCGATAGCCCTTCTGCTCAAGAAGCGCAATGATGCGCTTATGTGAAACATCCGACGGAAGCTTCAAACTTGCAACGCCTGCTCTTTTCGCAGTAGAATTCGAATGGCCTTCGGACGGTTCTCGTCATCCTCATCGAAATGACATAGCACGGCGTCATGCACCATCCCTGCCAGCTCTTCCCAAGTGTCCGCTTCGGTTACAATGCTGTGACCAATTGCCCGCGCCCAATAGCCGCCCTCTTCCGCTTCAAATGCCTCGAAGAGTATTTCGCTGCTTTGTCGTGTCATCCCAAATAACTCCTCAGTGAATTGGAGCGCGAGGCGTGGCGCAGGCGGCGCAGTGCTTTCTCTTTGATTTGGCGGACGCGCTCACGCGTGAGCTTGAACAACTCGCCGATTTCTTCGAGTGTCAGGGGATGTTCGCGATCCAAACCGAAATAGAGACGAATCACTTCCGCTTCGCGGGGAGTCAAAGAAGACAGCGAGCGCTCGATATCCTGACGCAGCGACTCTTTCATCAAGCCCGCATCGGGCGGCGGCTGCGTGTCATTGTGCACGATGTCGAGCAGGCGATTGTCTTCACCTTGCGCGAACGGCGCATCAATCGAGAGATGACGGCCCGACATGCGCAGAGTGTCCGTCACTTCATAGGCCGAGATGTCGAGCGCTTCGGCGATTTCATTGGCGGTCGGTTCGCGCTCATATTCCTGCTCAAGCGAGGAGAAAGTCTTGCCGATCTTGTTCAGCGCGCCGACGCGATTCAAAGGCAGACGCACTACGCGCGACTGCTCCGCCAATGCCTGCAAAATGCTCTGGCGAATCCACCACACCGCATACGAGATGAATTTGTAGCCGCGGGTTTCGTCGAAGCGCTTGGCCGCCTTGATTAAGCCCAGATTCCCCTCGTTGATCAGATCGCCCAGCGACAGCCCCTGATTCTGATACTGCTTGGCGACCGAGACCACAAACCGAAGATTGGCCTTGGTCAGCTTCTCCAGGGCAATCTGATCCCCCTTGCGGATGCGCTTGGCGAGTTTGATCTCCTCGTCGGGGGTGAGGAGGGCGACCTCGCCGATTTCCTGTAGGTAGCGCTCAAGGCTCTGATTCGCTCTTATGTTCATATAAAATAATAGGTTGTTGGTCTATTAGGGAGGGGCTTGGTGGGTGGGCCGACAGTAACCCATTACGTGAGTTTACTCCGCTGTCAAGAATAAGTTCCCGACAGAATATGGAGTTTAGCGATTTTCTCTCAGAGGGGCAAGGGGAAAAGTTAAGCGGTTGAAACAATCTTGCCTGTCTCTTATATTGAAGTGGCAAACTTATCACTTAATCACCTGAAACCAAACACTATGTGGCACAGGAATTCTCTTCGACTGATCGCAATCGCCGTGTTGACGGCCGCACTTCTGTTGAGCTTCGTCTCCTGCGACGAAAGCGATGACAACAACAATAATCCGCCCACGACCGGAACTTTGACGGGCACGCTGATCATGCACGGCGAATGGCCGGATTCCGGCGCGGTGCAGGTTTCGGTGTTCGAGAACTGGAATACAGGCGCGGCAAACTGCTCGTGGTGTGTGGAAGCGGCGGGCGGCCCTCCGGCTTACTACACGGCGCAGGGTTATCTTGTTGACCCCGATCCGAACAACTTGGTTGACCCTGACACCGTGGAATTTGAAATCACGGGGGTCACGCTCGCGACTTACGGAGCGGTGGTGTTAGGCTGGCGCGCACCGACGGTTTCAGATATTCACTGTGACGAACCGGTAATCGGCATGTACGGAGCAAGTCCGTTCACGAATGACTCGCTACCGGATGCCGTGACGTTTTCATCGTCGAATGCGACGCAGACGATTGAAGTTCATGCCTACATGGATCACTTCCTTCCGGTGCCGGGTTGTGATGACCGCGGGAGAATCGAGGGCACGCTGGACTTCGGCGGAAGCTGGCCGACGGAAGGTGTGTTGGTGATGGTGACAGCGGTGGAAGCGAGCGGTTGGCAGCCGGTAATGGCTCAGCCCATCGGCTACGATTTCCCGACACAAGCAGATCCCACATTCAGATTCCTGCCGCAGTTCGGAACCTACTATCTCTCGATATGGACTAATGCTCAGCCGCCTGCACCCTTGAAGTGGTATGGAAGCTATGGCGTGATTACCGCAGCGGGCGACGCGCATCCCGATCCGATTGTGCTGGACGAAACGGCTCCTGCTCTCACGGGATTCACCTTCACGGGAACGACGCCTGCTCCGCACTACATCGCGGGCAATGTGAGCTTCACGGGCACGCGCCCGGCAGAAGGATTGCTGGTTCTGCTCTCGACCTTCATGTATTCGCCGGAGCATCCGCCGCAGGGCGCACCGACGGCCTATTTCCCGATTACGAATGCGAGCGAGACGCTTTATGCATTTTCGGGGCTTGCCGAGGGAACTTACTACGCGTCGCTATGGACGAACACGCCGCCGCCGGGAACGCCGACTTTCTTTGGCGCTTATGGCTATGTGGCGGGCGGCGACACGGATCCTGATCCGATCGTAATTGACGGCGCCGCGAACTACGGCCGCACGGGAATCGTCATCTCCAATTAGTCGCGCAAATCTCACTGGGTTTTGCTATCTTCGGGGGCCATTTTCGGATGGCCCCTTGACTTTTCGAGTAGATGTTCTTATCTTGAACGTTAGTTCAATGATATAACGGACAAGTCCGTTAACTCGTTGAAAAACAGAACAAGTAAGAGACCCAAACAAGAAGGACAGCAGCCATGATGAACAAGCAGCAATTGACCGGTATGTACGGCTACTTCAAGATGGTGCACGGAGTGACGCGCCGGATGGTAGATCAGGTGCCGACGGACAAGATTGATTTCAAGCCGACCCCTGAACAGCGGAGCTTCGCGGAAACGGTTGTGCATATGTACGCATTTCTCGATTCCTCGATGAGCACCGCAAAGGCGGGAAAATTCACCTCGGATGAAGAGGTGAAGGTTACAAGCAAGCAGGAGATGCTCGACTTCGTGGACAAGAAATTCGCGCACGCGATGAACACACTTGAGACCATTACGGATGACGATCTGCCCAAGGTGGTAGAAGCCTACGGACAGAGTTTTCCCGCTTGGCAGTTCCCGGCCTTTGCCTATGACGAGCACTGGCATCATCGCGGCGCATTGACGGTGTATCTGCGACTCTTGGGAATTGAGCCATTGATGATCTATGATTATTGAGAAGCTGCTCACGCATTCGACGGAAGAGACGGAGCAGTGGGCCGAGCGCTTCGCGCAGAGACTGCAAGACGGAGATGTTGCAGCTCTGCGCGGAGAACTCGGTGCGGGCAAGACAGTGATTGCGCGCGGCATCGGTCGCGGATTGGGTGTGCGCGAGCAGGTGATTTCGCCGACGTTTAACTATGTGTTGGAATATGAGGGGCGTCTGCCCCTTTTTCATGCCGATCTCTACCGGATTGACGATGCTGCACAGTTTGTCGCGCTGGGGCTTGAAGAGTATTTTCATCGCGGCGGAATCTTCCTGATTGAATGGGCGGAGCGGATTGAATCACTCCTGCCGAAAAACCGGTACGATGTTTTGCTCGAGCTGGGCGATCCCGGAAATGAGCGGCGAATCACTGTGACAAAGCACTCTCTATGATACTTGCGATAGATTCATCCACCCGCGAAACGGTGTTGGGACTCCTTAGGGGCGACGAGATTCATGAACGCGTGTTGACGGATCGCGACCTCTTGCGTGACACTCTTGAGCAGTTGGTGCAATCGTTTGCGGCACGTCCTGCCGATCTTAGAGCAATTGCCATAGGGCAAGGGCCCGGCAGTTTCACGGGATTACGGGTAGGATTCGCCTTTGCGCACGGGTTGGCACGCGGTTTGGATGTAGCGCTGTGGCCGGTATCCTCGATGGAGGCGGTCGCGTCGAATTTTCGGGACACTCAAGCCACGATCTGCGTGGCGGTTTCGGCGCGGCGCGAGCGCTGGTTTGTCGAGGTCTATCAGGCGGAACAGAGCGCGGTGAAACTGCTTGTTCCGCGACGGATTCTCGCAGAGGATGAGATTGCTGCCGAGCTTCAGAGTGGAAGCATCCTCTGTGGCGCAGGAGTGGCGGATTTCACGGCGGAGTTTCGCGGCAGGTTTGCGGAACGGATTCCTGTGGATGTGACGCTGCATCGGCCGCAAGCCCTGCACCTGATTGAACTGGCCAAACACGCATGGAAGGACCGGCAGCCTCTACCAATTGGGCGCGTGCTGCCGGAGTATGGACTCGATTTTGGAGCGCACTGAAGACACCTTGAAGAAGATTACTCTTTATCTTGTCCTGATTGCTGCGGCGATGTCGCTGTGGACAGGGACACTCTTTGCTCAGGCGCCGCGCAACACGATGCCCGGTTTTGAGCGCGCGCCCGAACCGATCTGGTCGCGGCATTTCGGCTCGGCGGAAGATGACGGCGCGTATGCGGTGCTGGCTCTCGATGACGGCGGTTTTGCCGTGGCGGGAGATTGCATTGACCTTTCAAGCGAGCAGCGGCAGATGTGCCTGATGCGATTGGGCAAGCACGGAGACCTGATCTTTACGAAGCAATATGCGGGCTCGGGATTTTCTTCCGCGCGATCACTTCAGACGACTAATGACGGGGGTTTTGTGCTGGCGGGCTCGACGCGCGGGCCGGGTGGAACGGGCACTGATCTCTATGTCGTTAAGACGGATCATGAAGGTGACGTGGAGTGGTATCGAATATCGCAGGATCGCGGCGCGGACTTTTCGCAGGATGTTGTTCACGCGCGCGGCGGCGGATTTGTGAGTGCGGGCGGCAACGCACTTGATTTGACGGGCAGCTACAACCTCGTGAAGATGAACAAGCCGGGCACAGTTGTGTGGACGCGCAACTTTCCCGGCGAACAGGCGAATGCGATTATCGAAATCTCGAATGGGAGATTGATCGCGGTGGGCTACACCAAAGAGATTCCCGACGAGATCAGGCCGATCAATGTGCTGCGCGAGCAGCAAATGCCGTGGGAAGTGGATCCGGCGAAGAAGGACACAGGACTTTGCCGCGAAGAATCGGCATGGCTGATGACGGAAGTGGATTGGAAGGGAGTGGAGCGCCACAAGTGGACCTACTGGCACAGCGGCTATGACGTGGCTCATGCGGTGACGCTGACGGAAGACGGGGGATATGTGTTAGCGGGTTCGGTGCACGGCTGCCGCAATCGTCCTGAGGGCTATGACTGCTGGGTTGTGCGCGCGGATTCGACGGGGGACACGCTGTGGACCGCGCAGTTCGGCGGCGCCTATGAGGATCAAGCCTATTCGATACTCGCCGATGCGGACGGAGGATTCATTGTGAGCGGCATAACGCGCTCGTGGGGACAGGGCGGAGCGGACGTCCTGCTCTATAAGCTGGATGGGCGCGGCGTGGTGTTGTGGAGCACGACCGTAGGCGGGCCGGGCGACGAGATCGGCTATGACGTGCAATTCGCGCTGGAAGGTCTGTGTGTCTCGGGCACAACGACTTCGTACGGTTCAGGTGATACGGACATGTATCTGGTCAAACTCGAAGCGCCGGGGCCTTAGATGGCTGAAAATACTATACTTTCGCTGGGCCGTTCGACTGAATGGCCCTTTTTGCTCGTGCAAACCGCGCAAAAACTTTTCTGACCCACAGAAATCCTTGACAATCCGCTGTCCGTGCCCCTTATTACCTGACAACAAAGTCAGGTAAAATGAGGTGGACCATGGCAAGGCTATGCGCGATCGTTTGTTTATTCGTGGCGAGCACCGTTTCGGCGTTTCATCCCAATGACGACTGTAGTACTGGGCTGCCGTTGTCCATTCCTGCGTCGGGCTCGATGAGCACCTCGGGCGCGGCAACCGATCCCTTGACACCCTGTAGCCCGGCAACTCCGCAGAACGGTGTGTGGTTTACTGTCGTGGGCGGCGGCACGCTGCTCAGGTTCTTCACCTGCTCTTATAACAGTTTTGGAAATACATCCGCACAGGTCTTCTCGGGCACTTGCGGTACGCTGAGTTGCGTAGGGGGCACCCAAGAGTCATTCTGCTCTTATGGGGGTGAGCAAGTGATCATGACATGGTGTTCGGTTCCCGGCACCGTGTACTACATCCATCTCGGAGGAACAACCGGAACGATTTCAGTGGACTATTTTTTGACCAGCATCGGCGCTTGCAACTACACCGGCGGAAACTGCATCCCGCAGCCCTTGACGGCGCCGATCACCCTTGCAGGAACAACATATAATCGGGATGATTGCTGTTATTCGGACGGCGCGGATCATCACTATGTTGTTACGCTGCCTTATACGAGTTCTTGGAAATTCGAGGTTTGTCCAAATGGCAGCGGCTCCAGCAACATGCTCTGGCTGGGCACGACTTTCTGCGACGATGACATCTGCACGCTGAAGAACGACAACGTGGATCCGCCGAACGGCGGGTGCTATCCCTCCGCTTCTTGCGGTTGTCTCCTGTTGAATGGCGCCATTCACGTGACTATAGAATTCGGCGGAGACGACGGCGCCGGTGGTCCGCACCTGTTGAAGGTAAAGGACTGTCTAATTATTGACATTGGTTGGCCGAACTGGACAGCGTTTGTACAGGGCGGAGTGAACGCGGAATGCGCGTATCTCTATCCCAATACACCACACCTTATCACCGTGAGCGGCGTATCCGACTCGAATCCCGAGAACGTCCCACAGCTTACCCTGTCAGCAGTGGGAATTCCCTGTGGCGGCGGAGGAACTTCGCCACCAACATGGCACTACGATCCGGCGTCGTGGCAATTCAGCGAGGGCCTTCCCGGTGTTCCCGGCAAGGAATCGCCCTTCTGGTACAACAGTGTCGTAGGCTTGACGGAAGGCTGGCTTCACATTACTTTTGAAGGGATTCTCGGCGTAGAACTCTTGAGTTTTGACGCGCAACCGCTTCCCTCCGCCGCCCTGCTGCAATGGACGACGGCATCGGAGCAGGATATTTCCAGCTTCCAGCTCTATCGCAATGAGCAGGTGATTGCATCTTTGCCCGCATCAAACAGCGCGACGGGTGAGCATTACGCATATCGTGACGAAGGTCTCGAGAATGGAACAACATATAGCTACTCGCTTTATGTCGAGGAAATCGGAGGAGAGCGGGCAAGGCTTGCGTCGGCGTCGGCAACACCTTACGCGAATTCGGAAATTGTTGGAGGATTTGCACTCGCGCAGAACTATCCCAATCCCTTCAACCCTGAAACGACGATAGAGTTTTCGCTCAATGAAGCCGGACTCGCAAGACTGAGCGTGTTTGATCTGACCGGTCGCGAAGTTGCCGTGCTGGTCAACGGCAATCTGAGCGATGGCGCTCATTCCGTGAAGTTCGATGGGTCTGCGCTGTCCTCCGGAATTTACTTCTACAGATTGGAGCACAACGGTTCTGCCCTTCAACAGAAGATGGCGCTCCTGAAATAGCATAAGCTCTCTTCAAGATACAAAAGCCGAGGCGATCAACCTCGGCTTTGTGTTTTTCGCACTGCGGAAGATGCTACTTGACGAGCACCATCGTGCGGCTCAATTGGAAGTCGCCGGCCTTCAGTGTGTAAAGATAGGTTCCCGATGCAAGGCTTGAACCGTCGAACGCAACACTGTGCGAACCTGCGTTCTGATAGCCGTTCAACAGCGTTGCAACTTCACGACCGGTCATGTCAAACACCTTCAGCGTGACTTCGGCGGCTTCCTTCAACTCGAAAGAGATCTGCGTCGTGGGGTTGAAGGGATTGGGATAGTTCTGCTTCAGCTCGAATGCGGAGGCAACCTCCGGTTCGGATTGCGTCGTTGTGATCGAGCCGTCGGTGCTTTCAATAACCTGCTTCATGGCGCCGCATTGCGATTGAATCGCCTCAATCATCTCAAGCGACTTGACCGTATCACCGTTAACAACAAAAGTCTGGCCGCCATCATGGCTCGAGATGATCAATTGCACCTCCTGCTGTCCCTCCATGGGCTCACTGCTGACTTCAGCATCAACGTGGAACATCTTCTTCAGTGCGTCGCCCGATTTGAGAAGTTCCTCTCCGCGCGGATCGTTGGGATCAAGATTCCATGTTATATCCGCCGGGCGGCCATCCTTGCACAAAACCTGTCGGCAAAGCGAATCGGACATCCCTTCGCATTCCATGGTCTTGATATGAATCTGACGTCCGTCTTCGGACTGAAAACGTATTTCACGCGTTGCAATGACACGATAGACATTCTCAACCCAATCGGGATTGGCAACCGTGAGACCGGTCAATCCAAGAACCAGCACAAGACTTGCAATTAGGGCAGACGCACGCATACGCGAGCGCGGCATAGCAGTGTTCAATTTGCTGCGCAGGGCCTCTTTGTGTGAATGGACCGAGGCATCGGGAGTGTCCACGTGGATGAGTTTGTTTTCCCAGTTTTCCATTGTCAGTTCTCCGCTGTGATTCGAGTTGCCTCGATGATGAACTCGCCGGATGCTTCACAAAGGCCCTGATCTTCGCGAAGCTTGGCGATGCCGCGGTGAAGCAGGGATTTCACCGTGCCGACCGGCCGTCCGAGGATGACGGCGATCTCATCTATGGTTAGATACTCAAAGTATTTCAAAACCAAGGGTGTGCCGTATTTCTCGGGAAGCCTGAGTAGCGCTCTCTGTAGAAGAAGATAGGACTCGCTCTTCTCGATCACGCTGTCCACCGCCTCCACTTCACCCTGATCGCACTCGATCTCGCCGTTTTCTCTCCACCAGTGTTTGGGAAAGGGAAAGACGCGCTGGAGTTTTCGCCGACGCAGTTCGCGCCGCCACTCGTTGACGGCGATGCGAATCAGCCAGACCCTTGCCGGGGCGTCATCCCGGAAGCGCGGCCAAGCACGAAACGCGCGAAAGAAGGTCAGCGAGGTCAACTCGAGCGCGGTTTCAGTGTCGGCGGTTGCATGAAGCAGATAGCGCCACACGTCGTCGTAGTGCTGATCGTAGATTTGCTCAAAGGGTGCGCGATTCATTCCGTCTCCATGGGTAGGGCTTCACATAAAGGAACCCGGATTCAGCCAAATAGTTGCAAGGACCTTATCGAGCGGTTTCAGCGTTCGGCTCGCGCTGACTTACAGGCTCCTCCCCAGGAAAAAACAAAAGCCTCCGCACTTGCGGAGGCTCTGTACAGGTCCGAGATGCCGCCGCCGCTCTGTGAGCGGCGGTGCATCTCCCCGAAATCCCGGTCATACCAAAGACACTGTGCCCTGCGTCTGTTTGAGGAGTGAAGACCGGGAAGGTGCGGCCCCTGTCATGCGCGGTACTCTATTTGAGTTCATTCTTGGATAAGGGAGGATCAAGATGAGACGAATCTGTTTGAGCTTGCCAGTGTGCCCGAAGCCTTGCCAAGGGTACAGATGCCATCCAGAGTTCATCGTGGCACGCATGGCAGCGTAAGAGGTGGTTGGTCATTTGCTCATGATCATCAAGCGACAATAGATGGAGTCCGAAGGGAATCAGCAGGGCGCCCTGCAAAGGATCGCCACACTCATCGCCCAACCTGACGTCCTTCTTGGGTGCCACTGTTTGAAGCTTTTTCCAAAGTAGCTTTCTGAGCGCGATTACGTTTCGCAAAAGCTCTCGTTTGTCCGCTTCATTTTCACACGGGAATGCTTCTTCCAGCACCGCGTCAAGTTGTTGCCCCTCCAGTTGACCGAGGAGGATTTTACGAGGAATCCCGCTGGGCAACGTATTCAATGCGGCAATCGCAGCCTGAGTGTCGTCACTTGGATATGCGATTTTGCTCACTTCAATCCTTAAGAATGTGGTTGCAGAGCAGTCGCCTGGCCGATCAGCGCCGCAAGAGATGTCTCGAAATCTGCCGATGAAGCAACCCACAACAATTGATGCTACAATATAGCGAAGAGACTCTCATTACGCATCATTATTCAACGAAATGGGTGTTTCTAACCCATTCATTCATCTAAACTTCCAGTTCTACCCCCTAATCTGGAGAGTCCCAATAACAAGAAACCCCGGAATTGCTTCCGGGGCCTTGTCAGTTTCCGTATCTTCTTCGCCAATATCGAGCCTGAAAGAAGAATTTGAGCTCGAGCAACACCCAACCCCACCAGAGCGCGTGCGACGCGATCACATATCTATAAGTTTCAAGCGTGTCGCCCACTCCGGGAATCCATGCAACCGGCAGAATACATATTCCAGACCACAGCCCGATGGGAATCAGGAAACGCTTGCGCGGATTGACGATCATGTCCCACATGCCGCCTCTAAATCTCAGCTTGGCAATAGAGCGAAGCACAGCAAGCAGCACTTGTCCGAAGACGACGACCATGCCGACTTTGAGAACACGGGTAGCCCCTTCAACTGATCGATCAAAGTCCGCGGCAACCTCCTCCATGGCAGGATACATTCCGAACATGAAGGACATGATCACCAACGCGTAAATTGTAACCGCGTCGAACCAATCTCTAAATACATCCGTGAGTATCATCACCCAGAGCACATACAGGAAGCCTGTGACCAGGATGTACCATCTTACGTCAACATACTGCAACAACCCGGACGGAATGATAAACTCCGATGCGAAGTTCAAGATCATCGGGATGAAGTAGATTCTGCCGAGATTCCAACAGAGAGCTATGGCGAGGATTGCGCCAATACTCATGCTAACGTAGAATACTGTCATCAGCCGGTCTTTTCCTCCATTAAGAGGTCTTTGGCGGCCATCCCATCCGATCGTTCACGACGTTGGATTGCACGATTTCGAAGACGGAGGGATTGGGAGTATCTGACGCACCGATGGACCATTTTGCCTCCACGTAGTCCCAGTCGGTTCCTGCATCCTGATAGATGCTCGAAAGGTCGCCAGAACTTATTGTCACACTGGCAACACCCGAGCCGAACGCAATCGAGTAGATGTGATCGGTCGTCTGACCACTCTTCTTCGTGATGAGATTCAGTTGGTTTCCTGACCCTGCGGCTGTCACATTCGTAAGCCTGAACATTGCCGAAACACCGGCGTCGGCAACCGCCTTGAAAGTGATGTCACCCTTCTGCTTGCTCTGATCATTCAGCGGGATTGCAAATTGTCGAATCGTCATGTGCTTCTCCTGAGTTTCTTATCGCTAAAGTTTGTCGGGTGCGGGGGCTCCGCCGATTCCGCGCTTGCGCTGGCGAACATTCTCAAGTCGGTCGGCCAGAATTGCCTCCAACTCCACAAGCGATGGCAACAGCTCAACACGCAGCTTGTTCAAGAGCGCCACAATATCTGCTTCGCTTGAGTGCTTGGCCCGGTCGCTGATGTGCTCAGCAATCGAACCGATTCCAGACACCAGACGAAAGACCTGCGCCTGCATATCCGGAGTGCCGGAAATTTGCTCAATCTCGCCCTGAAGTCTCAAGCCGTACTCCTTGACTATTCCGACAAGCTCATAGCCGTAACCGACATCTCTAATCGCATCAAACAGGGGAAGCAAGTCGTCCGCAGCAAACTTCGCAGTATTTGTCGTGGGGCGAAGTTCGGATAGAAGCGTGTTCTCATTGACGCCCATGCGTCGGGCAACAGCAGAAACAAGACGTTTCTTCTGCAACCAATCAAACAACACTTCAGTGATTTGATAGGCCATGGTTCACTCCTTTCAGGGCACTACGAACTAAATCTATACAATAAACAGGCTCTGAGCAAGCCTTGTGGCGGGCGATGGCAAAACGCTTGGCCCCGCGAACCCCTCGGAATCTTAGCAATAACAGTCTTTTACGGAACTACCTCCAGAATAGTCCCCCGAACTGGAGAGCAATACTTGGGGTCAGGCCTTTACAGCCAAGCCCCGGAACCAAATGGCAGGCAGAGAAGTAAGCAATACAAATAGTTTGATGCTAAATTAATTCAATGATACTATGATTAACATTCGCAAGATGTTAGATAGAGGCCATGCAGACCATGGCTGGCTCAAGACCTACCATTCCTTCAGCTTCGGCAACTACTATGACCCGGGGCACATCCGGTTCAAGAGTCTGCGGGTGATGAACGAGGACTGGATAGCACCGGGCAAGGGTTTTCCGCTGCATCCGCACGATAATATGGAGATACTTACGTATGTCCTTGATGGCGAAATTGAGCACAGGGACAGTATGGGCAACAAAGGAGTGCTGAAGGCGGGTGAGTTTCAACTGATGCATGCGGGAACGGGCATCCTGCATAGCGAAGCGAATCCCTCAGATAACGAACTTCATCTCTATCAGATTTGGATCATGCCGGACAAGCGCGGACATGAGCCGGGTTATCAGCAGAAAGCTGTATTCAACGGCGAAGCGACGAACCAGCTCGCGCTGATTGCCTCGAAAGTTCCAAAAGAGGGGGCGATGCTGATTCATCAGGACGTTCAGATCTTCTTGGCGAGATTGGATGCTGGAAGCAAGATTGACTACACGATTCCTTCGGGCCGGTCGGTTTGGATTCAGGCCACGCGCGACGAGGTTGTTGTCAATGGAAACACGCTTGAGGCTGGTGACGGCGCGGCGATTACTGCGGAATCAGAGTTGAGTGTTGCAGGTGGAGCGAAAGGCGGAGAGCTATTGCTGTTTGACTTGAAGTAGCACCCCCCTTGATCCCCCCCGCTGAAGCGAGGGGAAAAGCAAAGCCGAGGTGATGAGCCTCGGCTTTGTGTTTTTCGCACCCCCCGTAGTTCCTTACGAGGACAGGCTCCCCCGCAGAGCATGGAGACAATTAGCGACGGCGTGCTTCAACCTGATCTTTCAGCCAGACCAGAGTCTCGATGGTGTTTTCGGGATGGTTGTTGAAGACGGCGCAAGGTTCGCCGGAAGGATCAATCAGATAGTAGCGCGGATGCTCAGAAATGCCGCCGAATTGCTCTTCGAAATGCGGAGTGCTCCAGACGAAATCGAGCGCCCACTCGCGACCGTTGACATCGGTGGTGTCAATGATTGCGCGGGCCTTTTCGTTTTCACCGCCGGTGTGAAAGCAAAAGATGGGGAAGGGGAGCTTGTTTTCTTGTTTTAACTGATTCATGAAGGGCAGCGACCGCTGCACACAGGTTTGTCAGGTGAAGTACCAGCACTCCAGAATCGAGTAGTGGCCGAGAAACACGTCCTTC
>JADLDM010000016.1 GCA_020846695.1 bacterium | reverse complement strand
TCACAAGAAGTGAGCGGCACGATTACGACAGATACTCGACCGGGCACATTGCGTGGTGGCGACAATCTCGACTCGCAGATGGAGGGCGTGACGGTTGATCTTACTGAAAACGGTGATTGGAGCGATTTCACAATTGAAGGAGTGGAAGACGGCTGCATCAGCGTTCATGCCGAGAACCACCTCGACACTCCGGTTTCGGGTGAGATCTGGATAGTGATGGATTTGGATTTCAATCCCAACGGAGACCCTGATGCCGTTCGGAACCACGCCGGCGCATTCAAGGTTTTTGAGGGCATGGCGTTGCTCCCGAACGAGGTCAAGCAGTTTACTTGTTTCGAGACGCTGGCGCTTCTGCAGAATACGGATCGCCTGGTGGATGCGGTCCGCGAGGGCAGATTCCAGGCCTTTGGTCTGGGTGATCAGGACATCTATTGCTTCACCTTGACCGGTATCGTCTTTGGCTTCCATATTACCGGCAGTATCTGATCGGAAGGTCGAAGTTTTGGCATGGGCGCCCGGTTGAAAGCCGGGCGCTTTGTTTAGGGGCAATTTGGTTTCGAGTGATGGTATCAGATAACGTAAGATGTTGAAATAGATGATATTTGAATGTTCTGATTAGGCTTGACAAAGGGCGGGTTTCTGGCTATCTTATTAGATTCTGAACTCTCTGCGGATGCATGACTTCGCTACACACAAATAGAACTGACTTAACGGAACGCGAGCGGGCGATTCTGCGCGCCGTGGTTCACCATTTCATCCTGACGGCAGCACCGGTTGGGTCGCGGCAGCTTGCCAAGAAATTGGGGATTGAGCTTTCGCCGGCGACGATACGCACTGTGATGGCCGATTTGGAAGAGATGGGTCTGCTCTCGCATCCGCACACTTCGGCGGGAAGGATGCCTTCGGATTTGGGGTATCGGCTCTATGTGAATGATCTGATGGAGCAGAGCCAACTGAGTTCGGCGGAGCGCGATGCGATTGAGCGCGAAATTGAGGCCGTGCCTGCCGAGTTGGAAGCAGTGCTCGATGCGACGACTCGAATTTTGGCCTCGGCGTCACGGCTTTTGGGGATTGTGGTGATACCTGAATTGCAGAATGCCGTATTGCACAGCATCGAATTGGCGCGTATAACTGAGAGCAGATTGCTCGTCGTGATCTCGCTTGAGTCGGGCCCGATGAAGACGATTGTTGTGGAGCTTGAGCAGCGAATGAGTGACGACTCGGTGCGTCACGTGTCGGCGGCTTTGAATCGCAGACTTGCGGGCCTTAAGGTCTCGCAGATTCGAGAACAAATTGCAGAGCGGATTCACAACATAGAAGAGACTCCGCAGAGTCTGATTCGGCTGTTTGTTGAGTCGGCGGATGAAGTGTTCAGCTTCACGGGCAGGGAACATGTCAAGATCGGTGGACGCGCACAGGTGATCAATCAGCCCGAGTTTTCGACTCCGGGTTCGATGCGCGGAATTATCGAGTTGGTCGAAGATAAGGACATTATCATTCACCTCTTGCAGAATCGCGATGCGGGCGCTTCGATTCAGATTACGATTGGGAGCGAGAATCCCGATTTGCGCGCGCGCGATCTGTCGGTAGTTTCGACTGAATATCGCACGGCGGCGGCTTCGGGGAAATTAGGAGTGATTGGCCCGACGCGCATGGACTATTCCCGGCTGATGAGTTTGTTGGATTACACGGCCAAGGCCGTAACGAAGAGACTATCGTAAGATGAAAATACAGATGACGGAAGACAAGATTCAGGAAACGGAACAGCGGAGCGAAGAAGGGCAGGAGCCGCTTCAGGCT
Source organism: bacterium (assembly GCA_020846695.1). Classification (GTDB taxonomy): domain Bacteria; phylum Electryoneota; class RPQS01; order RPQS01; family RPQS01; genus JADLDM01. Next base: position 8,479 of record JADLDM010000016.1, on the reverse strand, counting down.
TCCGATGAGCTTCGCGCAGCACAGTTGGAATCTGCGGAGTGGCGCGACAAGTTTGTCAGGCAGCTTGCGGAGTTTGACAATTTTCGCAAGCGCACGCGCGCGGAATTGGAAGGCTTGCGCGACGCAGCGGCAGAGTCACTGATTGCAAGTCTGTTGCCTCTCTACGATGATTTCGAGAGAATGCGTGAGACGGCCGGCAATGCGGATCAAGCGACACTGCGCAAGGGGTTTGAGTTGATGCACCAGAAGTTTCAGTCGTTTCTGGATGCGCGCGGAGTTTCGCGATTGGAATGCAGGGGCAAGGAATTCGATCCCAATCAGCACGACGCGATTATGATGCAGCCGCGCGAGGGATTTCCTGCGGGAGTGGTGCTGGAAGAAGTGACACCGGGTTACAAGTTGGGCGAGAAGGTGATCCGTCACGCGCAGGTTGTGGTTTCGAGTGAACCATTGGATGATCAAGCGAGCAGACCTGAAGGCAAAGCTGAGTAAATGTCGAAACACGATTACTACGAGATACTCGGCGTGAGCCGCGGTGCGAGTCAGGACGACGTCAAGAAGGCCTATCGCAAGCTCGCGATGCAATATCATCCGGATCGCAACAAGGGCGACGCTGCTGCCGAAGAGAAATTCACGGAAGTGGGCGAAGCCTATGCAGTGCTCTCCGATCCCGATAAGCGCGCGCGTTACGATCGCTTCGGTCATTCGATGGGGCAGGGGATGGGCGGGAGACCGAGCGGCGGGGGCGGTCACGGAAGTTTTGAATTTGATCTCTCGGATGCGCTTCGTCAGTTCATGGAAGGCGGAATGTTCGGAGAGTTCTTCGGACAGCAGCAGCGCGGCGGACGGGGATCGGCCAGAGTTCGCGGCAACGACATTCAGATTAAGCTGCCGCTCACGCTTGAAGAAGTCTCTGAAGGTGTGCGCAAGACGCTCAAGGTGAAGCGGCTTCGTCCGTGCGACGCGTGCAAGGGGACAGGATCGGCGGCGGGATCCTCGGCGACGGAATGTCCGACGTGCAGAGGACAAGGGCAGGTGCGTCAGGTCTCGCGCACGATTCTCGGGCAGTTTGTAAATGTGCAGACCTGTCCTCAGTGTCACGGCGACGGGAAGATAGTCGCGAATCCCTGCACAACTTGTTCGGGCGAAGGGCGAGTGCGCAAAGAAGAAACCGTTCACGTGGATATTCCTGCGGGAGTTTCTGCGGGCCACTATCTTTCCTTGCGCGGCGAAGGAAACGCGGGGCCGCGCGGCGGTCCGGCGGGCGATCTGATTGTGATCATTGACGAGAAGGAGCACGAGTATTTCGAGCGTGACGGCGATCACGTGATCTACAAACTCACGATTTCAATTCCGCAGATGCTGTTGGGCGATTCGGTGGAAGTGCCGACATTGTCCGGGCGCGCGAAATTGAAACTTGAACCGGGCACTGGGCCGGGGAAGATTTTGAGAATGCGAGGCAAGGGTTTGCCTGCGGTGAACGGATACGGACGCGGGGATCAGTTGGTGGAGATTCAGCTTCACGTTCCAAAGAAGCTCTCTTCTCAAGAACGCGAGATGATCGAGAAGTTGAATCTGAGTGAGAATTTTCGCGCGACAGGGAATGAGAAGGGTTTTTTCGAGAGAATGCGTGAGGCATTCGGTCAGTGATCTGGCAATTTGATCCGACGCGCCGCTTCGCGCTCTGGATTCTGAGTCTGTCGGCGCTTTTCGGACTCGGGATTGAAGTTATGGAGTATTGGAGCGCGAGCAGAGTGGTCGGATCATCAGGTGTAGTGAGTGTGGGAATGGACACGGAGCTACAAGCGCGAGCGGATTCACTTTGGCGCGTGCGCAAGGCGAAGTTGAATGAGCCGATTGACCTCAACACGGCAGATGCACAGGAATTGGAGCGGCTTCCCGGCATCGGTCCGGTGACTGCGGCGCACATGATTGAGTATCGCGAGGCGCACGGCGGATTCAAGTCGGTTGAGGAGTTGGACAGCGTGGCGGGAATCGGGCCGAAGAAACTTGAAGCGCTGCGTGCGCGGGTGAAGATAGCGGGCGAGTGAATTTCGATCGCCGAGCGATCGTTAACATAGGAGCGGGATCATGGCGGTGCGGATTTCGTCGGGATTGCGCAGGGGAAAGGTTCATGTTGAGTTGCGTCCTACGGCGGCGCGCACTTTGGAATCGGTCTTCGACATGCTGCGCTCCGACGTTGAAGGCGCGCGCGTCTTGGATTTGTTTGCGGGGACGGGATCGTATGGAGTGATCGCTTTGCGGCGCGGGGCGGACTACGCGGTGTTTGTGGACAAATCGCGTGAATCGGAGAAGCGGATGAAGCGGGCAATTCAGCAGTATCATCTGGAAGAACGCTCTATGGTGTTATGCGAAGACGTGACGCATTTTCTTCACACGGCTCATCGTTCGCACGATCCGTTCGGTGTGATTTTCGCGGATCCTCCCTATGAACTCTTTACGCCGGGGCCGGTGCTTGAACAGATCATGGATTCGCAACTACTCGCGTCAAATGGGATTGTGGTGTTTGAACATTCGAAGCGACATGCTCCGCCCGATATTGCTGGATTGAAGCTTAGGAAATCGCGAGTGTTCGGAGACACGACGGTTAGTATTTGGGATGCGCTGAGATGAGTGACACTGAGCGCGAGCGACTAATAGCAGCTCTAAAGCGCGAACCGGACGAAGACAGCGCCGAAGTGATTCGCGCTCGGCTTCGTGAGTTGATTCCCGCGACGATTGAGGTGCGGGATGTTTGCACGGGTGAGTTTGCGGTTGTCGTTGCGGCTCCCCATGTAAGTTTTGACGGTTGGACGGAGTATTTCTGCAATCGCATCGCGCCTGCGCTACAATCGGGCAGTGTGATTGCGAAGAATTTTCGCGATGACGACGGGCATGATGTTCCGGTTTCGATTGGGAGACACATTCACGTGAATCGTCCGACGGAATCCCGCGAGCGTGGGGGAGAGGAATTTGAGACGGAACTCGCGCAGCGCGTTTGTGACGACTATGTTCGCGCCTTACGGGAATCGGGCGGACGAAGCCAACTTGATTTGCTGATTGAAGTGCATGGGCATCATCGGCACGCGCAGATCGAGATTGCGACAACCGGAATTTCGGATTTTGAGGCGCGCAAAATCCGCGACATGTATTTGATGAAGTGCGCAGACGCAGAACTGCCGCAGTTGCTGATTGAGCCGCTGGATAAGTTGTACTACACGGCGGAATCGGCGAAACGCAAAGGGTCGTTGCGGAGTGACGTGACGCGGCGCGCGCTGCACATTGAGATTCCGAAGCCGTGGCGCAAGGACGCTGTGCGACGCGCGGGATTGTGCGGCGCGCTTTGTGACGTTTTGAAACAGTACGTTGCGCGATTGAAATCCGGAGTGATCTTTTGACGCACGCGGCGCCCGACTTAATCTGGTCGCTTCCTTTTGCGTTGATTCTGATTCAGATCGCGGTTTGGCCCGCGGTTTCTCCGCACAAGTGGGAGAAACTTTATCCGTGGTTGACGCTGCCTTTGGGTGCGATCGTTGCGGTGTACTATCTCTTTGAGCTTCGCGCGGCGGATCATGTGTTGCACGTAGCGCACGAGTATTTCTCGTTCATAGCATTGATTGGTTCGCTGTTTGTTGTCTCGGGCGGACTGCTGATTGCGATGGTTGGACAGTTCACTCCAAAGCAAAACCTCTTGCTTCTGGCGTTCGGCGCAGTGCTGGCGAACGTCGTGGGGACTACGGGAGCCTCGATGATTCTGATTCGTCCTTACATGCGGGGGAACACGTGGCGTTTTCAGAAGTATCACATCGCTTTTTTCATTTTCATTGTGGCGAATTGCGGGGGCGCTCTGACTCCGATAGGAGATCCGCCGCTCTTCCTGGGATACTTGCGCGGTGTTCCATTCTTCTGGGTGTTTCAGGCTCTTTGGTATAAGTGGCTTATTGCGACGCTGCTCCTGCTTGCGATCTTCTATTGGGTGGACGAGCGGGAGTATCGTCATCACAAGGAGTTTGAGCGGATCGGCGCGGAGCAGGAAGATGTCTTTAGTTTGTTGGGGAAATGGAATCTTCTTTTTCTCGCGGTGATTGTTGGGGCTGCCTTTGTGCAGAAGCCGTTGTTTCTACGTGAAGCTCTCATGATCGGCGCGGCGATTGCGTCTTATTTCACGACGTCGAAACACGTGCATGAGCGGAATCATTTTTCGTTTCATCCGGTGCGCGAGGTGGCGATTCTGTTTGCGGCGATCTTTGCTGCGATGATGCCCGCGCTGGACTGGCTATCGCAGCACGCGGGAGAGTTGGGGATTGTCTCTACGACGCAGTTTTATTGGCTGACGGGCGGGTTGTCGGCGGTCTTGGATAATGCGCCGACGTACTTGAATTTCCTCTCGACGGCGATGGGACTGCATGGAATGGACGTTGGCAACGTGAAAGACGTGGCGCGGTTTTCGGTTGAGCACGGAGATTTGCTCAGGACGATTTCGATTTCGGCGGTGTGCTTCGGCGCGATGACTTATATTGGGAACGGACCGAATTTTATGTGCAAGGCGATTGCGGAAAGCGCGAAATTGCCGACGCCGACTTTTGCGGAGTACATCTACAAGTATGCGCTTCCCTTTCTCTTGCCTGTCTTAGTTGTCACGTGGCTCTTGGTATATTGACGTGAAAACATTCTCTCTCTTTATCTTGAGTCTATTGCTTGCGAGTTGTGAGCTGTTCGACACGCGCGATCCTCAGTCTCCGGCGGGCGATCAAGGTTCGTGGGAGACGCCTCAGCAGCCGCGCGACGTCTTAACGAATCTCGGGCTTTCGCTTTTTGAGAAGAACGCAGCGAATTATCTGCGCTCATTTGACGCGGATAGTTTCCTTTTCATTGCGGATCCTACGGTGCAACAGCAGCAGCCTTCGATAGCGGGCTGGGATTATGCGCGCGAGCAGTCGCACATCAATTCGCTATTCAGCGAAGGTTCTTTGCCGAGCGACAGCGCGGTGTTTGTGGTGTTCACTCAGACGGACGAAACCGTGTTGGGCGATTCCGCTCAGGTAATTGCGTCGTATTCGTTGACGGCTCAACTTGCTTTGGCGGGAAGGCCGGGCGATATGCGGGGCGAGTCGCAGTTTTGGTTTCGTGTGGGGCGCGAGGGCTATTGGGTGATTTCGAGATGGACGGATTTGCGAACGGAATCGGGAGCGTCATGGAGCGATCTCAAAGCGCTGGTACAGTAGCTCTTTTGTTTTGCGCGCTGCTTACGGGAAGTTGCGCGAATCCGTTTGCTCCGGCCTTGCGCGGCAATGCTGCGTCGGTGTGGACGGAGGCGCAGACAGTTGGGGAGTTGCTTGAGAATTTTGTGACGGCGTATGAATTAAAGGATTCGCTGCGCTATGCGGAGCTGCTTGACGAGTCTTTTCAATTCATGTATTACGATTTCAGTTTGAGTCGCGACGACGGTTGGTTTCGCGAGACGGATTTGCAGACGACGGCGCGATTGTTTCGCGCCTACTCGAATATTTCATTGGTGTGGGGCGGAGTTGGGGATGCGACGCTCGCACTTTCCACTCCGGACAGTTTGATTGAATTTCGCGCGCGCTATCAGCTCTATTTGGACGATACAAGTCCGTTGATTGGCTTTGCGCGTTTTGAAGTCGAGAAGCAGAGCGAGGATCGTTTTCGCATTTTGCTCTGGCAGGAAGAGTTTTCGCATTGACGCACTTGCGCGGCGACGATTGCCGCATGACATAGACTATTGAAGGAGAAACTTTGTTAACCTCTCGCGTGTCCCGCCTTTCTGTTTCGCTCACCTTGAATATCGTGGAGAAGGTACGCGAACTTCGCCGTCGTGGCGTGGACGTTTTGGATTTGTCGGTCGGCGAACCTGAGCACAATTCCCCGCAGTTTGTGAAAGACGCGGGATGCAAAGCTATTGAATCGGATTTCACGCGCTATACTGCGGCGGCCGGGATTGTGGAGTTGCGTGAAGCGATTGTTGAGAAGTTGAAGCGCGACAATAGTCTGACTTATACTCCGAAGCAGATTGTGGTAGGCAACGGAGCGAAGCACGCGATTGCCAATGCGATGCTTGCACTGGTGGAGCCGGGCGATGAAGTGATCATTCCTGAGCCATGCTGGCTATCCTATCCCGAGCTGGTATGGCTTGCGGGCGGCGACGTGGTGTTTGCTCCGACGAAAGTTGAAGACGGATTTCACATACGCGCAGAGACTCTCGAGCGATTGTTGACGCCGCGAACGAAGCTTGTATTGTTGAACAGCCCGTGTAATCCGACAGGTGCGGTCTTAAGTCGCGCGGATATGGAGAGTCTTGCGGAAGTATTGCGGGCTCATCGCGCGTGGATTTTGTCGGACGAGATTTATGAGTATTTGCGATTTGACGGTCGTGAGCACGTGAGTCCGGCGCAGATGCCGGGGCTTTACGAGCGGACGGTTGTGATCAACGGAGTTTCGAAGAGCTATTCGATGACGGGTTGGCGAATCGGTTACGGCGCAGGGCCTGAGCCGGTTGCGGAGGCGATGCTGAAGATTCAGAGTCAGATGACGTCGTCGGCCTGTTCAGTTTCTCAGAAGGCCGCGCTGGCGGGCATTCGCGCAGGTTTGGATTTTCCGAATTCGATGCGCGAAGATTTTGAGAAACGGCGCGCTCTTGTTTATGACGAACTCGCGGCATGCAAAGGCTTGAAGGTGCCTAAGCCTGAGGGCGCGTTCTACGCCTTTCCTCAGATTCCGGGAATGTGGGGAGCTACAGCGAAGGGCAAAGTGATTAAGGACTCCGCAGATTTTACAGACTACCTGCTCGACGAGTATCACGTAGCATTGGTTCCGGGCTCGGCATTTCGTGCGCCGGATTGCATTCGTATATCCTTTGCGAATGCGGACGAAATTGTGAAGGAAGCTGTGAAGCGAGTGGTGCAGGCGGTGGGAGATTTGAAGTAGAACCTGAAATAGGAAATAGGAAATAGGAATCGGAAGAATAGATGCCGACGTACGAATACACATGTGAGAACGAGCATGAGTTCGAGGAATTCCAGAGTATGCTTGATCCTGCGATCGAGGTTTGCCCAGTTTGCGGCGGTCGCGCTGTGCGGAAAATCTCAGGCGGGAGCGGTCTGATTTTTAAGGGCTCGGGATTCTACATTACGGACTATGTGAAGAAGAAGGGTGGAAAGAGTTCGGAGAGTTCGAGCCCAAGTGCGAGCACGGATTCGACGAAGAGCAGCACCCAGACCAAACCTGGTGAGGCGAAGTCATGATACTTTTCGACCGTTTTGCGAAGCTGCGCAAGCAGATTCCACAGAGCACGATTCACTCCTCGCAAAAGGAGATATTGTCGTTGTTGCGCGGGACGGTCGAGAAGCAGGATCCGCCTGCGCTTGTGGTTGAGCCGGCGAATGCCGGCGAACTCTCGATCTTGTTGAAATTCGCGCAGGACAAAGAGATGCGGGTCGCGGTTGCGGACGGTCTGCATCCTTTGGAAGTGCGGGGTTTGGAAGATCAACTCTTGATTCTGACGCATCGTCTGACGGGACAGGTTAGACTCTCAAGTGACGGAATGGGACTATGGGTTCCGGCGGGGCTTCCGGTTGAATCGCTGGCGGTTGAGTTATCACAGCGAGGACGAGTGTGGATGCCGTTGCATCCGATTGAGCCGGGCGAGACGATGGGGAGTTTGTTTGCGAAGGGATTCGAGGGATTTCGCTGTCACGCGCACGGCGGGTTCCTTTCGCATCTCAGAAGAGTGGAGTGGGTTGGGTACGACGGCGAGCTTCATGCGAGCGGACCGGGCAGTGGGAATAGCGATTGGGATGTGACTCCGCTGCTGTATGGTTCTGAGGCGCGCTATGGAATATTCACTCGCTTCGAGCTTGCGCTGTGCGCGCCGATAGAAGAGAAGACGTTGACGGTGACGGAGTGTTCATCGGTTGAAGAGATGATGGAAGTTTACCGGGCCTTTTCGAGGTCGGTTCCCGCTCCGCTTTCACTTCCGGTTTGGACGACGGAGGCGACGGACTATTTGCGATTGGGCAATGACGGCGTGATTTCGGATGAGGCCGTGACGTTGATAGCGGTGGAAGCGGAAGGCGACGGCGAGAGGTATCGTGCGGAGAATTTCAAGCAGACGAGCGAGCACGACGCGGCGCACGTGAACATGCTGTGGCAGCACTTATTCAGGTTGCCGCGCACGCTTGCGAGAATGTCTCCGCATCGGAGCAAGGGCCGATACAGATTGCCTTCGGAAGCGCTCTTGGATTTTGACGAGCGGGCCAGAGAGCTTGCGAGAGACCGGAATTTGACGACGGTGATTTGGGGGACACTTGATCGCGGGACGCTGCATGTGTGGGTGTTGCATCCCGATGGTGAAGCGAGAACGGCGAGAAGTGCGGCGGAGCTATTGGAGCGGCTTGCGGAGGATGTGATTCATCTCGGAGGAAGCCCTGTAGAGAATGCTGCGGGGATGGTTGATTTGAAT
>JADLDM010000015.1 GCA_020846695.1 bacterium | reverse complement strand
TGAACGAAATCGCGCGCTATTACATTGAAGAGGACCGCAATCAGCGCTACGCAATCTACGATCCTCCTTCAGAATACCTGTTCGGCGCGGCAGTGTATTTCAAAGGCGCGTGGGTTCTTCACATGCTCAGAAAGCAGATTCTCGGGGATTCGCTCTTCAGTGAAGTCATGCATCAATACCGTGAGCAATTCGGCGGCGGCACGGTCAGCACCGAGGACTTCATTCAAGTCGTCAATGACGTTTATCCCGGCGAAGACCTGCACTGGTTCTTTGATCAGTGGGTGTATTTGGCAGGCCATCCGGATTTGGAGATAGGAGTATTTCCCGACCTCGAGGGTCACATGATTCAAGTGTTTGTTCTGCAGCACCAATCAAACGCACCCTTCTTCCGGTTTCCCATCACAATAGAGTACGGGATTGAGGATTATTCCGAACTTGACACTGTGTGGGTAGAACCTTATCCTGCGTGGGCAGACGCAATATCTGGTGATTGGCCTTTGGCGCGGCTTGCACCGTTTCAACCGCTCCTATACGTCGGCACCGGAGCAAGCGCGCCACCAACGCCTGTTGAGACTCCGAGCGAATTTGCTCTCGGCTCAGCTTATCCCAATCCCTTTAACTCGAGCATTACGATTCCTTTCGAGCTTGCACATGCGTCGCGAATCAAAGCTGATCTTTTCGACGTCTCGGGAAGGCTTGTCGCAAAACTCTATGACAAGCCCTACGAGGCAGGCGGCCACACGATTCACTATGACGCATCGCCAACTCTATCGTCGGGCGTTTATGTCCTGCGGGTGAAGGCTGATGAACAATTCCGATATGCAAAACTCCTCCTTCTGAAATAGATGAAACTGCAAATTGTCACCGTCGGCAAACTGCGCGAAGCCTACTTCAAGGCCGCAGCACAAGAGTACTCCGCTCGCATTCAACACTTTCTGCCACTCGAATTGACCGATGTCCCGACGGGAACAGGCGAGTCAACGAACGGCCAAGGAAAAGGCGCGCTTCTGAAGGAGGCCGATGCTATCGAAAAGGCGATACCGACAAATTCCGTCCTCGTCGCACTCGATATCACCGGCAAGATGCTATCCTCAGAGCAGCTCTCCTCGTGGATGCAATCTCAGATGCAGATTTCCTCGCAGCGCATCGCATTTGTGATTGGTGGCGCGTGGGGGATTGCCCCGAAGATTCTGGAACGCGCAGATATGCGGCTCAGCCTGTCTCCGATGACTTTTCCCCACGAATTGGCGCAGGTGATCCTGCTTGAACAACTGTACCGTGCCCTTAGCCTCTGGAAAGGGCTTCCCTATCATAAGTAAGAACAGATTCTTGTAAGACGCTTGATTCCTTGCGAAGGATTTCGTAGCTTTCTTAGATTCATATTTCGACAAATGACCCAGACCAAAGATACCATCCTTGAAGCGCTTAAGTCCGTGAAGTTTCCCGGACTCTCGCGCGATATCGTCTCCTTCGGAATTGTCAAGGACATCATCACGAAAGACGGCGTCGTCAATGTGTTTGTGGACGTGGCCGCTCGCGACGAGTCCGTACCCGGAAAGATCGAAGATGAAGTGGCGAGAACCGTGCGCGCGCTGCCGGGTGTGAAAGAAGTTCAGGTTCACATGAAGTGGACGCAGCCGAGTTCCGCTCCCGCCTCACCGCATTCGCGTCCTGAACCCTCCGAGCCCGTGCTGCCAGGTGTGCGCACGAAGATCGCTGTAGCGTCGGGCAAAGGCGGAGTGGGGAAGAGCACCGTAGCGGCGGGACTCGCTCTGATGCTTCAGAAGCTTGGGCTTGAAGTCGGACTTGCAGACTTCGATATCTATGGCCCTTCCGTGCCCACGCTTTTCGGCATTCACGAAAAGCCGCGCGTTTTTGACAATAAGATTCTCCCACTGGATCGCAATGGATTGAAATTGATGTCCATGGGATTTCTGGTTGAGCCGGAAACGCCGATGATCTGGCGAGGGCCGATGGTGCATCAAGCCGCTGATCAGTTTCTGCGCGACGTGAATTGGGGTGAACTCGACGTGTTGGTTGTGGATTTGCCGCCGGGAACCGGCGATGCGCAAATGACGTTGAGCCAGCGCATTCAACTCGACGGCGCGGTGATTGTTTCCACTCCACAGGACCTTGCACTGATTGATGCGCGCAAGGGCGTGGCAATGTTTCAGAAGATGAATGTGCCGATTCTCGGAATTGTCGAGAACATGTCTTCTTTCCTTTGCCCGCATTGCAATCACGAATCGCACATCTTCGGTCACGGAGGGGCGGAGGCAGAAGCACGCAGGCTCGGTGTTCCATTGCTTGCAGAGCTTCCGCTCGTCCCGCAGCTTGTCGCTGCCGCAGATTCCGGCGATCCACTCATGGCTATCGAAACGCACGACGTTCTCTCCGCTGCGTTTCAAAATATGGCAGAATCCGTCGCGCAACGAATCGGACTCATCGCTGCGCAATGAAACATCGAGTTCTCTTTACAGCATAACGATTCCTTACTATGTACGTTTCTCTTGCAGATTCCGTTTTGTCACGAAACAAAACGATCTCGCCCGCACTTCTTTCTTTTCTATTAGTCGTTGGCGGCAGCGCTCTAATTGCGCTCTGCTCACAAGTATCGTTTCCTTTGCCCTTTACACCCGTGCCCGTTACCGGTCAGACCTTCGGCGTGCTCGTCGTTGGGATGGCGCTCGGTGCGCGCAAGGGTGCAATGGCTGTTCTGGCTTATCTCGCCGAAGGCTTTGCCGGACTCCCTGTTTTCGCGGGAGGAGCAGCCGGAATTGCTCAGCTTCTCAGTCCAACGGGCGGCTATCTGCTCGGTTTCGTTCTGAGCGCCATGGTTTGCGGCAAGCTCGCCGAAATGGGATTTGATCGCAAAATAGGGACGACACTTCTCGCCATGGCCATCGGAAATCTTGTGATCTTCCTGCCCGGCCTTCTGTGGTTGCGCCAGTTCGTGCCCGCCGGGCAAGCTGTCGCTTTGGGTTTGCTGCCTTTCATTCCGGGAGCGATTGTGAAGACGCTCGCGGCTTCTATGATATTCCCGTCCATTCGAAAGAAAATATAAGCCATGCCGACGGAAGAACAAGTCTTCGACGCGCTCGCAACGGTCATTGATCCCGAGTTGCATCTGCCGATCACCGATCTCGGTCTAGTCTACGATGTTGCGATTGATGGCGGATCCGTTTCTACCAAAATTACTCTTACGAGCATGGGCTGCCCGTTGGCCGGCACAATCATGGACCAGGCGCGCGAGGCGATTCTTCGACTTGACGGAGTTGCCGAAGTGAATGTTGACCTGGTGTGGGATCCGCCGTGGTCTGTTGACATGATGAGCGACGAAGCGCGAATGCGACTCGGCATGTTCTGATTTCGTTCCAAGTCTGCCCCTTTAATTTGGACCCGCGAGGTCGGAAAGGGAAACGGTTTCCACCGATTGTCCTTCCGACCATCCTTCAGGATGGTCTTTTCCTTTCTTCAGATACCACTCTCATGAACACAAAACTCAAAGCGAAACTTGTGGATGCGGCCGGCTTCGCGCGCACTATTACACGCATCGCGCACGAAATCATCGAGCGCAATCGAGGAACTGAGCGCCTCGGTCTCGTCGGGATGCAGACGCGCGGCGTTTACATTGCGCGACGTGTCGCTGCAAAGATACGAGAAATCGAGAACAAAGAGATTCCCGTCGGTGTGCTTGACGTGACCATGTATCGCGACGACTATCGCACGTCGCTCAAACAGCCGCAGGTGCAAACTACCGATATTCACTTCGACCTGTACGACATCAACGTGGTGCTGGTGGACGATGTGCTCTACACGGGCCGCACCGTCCGCGCCGCGCTCGACGCATTGATGGACATCGGCAGACCCAAGCGTATTCAACTTGCCGTGATGGTGGACAGGGGACATCGCGAATTGCCGATTAAGCCGGACTTCATCGGCAAGAATGTTCCGACCAGCATGAATGAAGAGGTGCAGGTGCGCATGAGCGAAGTGGACGATGAAGATGCAATCTACCTCGTGGAGGTCGAGCAATGAGCCTGCTTTCACAGAGACATATGCTGGGTTTGGCGGACTATTCCGCCGAGGATATTCAGACGATTCTCGACACAGCGCTTCAGATGCGGGATATTCTGGATCGCCCGGTGAAAAAAGTTCCTACGCTGCGCGGCGTCACCGTGGTCAATCTGTTCCTTGAAAACTCGACGCGCACGCGCACAAGCTTTGAGCTTGCTGAAAAGAGACTCTCGGCGGACACACTGAATTTCTCCGCTTCGGGAAGCGCGCTTTCCAAGGGCGAGACGATGCTGGACACCGCATTGAACATCGAAGCGATGAAGGTGGACGTCGTCGTCATGCGGCACAAATCTCCGGGAAGCCCGCATTTTCTTGCGAGACACTTGGAATCCATCATCATCAACGCCGGCGACGGACGCCATGAACATCCGACGCAGGGACTGCTCGACATGCTCACCCTTCGTGACAAGTTCGGGACTCTGAAGGGACTTCGAGTCGCACTGGTCGGCGACATCTTACATTCTCGCGTCGCGATGTCGAACATCATCGGCTTGAAAAAAATGGGAGCGGAGGTCATCATCTGTGGACCGGCCACGCTGATTCCGAGGGGACTCGCGAACATGGGAGTCGAGATCACGCATAGTCTCGATGATGTCATTCAAAAAGCGGATGCGCTGAATATTCTTCGCATTCAGCTGGAGAGACAGTCCAGCGGGCTGTTTCCATCACTGCGAGAATACCACAAGTACTTCGGCGTGAATCGCGTGCGCTTGGAGAAAGCCGCGACGCCTCTCACGATTCTGCATCCGGGGCCGATCAATCGCGGAGTGGAAATCACCTCGGATGTTGCCGACAGCGAGCACTCTGTAATTCTCCAGCAAGTGACGAACGGCGTCGCGGTGCGCATGGCGGTGTTGTATCTTCTCGCGGGCGGACGCGCGGAAACTTCAGATAGCAAGGCGGCGTAATATGACCGGAAACTACTCAAGATTCGATGTTCCCGCTCGTGCAGCAAATCTCCTGCTTAAAGGCGCGCGTGTGATTGATCCAGCGATCAAACTGGATCAAATCGTCAACCTGCATGTCAAGGATGGTGTTCTTCATGTGATTTCCGGTGAAAGCGTTCCAAGTGGCGCCGATGTGATTGATCTGCGCGGACATTGGATTACGCCCGGCTGGTTCGACTTGCACGTGCATCTGCGCGAGCCCGGAAAAGAGGTTGCCGAGACGATTGCGACGGGCTGCATGGCCGCGATGAACGGAGGTTTCACCGGAATCGCCTGTATGCCAAACACGCAACCGCCGCTTGATGATGCTGCAAGCGTCAATTGGGTGCGCGATCAGGCGCGAGGGTTTCCCGTTGAAGTTAACGTGATCGCCGCCGTCACGCGCGGACGCGAGGGCAAGGAACTCGTGGATATGTCCGAAATTGTCGAAGCCGGCGTGCGAGCCTTCTCCGATGACGGAGGTCCGGTCAAAAGCAGTGCAGTTCTTCGACATGCGGTGGAATACTCGAACATGCTCGGCGCGCGAATATTCGAACATGCCGAAGACAAGTATCTCGCCGACGGCGGATGTATGAACGAGAGCGAGTGGTCAACGCGACTTGGAGTTGCGGGAATTCCGACCATTGCTGAGGCGATTGATGTTGCGCGCTGCGTGCTCATTTCCGAATACACGGGCGGCGCGATTCACATCTGTCACGTTTCCGCGCGCGAATCCGTCGAGCAGATCCGTTCCGCGAAGGAACGCGGACTCAAAGTCACGGCAGAAGTCTGTCCCCATCATCTGCTTCTGACTGATGAGATGTGCAAGACCTTTGACACAAACTACAAAATGAATCCGCCACTGCGCGGAGAAGAAGATCGCAAGGCGTGTTGGGAGGCATTTCTTGATGGCACTCTCGACGTGTATTGCACCGATCATGCGCCGCATTCCTGGGAGGACAAAACGCAGGAATTCGACGTCGCGCCCTTCGGTATCGTCGGACTTGAAACCGCGCTCGGTCTCGCTCTCACGCACTTCCTGAACAAGGGAATGACACTTGAAACTCTTCTGGATCGTGTCGTGTACGCTCCACGCAGAATTCTCGCGCAGGATATCCCGTCCATCGCGGAAGGCAAGCCCGCGAATCTCACGATTGTTGATCCGGAGCATGTGTGGAAAGTTGATCCAGAGACCTTCAAGTCGCTGTCGCATAACACACCTTTTGGCGGCTGGGAGATGAAGGGTCGCGCACGCGGGGTCATCAATCGCGGATATGCGCTGATTCAAACTTTTTAATCGGAGGCTCAGCGTGAGGCGTTTGACTTCAGTTTCGTTAGGGCTTCTTGTTCTCGCCCTTGTCTTTCTTCAGGGCTGCTCATCACAAGTCGCCGAGGGCACCGTCGTGACCGTGTTCTATTCATCTGAGACGCGAGGAAGATTCGAGGGCTGCGGCTGCAAACATAACGGCGGCGGGATCACCAAGCGCAGCGGCAAACTGAAGGCCGCGCGCGCCGAGGATTCCGATATTGTTTACTGCGATGCCGGAAATTTTCTGAGCGGAACAAGTGAAGCGGACAACAGCGGCGGACAGCTCTCCGTTGATGCGTACAATCTCCTTCAGGTGAAAGCCGTCAATGTCAGCGAGCGCGAACTCGCTCTGGGCATGGACAAATTTCGCGAGGCGCGTAGCGCGGCCAGATTCGATTTCGTCAGCGCCAATGTCCGCGCCGAAGGCTCGCTCGTTACGGATTCTTACGTGGTGAAGTTTACGAAAGGTGCGCGCATCGCCTATGTTGGCCTATGCGGCAGCAGGGAGGTCATGCGCATTGACTCTGCGAAACTTCCTGCTGACGTGACGATTGATGATCCACTAACCACAGCGCGGAGAGTGCTTCCAGAGGTCAAGGCGAAAGCAGATTTGATCCTCGTGCTCTCTTCATGCGGCGACGCTACCGACAGCCTCATTGCTCAGGAGTTTCCGTTCGTTCATGCCGTGATTGGAAGCCGGAGCTTTCGCTCAAATGAAGATTCGCCCTGGATCATCGAAAACACGCGCGTTGTGCGAGCGCAGCGCGACGGACGCTCGCTCGGCAGGCTCGATTTTCTCTTCGGCAAGAACGCACGAGTTGAGAAAGTGCAGAGCAGCAGGATTGATCTCGAAACCTCAGACCCCGGTGACGAGGAAATGCTCACGCTGATTCGCGCGGCGATTCCAAACTTCGTGGACAATCCGCAAGACGGAGTCCGCATTAAGCAATAGTCAGTGAAGACCGGAAAATAGAAGCGGCGGCTCCCATCGAAGCCGCCGCTTTTCATTTCAGAAGATTCTTTCTTACGCGACAGTGACGGACTTGTCCAGATAAACGTCCTGAATCGCGTTGAGCAACTCGACTCCGTCTTTCAAGGGCTTCTGAAACGCCTTGCGTCCACTGATCAAGCCCATGCCGCCCGCGCGCTTGTTGATCACGGCGGTCTTCACCGCGTCGGCCAAATCATTCTGCCCCGCCGCGCCGCCGGAATTAATCAATCCGCAGCGACCCATGTAGCAATTCACAACCTGCCAGCGCGTCCACTCAATCGGATTGTCCTTCACCAG
>JADLDM010000014.1 GCA_020846695.1 bacterium | reverse complement strand
ATCCTGAGCGCAGCGAAGGATCTCTCCGGAGGGGTCCTTCACTTCGCCAAGCCTACGTTTCCTTTCAAGGACAAGCAGGATGACAACCGATTTGATTTCTTCATTGTAAATTGGAATTTGTAAATTGTAAATTTTTCTCGGGGATTCCGCACATGACACGCCTCATCGCCCTCCTCATCGCCTTCCTGCTCGCCCAGAGCATATATGCACAGACTGACGTTTGCGGAAACATCTCTGGAACTTGGACGCTAGGGGGATCACCCTATAGGGTTACTTGCGACGTAACAGTTCCGGTGGGTTCGTCGCTAACGATTCAGAGCGGAGTAGCGATTGTGTTTCAAGGGGAATTCGAGTTTGAAGTCAATGGATATGCCCTAATTGATGGAGCTGTCGGCGACTCCGTTTTGTTTACCACCGATACTCTGGCGAATCCAGGGAAATGGAAAGGCCTAAGATTCATAAATGCGATTGATAGCTGCAAGGTTCAATATACGATTGTTGAAAATGCTCGATGGCCGAGCCAAATAGCGGACGACGATGGCGGTGGAGTATATTTCTATGATTGCAACCCAACTATTGAACACTCACGAGTCTCGGACAACATATCAGCACGGCAGGGCAGCGGCATCGTGGGCCGACTCAGCAACTTCATTTGCAATTCATGTACAATAGAGAGAAACTCGGCTAACTACGGAGGCGGGATCCTAAATCAATTTGGATCACCTATTATAAGACACTGTGTAATTCGAGACAATTGGCACCATCAGGGCGCGGGACTTGCATTTTGGAATTCGTTTCCAATTATCGAGAATTGTACTATCGTGAACAACCATGGTGACGACGCTGCAGGTATTAGAAATTCCGTCTCTAGCGGACTTGTAGTGCGAAATTGCATTTTTGACAATAACGGTGATGGAGCTACAATTGCGCTATGGGAGGGAAGCACTCAGCCGACTATCGCCTATAATTTGTTTTGGCAGAACGTCTCAGTACCTGTGGGTGGAAATAGTGGATATCCTGCTGGAATAGGTCAGATTACGACCGTGAATGCAAACGGCGATTCCTGTGACCAATACAACAATCTTTTCTTCGACCCAATGTTTGTTGATTACTCAAACGCTGATTTTCGTCTACAACTAAACTCTCCTTGTATTGACTCTGGCGATCCAGCAACCACCCACGACGGCGATGGCAGCGTCGCTGACATCGGAGCTTATGCATTTGGTCCGCACATTTACAGCGGCATTTCCGTCGGCTCTCCAGACGGTTTCGAGCAACTCACGATTCTCGCGACAGACACAACTCGCTGGGTGGGAGTGGGATTTGAGGGTGGCGTATCCATCGAGCTAAATCGCCATTACCCGATTGGCGCGTGGGAAGTGATTACGAATTCGACGGAGAATGATGGGGAGTATGCATGGTTTGTGACGGATCCGCTCTCGGATAGTTGCAGGATAAGGATTTGCGCGGTGCAGGATACGTTCTGCGATATTTCCGATGGGAATTTTTCGATTGTCAGTTCGCAAGGTTATCTGGCTCTGGTGAAATCAAGTGCGCCGAATAGTCCGGTGCTGAATTGGAATGCGGGTGTGACGGAATGTCCTGCATCAAAGCAAGAGTGGTTCCGACTGAAGAACTTTGGAAGTGAAGCGGTGGTTGTGTTTCAGCCGCTTGAGCCGACATCAGCCGAGTTCTCGCGAACGACTGCCTGCGGGAGCTTCTTTGCTCTGGCTCCGAATCAGGTGAGCGCATGCAGCTTACAGCTTTCGTTTGCGCCGACTGCGGATGGAACGTATTATGACACGCTTCGGGTGCAGACGGATGCGGTGAATGGTGTGGGCGGATATGTGAAGATTCCGCTGTCGGGAACACAGATTTCTACACCGGCGTCACCGCAGGTGGTAATTTCGCAGCAGGGGGGTTCGGCAAGATTGGCATGGGACCCCATAACTGAATCAGTTGGCGAGTGCCCCGTCACGGTCACGCACTATTTGGTGTTCTATTCGCCGACGGAACAGGGGCCTTATTACTATCACGGGTTGACGAGCGACACGACGTATGTGCATACGGGAGTGATTGCCTATGCGCCCGCGATGTTCTACACCGTCACGCCGATGACGGGAGCGATTCCGATTTTGTTGCGCGATCTTGAGCCGGGGGAGATGACGAGGGAGGAAGTGATGGAGAAAATTCCAATTTACAAATTCCAAATTCCAGTTCAGAATTGAGACCCTGCGAGATCCTTCGCTTCGCTCAGGATGACGACGGTCTCACGGTTCCGAATTGAGACATTGCGGGTCTGGAGACCCACAACGGCGAGAAGACCCCCTTCTTATTCCCCCGCTAAAGCGAGGGAAGGACGGAGCAAACAAAAAAAATCCCGCAGATTTCTCTGCGGGATTTTGATTGTCGTAGTTTACCGACTACCAGCGGCTACCGCTGTTACGACGGGGGCGGTCACCGCCACGGTCGCCACGGCTGCCTTCGGTACGTTCACGCGCTTCGTTAACGTTGAGCGCGCGTCCGCCCATTTCGAAACCATTGAGACGGGCAACTGCGGCATCGGCGCCGGCGTCATCCATCTGCACGAAGCCGAAACCGCGGGGGCGGCCGGTCATGCGATCCATCAGCAAGTCAACCAACTCAACCGTTCCGCACTCGCCGAACAGGTTGCGCACTTCTTCTTCAGTGGCTGTGAAGGGAAGATTTCCGACATAAAGTCTCTTAGCCATTTTTCTAACTCCTATCGCCCCAGTGATTGAATAATCCGAGGGCAACAAAAAGCCCTCGAGCGACTTCCGTGACTCACTGCTGACGGACTTCGACGAGGGACGAATCGGCGAAACGACGAACAACTGAACACGAACAGAAATCGATCTGCAGCCCGGCAACCAAGCCATATCATCTGCAGACGGGGTCAATATACGAAAGGTTTACGGGATTTCCAAATCATCTGCCCAACCCGTTGATTTCAAATTACTTAACATTCTTCTGGTTCTGCGCGGGTGTTTGGAGGGGCAACTATCTTCTGCTCCGGGTCTGAGACACTTGACACAACCGAAAGAGGAGTCTACATTCAAGAAATGGACGCACCTCGTGATTTTGCTGATGGGCGCGTGTAGACGCAGTAATCGCACAACCTTGGAGGAGAATTCCCGATGAAGATAACGCGCATGATTCTGGGGCTATTGCTCACGCTCTCGACAGCGCTCGCCGTCCCGCAGCTTTTCAAGTATCAAGGTAGTCTGTCTCACCCGGACGGCAGTCCTTACGATTCCACCATCACGCTAACCTTACGGCTTTATGATGAACAAGTTGGCGGCGCGCCGGTTTGGTCGGAGACCTATTCAAACCTTTCCATTGAGCGTGGCCTATTCAGTGTAACGATGGGGCAAACGGCATCGCTCGATCTCGCGCATTTCAGTGATGGGGAGACCTATCTCGGCATTGTGATGGGGAATGATCCTGAGATGACTCCGCGCTCGCGTTTTGTCGCAGTGCCGTATTCGTATCAAGTCTTGAGTGTTGATGGAGCCACGGCAGGGACGCTGACCGGACGTTTGGTTGCAACGGGAAGTATTCAAGGGGATACGCTGATCTCGCAGCACGGTGTGAAATTCCCCGACGGCACATTGCAAGCGACGGCGATGGACACGGTTTCCTTGAGCAATCGCATCAACGCGAAGGCGGATTCCGGTGTGGTCGTCACGTGGCCCGACACGGCGACTACTCAGCCGATTGCGACCAAGAGCTGGGTGAGCGAGCAGATTACCGCAGGCTCCGGCCAGCAGGCGGGTGACACGAACACCTATGACGCGACGAGATATT
>JADLDM010000013.1 GCA_020846695.1 bacterium | reverse complement strand
CGTCGGAAGGAGCAGCAGAAGGTGGAATGGGGGTGTTGCGCTGCCAGACTTTTTGACCTTGTTTGTTGATGTAACCGAAGCCGCCGGGCCAGGTCACGTAGGCCAGGCCATTCTTGAATTCGCGGGCGATATTGAACTCGATGTTGATCTGCATCTCGCCCTGCTTGTTGATGTATCCCCAACCGTTGCCGATGCGAACGGCGGCGAGACCGTCACTGAAATCGAAAGCGGCGTCATACTGCGCGGGGATCACGAATTGACCCGTGTTGCTCATGTAGCCCCACTTGTCGCTTAGACGAATGCGCGCGAGCCCGTCCACGAAATCATGCATCTCCTGAACCTGCACGCGGAGTTTGACCTCGCCCTTTCTGTCAATCAAGGCCCAGTCCACATTAGGCGGAGTGCCGATGCGGACGCGCGCGAGGCCATTATGAAAGGCATCAGCATAGACAAACTTCGGTTCGAGCGCCCAGTTGCCGAGCGTATCAATGAAGCCCCATTTTTCATTGGATGAAACGGAAGCGAGTCCTTCGGAGAAGGTGTGAGCCTTCTCGAATCGGTGGGGAATGGCCATCTCGCCTTTGCGATTTCGATAGCCCCAAATCCCGCGGCCATCGGGCACTCCGGCGAATCCCTCGACGAAAGGAGTGAGCAGCTTGCCGTATTGCGGTTCAATCACCCATTTGCCGGACTTGTCTATGTAGCCGAACTTGCGATCTATGCGAACAGACGCCAGGCCATCGGAGAAACTCCGCGCGCGCTCGAATTGCAGCGGGATTGCAAGCTTGCCGGATTCATCTACATAGCCCCACTTGTTCGCAAGCATAACACGGGAATAGCCCTCTGCGAAGTCACCGGCGAAATCGTAGAAGGGGTTCACGACCCAGTTGCCCTGTTGATCAATGAAGCCCCACTTGTTGCTGTCGGAGAGCGCGGGGAAAAGGGCTGTGGGTGCGGAAGGAGCAGGGCTCAGCGGCGATTTTGCTGGGGCAGGAGGTTCCTTCTTGGCGGTGCAGGCTGCAAGCAATAGGGTGAACACGAGCAGGGGGAGGGTTCGAGTCATGTGGCAAGTGTAGGTCAAATATGGATATAGAAGATATAGTATGCGTAATTTACGATTTTTCAAGGATTATTGACACAATAATTGAACACGAGCTTCAAGTTTGGGTGCAAGTTCACAAAGTCTCGCCTTTGAGCCTGTGGATAAGTCGGGTCAGGGTGATTGAATAACTATATTTGCTATAGTTATAACTTGACGTTTTTTGTAAAGTTTAGTGAAATTCATTGACTCCCGGCAGAGAAAGGATAAATTAGTGTAGAGTGATAACCAATAATGGCGGACAATCCGTCGAGTCAAGCACCGAGGAAGGGAAGACGTATGCGAAATTTCTTGATTGTATGTTGTTGTCTGCTGTTTGCGATAGCAAGCTATGCAGACGAGGGGACGGTTGCGAATGCGCCGGCGGCCCCGCAGGTCCAGAACGGCTCACAGGCGGGTCAGGCACCAGCGGTGAATCCGCTCAATGCGAAGCTTGAGGCACGGGAAGCGGCCATTGCAGCGGCTCAGGCCAGGTTAGTCGAGCGCGAAGCGGAGATTGCGGCGCTTGAAGCGAAGCGTAACTCCCAACCAGAGCAGAAGCAGAGCCATGCGAATGATAAACCGGAGTTCAAGCGAGACAGCAACCGGAACTTAGATGATGATCCGACGGGAAGCTGCTGTTATTCGTATTATGGATACATGTATTGCGAGAACGATGTGACTGAGTACACATGTCTTGTTTTGAATAGCGGAATACAGTGGGATGAGGGAGCGACGTGCGATCAGGAGCTTTGCCCTCCCACCTTATTGGGGCGTTGCTGCTATGGCGGCATATGGTGCAATGATCTTCTGACACAGGAGGATTGCGAGATTTGGAATGGTGGTACTTGGACTTTGGGTGGGTCGTGCGCCGACGAGCCGCCATGTTATCCTCTGGGCCGTTGCTGCTATGATTATGCGCCGTATTGCACGGACGGAGTGACCGAGCAGGAATGTTACGACTATTACGGTGGCGGAGGTGGCGGTGGAGAATACCGCAGCGGCAATAGTCTTGATGCGACATGGACGGAGGGTTTGAGCTGCGCAGATGAGCCGACGTGTATTCCGCCCATGGGACGATGTTGCTATACGTGGTCACCTTATTGCACCTCGGATATTACCGAGTCGGATTGTCAGTACTACTATGCGGGCGTTTGGACGGAGGGCATGAGCTGCACGGATGCGCCAAGCTGTATTCCGCCCTTGGGACGGTGCTGCTACAGTACGGCTTCTTACTGTACAGAGAACATCTCAGAGTATGATTGCAATGTTTACTACGCCGGTGTTTGGACGGAAGGCTTGAGCTGCGCGGATGCGCCGACATGTATTCCGCCCTTGGGACGGTGCTGTTACAGCAATGCTCCTTACTGCACAGAGAACATCTCAGAGTATGAATGCAGCGCGTACTTCTTCGCCGGCGTTTGGACGGAAGGCGCGATGTGCGCGGAAGATCCAAGTTGTTATCCGCCGGTGGGAAGGTGCTGTTACAGCAACAATGGGTTGCCTGACTGCGTGGTGACGTATCAGTATGACTGCGAGAACTATTACTTGGGCGGGCAATGGAGTGAAGGCGGAACTTGCGAAGCTCCGTGCCCTGCTCCTGCGGGACGATGCTGTTATGGACCACCCGCGAATCCGTCGTGCCAGGATGTTACTCAGGCGGAGTGTGATGTGTTGGATGGTGTGTGGAGTTGGGAGTTCACCTGTGTGGGCAATCCCTGTTCGGTGATTCCGAATGGTCTTCGTGTGATCACGGTACCGGTTCCGTCGTGGCTTGGAGTGTGTATTGCGGTGGATTGCCGCGGTGACTTGTACTATACGAACTACGACCAGACGAACCTGTATCAGATGGATGCCTTTGGCAATTTGATTTCGACCCATCCGATTACCGATGCGTCGGGCAATCTGATTCACATTGATGAGATGGGCTGGGATGAGGGCCGCCAGCTTTTCTGGGGCGGTGAGCAGGGAACCAATGCGATCTGGACGGTGGATCGTCTGGGCAATGCAGTCTATCAATTCGCGGGCATGGGTGGAAACGCGCTGACGGACGGAATTGACTACGATGCGACGGACGGGACGATTTGGCATTCGACTGATGTGAGCGGTTATATTGCTCACTTTAATTCCGCGGGCCTTCTGCTGGGCAACCTGACTCTCTATGATGAAAACGGCAATCCTGAAGGTGGAATTTCGGGTGTTGAAATGGGCGCGGGCGGCACGGTTTGGGCTGGAAACAGCGGTCCGGACTTGGTGCGTCGCTGCGACAAGACTACGGGTGCCTTTGTCAGTCGCTTCCCGGCAGGCCAGGTGCGCTGCGAAGGTATGGAGTGTGACGCGATCAACTTCGCACCGCAAACTGCGCTGTGGGTGAAGGATGCATATAACAACACGGTGACGGCATTCCAGATTGAGACCGGAACGTGCGTGTGTTCGGAGTTGCCGGATGAATGCCAGTTCCCGTATGACGAAGTGGATCACGGCGATCTGGATCCTTGCAACTATCCGACGCTGGTGAATAATCCTGCGCATGGTCTATCGGGTATTGCCTGGCTGGGTGCGATGGTGGATGGCGAAGCGGCGCCTGAGCTTCCCAATCAGGATCAGTTGCCTGAAGATGACGGCGTCGTGTTTATGGATCTTCCGTGGAATCCCTGCCAGCCGGAAGTCGTCGAAGTGACGGTGACGGCAGGGCAGATGTACGGCATCTATGATCAGTGCGGCGGCAATCTGTATTTGAATGCATGGAAAGATGGGAATCTCGACGGTGATTTCTGCGACCGTATTCCGTGCGACGGCGGGCTGCTTACCGACGAGTGGATTATCCGCGACGTGTTGGTTGTGCCGGGAGTTCATTCGTTCACGGTGATTGATCCGGGCGTTCTGGACATGGGCCGCTATGACGGTGTGTTCCGTTTCCGTTTGACTTCGACGCCTGTGGGCCGCTATGGATTCGGTCTTGCGGTGGTCGGCGCGTGCGCGGAGCAGTGCGGAACGTATGCCTTTGACATGCTTGGTGAAGTTGAAGATTACATTATCGCCGACGGTCAGCTCGATGTCGAATTGACGAACTTTGATGCAGTGGCCGGTGACGATCAGGTCACGCTTAACTGGGCGACGGCAAGCGAGACCGATAATGCAGGATTTGAGATTCTGCGTGACGGTGTGATGCTTGCGGAAGTTTTGTCCTTGGGCAATACGGCTTCGGGTCACAGCTACAACTGGATTGATCAGTCGGCGGTGAACGGCACGACGTATTCGTACGCACTGGTTGCGCGCGATATCGAAGGTAATCGTGAGGAGATTGCGACGGCTTCGGCGACGCCGCGTGCGGGCGCGGGAGTTGTGACGGAGTATGCGCTTCGTAACAACTATCCGAATCCGTTCAATCCGACGACGACGATTTCGTTTGACTTGGTTGAGGCGGGCTTCACGAGTCTGAAGGTTTATAACATTCAGGGTCAGGAAGTTTCAACCTTGGTGAACGGCAACATGACTGCGGGTTCACACAGCGTGTTGTTCGATGCAGCCGGTTTACCGTCGGGTATGTATCTGTATCGTTTGAATGTGAATGGTTACTCGGCAGAGCAGAAGATGTTGCTGCTGAAGTAGGTGCTTGATAAGCACGAATTGACACCCCCCTGTGGTCCCCCCGCAGGCAGGGGGACAAGATAGGAAGAGGCCGCTCAGTGATGGGCGGCCTCTTTGACAATATAGACGAACAATTAACGAGCGAGTCGTTTCGGCCGGGTTATGCGCGATAGAGTGGTACCGTGGAATAGGGACGGAGCGCAACCCGGCTCGGCGGGTCGTGATTTGAGATGTTTCAGCCGTGCATTTGTTCTTCCATGGTGATTGCGCGGGGGAAGAGGATGTTATTTTCGAGGTGAATATGCTGATGCAGGTCGGTCTCAAACTCTTCAAGCAAGTTGTAGAGCAGACGGAAACCATTGCATGCATCTTCCGGCGGAGTGAAATTGGAGGAGAGTTGGCGTGTGGCCGCCATGCCGCCGCCCGCGCTGGTGTGTTCGGCTTCCATGACGGAAATCGGTCCGCGAATACTCCCGAAAGGAGCCGGGCGTGACGCGCCGCCGTGACGAGTTGCAATCGCCATTTCGCGGATTACCGGGAAGAGAATCTGCTCTTCTTTCATCATATGCATGCGAAGTTCGGCAGCCACGGCCGCAAAATGCTTCGCGATTCCGAAGAGTTCGGGGTGAGTTGCGCCGTGCTTGCCTACGACCTTTTCGATTTGCGCCTCAATTTCGGGCAATCGGCGCTTGACATAGGTGTGATGTGTTTGTACAATGTGAACTGCGAGCCGATCCAACTCCCAATTTGCGAAATCCTCAGATACTTCGGTCGCATATGAGGTCGCTTCAGCCAAGGCCGCCTCGAGCGCGGACTGCGGAATGTTGTGCGTGTCGCAGGCATCAGAAAGGGTGATATTGCCCCTGCAACAGAAATCCACTCCGAGTTTCTTAAATGCGAGGGCCGTGCGGTAGTCCTCGGTAACGACTTGTCCAACGGTCTTGTTCCAGTCCATGATGCGGCTTAGGTGTTATTTTTGTGATGATTACGAAGGTCTATTGCTATTTTGGAAAAATATACTAAATTATCCAGTATTAAGCAAGCCCTACCTCTGTGTTTTCCCGCACGATAAGAGGATGGGGCGGAAGTGTGAGGGAATGACAGTATGCATTGCGAGAATTTAGTATCTTGCGGACATGAAACCAATTGAGACAAATAAGACTCATGCTACTGCGCTGATTGACCGGTTCGGGCGGGTGCAGGATTACCTGCGGATTTCGGTGACGGACCGCTGTAACCTGCGCTGCACGTACTGTATGCCCGCGAGTGGAGTTTTGTGGCAGCAGAGGCAAGAGCTTCTGACGCTTGAAGAGATCGCGCGGATCGCGCGGATCATGGCCTCGCTTGGAGTGAAGAAGGTGCGGGTCACGGGAGGGGAGCCTCTGCTGCGCAAGGGGATTGTCGGGCTTATTCGCGAGCTTGGAGAGATTCCGGGACTTCGGACGGTTGCGATGACCACCAATGGTGTGCTGTTATCGGAACATGCGCGCACGTTGAAAGAAGCGGGGCTTTCGGGTCTGAATCTCAGTTTGGATACTTTGAAACGCGACGTTTTTCAATCAATCACGCTGCGAGATGAATTTGAGAGAGTTTGGAAGTCGGTGGAGACGGCGATTGCTGCGGGATTTGCGCCGTTGAAGATGAATGTGGTGGTGATGCCGGGAGTGAATGAAGGAGAACTTCTCGATTTTGTGGAATTGACGCGCACGAAGCCTATCAATGTGCGGTTCATCGAGTACATGCCCTTCAAAGAGAATCGTTGGGACAAGCGGGGATTTGTGACCTATGAAGAGATGCGAAGACGGATCGAAGAGCGATATGAGCTTCGCGCGCTGCCGGAGACCTTCACCGAGAATCGCGTGGCTGAAGATTTTCAAGTGGACGGGTTCGTCGGCATGGTGAGCATCATCGCCTCGATGACGCGGAGTTTCTGTTCAAGCTGTTCTCGATTGCGATTGACTTCGACCGGCAGCTTGAAAAGCTGTCTCTTCTTTCCGGCGGAAGAATCACTGAGAGATGTGATGCGGAATGGAGCAAGTGACCAAGAAATTGCCGACAACATTCGCGCAGTTGTTCAGGGGAAGCGCGAAGGACATCCGGCTCCGGAGGAATTGGAGCGGACAAACGATCTAAGCATGATTGAGATAGGAGGATAGTGATGAGTGAACAGGCGATCACTGGAAAAATCGGCGCGATATCCGTCAGCAAGAAGAAAGGGATACCTAAGACGAATGTGCCGGAAATCAAGCTGATCGAGAATTGGGGTTTGGAGGGTGACATTCACGCGGGCGATTGGCATCGGCAGGTTTCGCTGCTTGCGATGGAGAGTGTGGAGAAGATGCGGGCGAAGGGAGTGCCGGTGAGGCCGGGAGCCTTCGCGGAAAATATTACCACGGAGTTTATTGATATTCCGAATCTGACGATTGGGTCGCGCGTGAAGATCGGCGATGCGGAGTTGGAAATCACGCAGATCGGCAAGGAGTGTCACGCGAAGTGCGCGATCTACTATCGCGCGGGCGATTGCGTGATGCCGCGCGAAGGGATATTTGCGGTGGTGAAGCGGGGTGGAGTGATCCGCGTGGGGGATAGTGTTGAAGTGGGGGGATGGGAGAAGGTATGAGGTATGAGGTATGAAACCGGAATCAGAGACGTGTGAGAGCTCGTAGAGGATGTGAAATAGTGGGTCGGCAATGCCGGCCCATTTTTGTTGGGATTGCGTGAAGGGAGGGTCAGTAGTCGGCGGCACGGAATTGCGAATCTTGTGCCGGGGAGTTGCGAAACGCGGGCTTGTCAATTATATTGGTAGATTAGGATGCAAATGGAGATATTATGCGAAGACTATTGAGAGTTCTACTTCTCGGATTGGTTTCGGCGGCATTTGCGCAGGATCCGATGGGGATCATGCTGCACAGCGAAAGACTTGCGGAGCCTCTGGGTGTGGAGACTGTTCACTTTTCGAGCTATGCGACGAACGGCGGCAATGATGATTTGGGGCACTATCAGGGAGTGGACGCTGCAGGATGGAAGATCCTATGCGATATAGCGGGTCCGGGAATGATTACGGATTGGTGGTGGACGAAGCCGGGAGCTACCAGCGCATGGAGAATACGAATTTTTGTGGACGACACGGTTCATGCCGTGGTTGACACGCCGATTACGTATCTCTTTGGCGACATGGATCCATTCAGACCTCCGGTTGCAGACAGTTCGACGAGCAGCTACTACAACTACGCTCCGATTCCGTTTCAGTCGCGAGCGCGGATTACTTTCAACAATATCTCTACAATCTACTATCACGTCACGGCGCACAAGTATCCTCCGGGAACCGTCATAGAGTCTTTCACGATGCCGCCCTCTGCGGACTATCTGGCAAAATTGGATTCACTGTCGGACATGCTTTCGAGTCCTTCGGATCCGATCTTCTCTCCTGCGGCGACGGAGAGCGACGAACTCACAACATCTCTTGCTGATGGGCAGACGATCTCCCTGAACTCAACGGAGACATCAGGAAGAACGCGAAGGCTGTTAATAAGATTTCAGAATCGCACGCAGCAGGTGTTCGAGAATTTCCAGATGCGCATTTACACGGACGGCTACCCTGTTCCTGACATAGAGGGCCCTGTTTCGGTTGCGATGGGCACGCCGTTGGGTTGGAGAACTTATCAGTCTTGTGTGACAGGAATGCTTGGCGACACTCTGTATTTCAACTTGCCGATCTGGTTCGACGGAGGCATGCGGGTTGAATTTGAGAACATGACGGGCGCCGCTCAGGATTTCACAGCTATCATAGAGACCATAGATGAATCTCCCAAGAGCTGGCGATTGCTCGGACAGTTTCACGAGGCGAATCCAAATCGGTTTTGGGAGGACAACTCTATCGCAAATTTTGCTGGGCCGGGGAACTACGTTGGAACGATGTTGGATATGCAGCAGCGGGATAACCACGTCTTGGAAGGCGACGAGAGCTTCTACATTGACGGCGAGACCACGCCGTCGTGGCATGGCACGGGCACAGAGGATTATTTCAAAGGCGGCTATTACTGGACTCCGGCCTATGACCGATTGGGATTTCACGGTTGCGTGGCGTATCTTGGTGATAGCGCTGCGGCGTATCGCTGGCATCTCGGTGATGCGATAGCGTTTGAAGAGTCTTTAAGATTTGGGATAGAAGTGGGACGGTTCAATAACCTGAGCGGGCACTACCGGAGCATGGGCTTTGCCTATTGCGCGAGGCCGAAGTGGAGAGTGCTGGACGCAAGCGGTGACGGGAAATCTCACTCAGGCGAGAAGATTCGGGTTGTAGGCAATGGGCTTGATCCGAATGACGGAGTAGATGGAGTGGCGATGAACGGAACTTGGCTTGTGCCCGACGTCGGCGCGAGTCTGACGATCAGTGCGGATTCGATCTTTGATGCGACGTTTCTTGCATCGGATACTTTGCTTGAAGGAAGCTACTCGTTGATCGTGATTCGCGCGCAAGAAGACACCGTAGATGCGACATGGGAGCATCTTGCTCATACGACTTTGTGGTTCAGACCCCAACGCACGGATATTGACACGACCGTCCATGCCGGCGATACATTGGAGATCGAGATTCACGGCTTACAGGAGGCGGAAGGTGTGACGGTCACGGCGGGCGGATTGGCCTGCGATTGGGTAGGCTTGACTCCTTATGCTGATTCGCATGGTAAGATTGTAGGAAAGGTGCGCGTGCCGGACGGATTGGTGGAGGGAAGTTTAGCGCTGCAAGGCGTGCCGGATATCAGCATTCCCGTGACGGCAGATACGCCGCTCAAGTATCGGAATTGGTGGCGCGTCGAGCCGGAAGTGCTGCTCTATTCTACGTGGTCGGGCACGCGCATTCGCGATGAGTGGTGCAGGGATTGGATCTCTTCGGGCAATACGGACCCCTGGGGTAGAATGGCCGCGTACGGACTTTACGGAACGAACACGACGCACTATGTGACGCTGCCTTTTTATGCGCCGCACGGAGGAACGTATCACGCAGGGTATTTCATGGCGCGGACGAGCGCGGGCGCGATTGTAACCATTGAGATCAACGGAGAGACAAGTTTGTCGAGCTATGACACCTACTATCCGACGATGTACAACAGCTGGATTCGCAGTGACACGTTATGGGGCGGGACGCACGTTCTGAATGAGGGTTACAACACGCTGAAGATGAAGCTCGTCGGATTGAATCCGTCGTCGCCGGGATGGAAGGCGATATTTGATCAGGTGATCTTTGTTGCGCAGCCGACCGATCCGGCTTTGTTTGCGGCAGACAGTGTGGTGATTTGGAGCGACAGTTTGAATATGCACCTTGCATGGCCGCCGATCACGGAAGATATCAACGGCGATCCGGGTAGCCCTGCATTCATGGATATTTATCGCGCGTCGCTGTCCGATACGCTTTACTATCTGAGGGCGACGATTGCGGGAACGGATACGACGTGGGCGGAAGCGTATCCCGCCGGTGAGGGAACTTATTTCTATCAGGTGTTGGGACGCGGGAGCGGAGTTGCGGCGATGAGGGAAGCGCCGAGAGAAATCGAAAACTCAAAATCGAAAATCGAAAAGAAGAGGATAGAGAAGACCCCCATCCCCCGGCCCCTTTCCCCGTGAACGGAGAAAGGGGAGTGAGAGAAGTGATAGCGGCCTGTGCGAT
>JADLDM010000012.1 GCA_020846695.1 bacterium | reverse complement strand
GCCAAGTCGGCGATGTTGCCGGATTCAAACACGAGTCCATCCATTTTGTCTCGCACAACTTCGGGATTTCCTCCGGCGGAACTAACAATGCAAGGCAGTCCGAGGTGCATGGCTTCGAGGAGCGCGAGCGACATACCTTCGCTGCGAGAGGCGGATACATAGCAGTCCAGAGCGGAGAGAAAGCGAACGCTGTCACTCTGTTCATCCAGAATCAGAAGTCTCTCCGGTGCTACGGATGTGCGGGTTCTCTTAATCAGTTTGTTACGCAGCGAGCTATTGTTCATCACGTCGCCTCCGGCGATAACGAGATATGCTTTGGGATGGCGAGCGGAGATGTGTTCAAACGCAGCCGTAAGTAAGTCGAATCCCTTTACGGGCGCAAAGTATCCGAGCGAGCCGATTACCGTCGCGTCGTCAGGCACATTCCATTCGCGACGGAGGCTGCGCTCCTGCTTTGATAACGGTGCGATGCCGTTGGGAATGACTCTGAGGCGGCGCTTCGCGATGCCGGCCATTCTCCAATCATGCGCTCCGTCATGAGTCATGGTCGTGATCATCTCGGCGGATCGGGATGTTAGGGCGACCCCCCAGGCATAGCGAAGCAGCAAGTAGGGCTTGCGCCATGGCGCTCCGAGAGTCTCAGGGCTATAGAGATATTGTCTCCATGAACCGTGAAGTGTTGCGATCCACTTCGTGCCGTCTTGTCTTCTTAGTCGCGAACACAGGAGATTCGGCAGAGCGAGATGCGAGTGCAGAATATCCGGCTCGAAGAGCCGGCAGATTTCGCGGAATCCGTGGTAGAGCGCGTTCCATCTTCCTCGCTTTGATGAGAAAGCGGCTTCGGGATCGTAAGCATGCACGGGCACATTAAGCAGTCGGATTCGATCCGCAGTTGCTCCGCCCTCGAGTAGACAGACTTGCGCATCAATTCCGAGCTTCCGCTGTGCGGCAGCCATCTCGGCGGCCATGACGGACGCGCCCCCGTAGTGGGAGCCATTCAGCACATGGAGAATCTTCATGCGTGGATTCCCCGTGTGAATTCACGCCACTCGGCAAAGGTTGCGGCAATCTTGGTGCGATGCCTTTGACGGCCTGTTGCGACGAGCGGGAAGAGCAGGAGCGCGCGGATCAGAAGCGCAGCGGACATCGCAGCGCGCAATTTGAATAGTCCGAACTTGCCGTGGTGCTTGAGGAAGTAGTTCATGGCGCTCTGTGCCCGCGCCTGACGCGAAAAGATGAAGAATTTCGACATGGTCGTGGAGCGGCGGTGCATGACTTCCGCATCCTTCACGACATGAATCTCGAATCCCGCGTCAGCGACTCTCTTGCACCAATCCACCTCTTCAAAGTAGATGAAGAAGCGCGAGTCGAGATTGCCGACTTGCGCGCGCGCCCGTTGCGAGATCATCAGCGCACTGCCCTCGATCTGCTCCACGCGATCCAAATTATCGAGATTCACGTCTCCATAGAGATAGCTGTTGAAAAGCGCAGAGTGCGGAAAGAGGCGATACAGAGTCAGCGTCTCCGTGATTAGTCTCCAGACTGTCGGCAGCGTGCGTGCGGCGCAATAGCTATGGCCGTGCTGATCCACCATCCGGGGGCCGACAATCCCCCAATCGGGGTGAGCAGCGAGCGCTTCATGAAGTGATGCGATTGCTCCGGGCCGCACCTTCGTGTCGGGATTCAGCAACAAGATACTGGGCGCGCAACTGTTCTGGATGCCGACATTGCAGGCAGATGCGAAGCCGAGATTCTCTTGTAACGCTATAAGTTTGACTGCGGGGAACTGTGATGCGATTGCCGCAGGCGAGTCGTCGTTTGATCCGTTGTCCACGACGATCACCTCCACCAATTCAGATGCTATGTCATCTTCAAGCGCGGCAAGACACTCGAGTACGTCGTCGCGCGAGTTGAAGCTCACGATGATGACCGCGACTTGCGGTTCGGAGGAGTGACTTAGATTTGATTCCACAGCAGATTAGGCTCTCAACGAAGGATCGCCGTCAAGGTATCGAAAAAGGCGGGGAGACGCAAGCCGCGCCGACGCAGCGGTCTCCGTTTGACAACCTGAAATTGTTCAGGAGTTGCGGAGAGGGTGTGAAACCCTTGACTCAGGGGAGCGTCGCGATTTGCGCAAGTCAAATAAATATATACAGAAGGCTGACAGGGAAGTTGTGCAACCGGGGCAACGGGCGCTCTCGGAAGGGCCTCGGAGCCAAACTTTACACCTTCTGCCCATGCCACGACGCGCGGTTGTTTGCGATGACGACAAGTTATTCTTGCGCTGGATTTCCCGACTTCTCACGGAGTGGGGCTGGACCGTGGAAACGGCTCAGTCCATTGACTTGGCGCTGATACTTCTGAAGCGAGATTTGCCTGACTTGTTGGACTTGGACTTGCGCTGTGGCGCGAAGTCGGAAGAGTCTGGGCGCGCATGACGCGATCGGCAAGCCCTATTCACTTCCTATGATAGTCAGGAAGATACGCGAGCTGCTTTCCGAGACGTCGCCCCGGCTTTCGGTTGAGGAACTTAGTTCTGAGATTCTCCCGATGATTCGGATGGCCGTGGCGATGTCGGACGACGAGTTCTTTTCGATTGCGAAATCGGTTGGACACAATCTTGCGGGTGTGGCGGGTTTGGCGATGCTTCCCGAAGTGGAGCAGTTGGGAAGAGAATTGGAGAGCGCGGCGATCTCACACAAGCGGGGCGCTTGCGAAGACAAAATGGAACGGATTCGCGGCGCACTTGAAAGCGCGGGCGGTTAGGCATTCGGAAATCACAAGGAATGATTGAGAACATGAGCACTCTTGCGGCAATTACCGAAGAAGCGTTGCTACTTTCCCCCGGCGACGGGACGGGGAAGAAGGTGGCTTCGATGCTGGAAGACTACGCGTCGAAGGCGAATCTGAGCGGCGAGTTGGCGGAAGCGGCGAAGAGCGCCGTGAAGTTGGCTAAGAAAGTTGCAGGCGCCAAGTCGTCCGCTGTTGATCTCGATAAGTTGATGAAGCTCTTGACAACTCTTCAGGAGGGAGAAAGCACGGATCAACCTTCCACAATTGCCGCGGACTTGATTGCCGACTATCTTGCGTCGCAGCCTTCATTGCTCGAGGATTTTGAGGAATTGGCTCTCGGGTTGGAGGAGAAGGGCGAGGAATCACTTCGCGCCTTGAAGCGTCAGGTTCATACGTGGAAAGGCGAGGCGGGCATTGTAGGCTTCGAGCGACTATCCAAAGCGCTGCATGAGATTGAGGACGAATTGGCGCAAGCGCCGGAGTCCTCTTATCCCGCGATCTCCGATGCGATGCTCTTGTTGAAGGACGCATTGGGAAGAGTCTTTGACACGCTCGCACGGGGTGGTGATCCTGATATTGATTTCAGGGTAGTGCTCAAAGCCATGAAGGCCGAAGCGGCGCCGGAGATTGACATTGTTGTTCCGATGCTGCCACTTCCGCCTGAGCCTGTGACCTCAGTTCCTGTCGTCACATTTGCTGATCCCCAAGGCCCCGCTCCCCAACCACATATGCCTGCAAGTGGACTGTTTGAGATTCCCGAAGGCGTTGATGTGGATCTTGTCGGCGAGTTTCAGGTGGAATCCGAGGAGCACTTCACAAATATTGAAGTTGCTTTGATGAATCTTGAGGCGACACCGGACGACATGGAATCCGTAAACACGGCATTCCGCTCCTTTCATACGGTGAAGGGAGTTGCGAGTTTTGTGGGAGTAGGCTACATCACAGAACTTGCGCACAAAGCGGAGAATCTCTTAGATCGAGTCCGTAAGGGAACGCTGGGTCTCACACCCCACTATTTGGACTTGATCTTCGAGTCGCGCGATCTCTTGCGCAAGCTGGTGCAGGAGTTGAACGCGGCGATAGCAAAGGGAAGCTATGCAATTCCTCCAAACTATGAGAGTCTGATCTATCGCCTGGAGCACCCGGAGGAAGTTGCTCCGACGAGTTCCGCACCAAAGGTTGAGCCGATTGGCGAACTTCTTGTGGAGAAGGGAGTGACGACGCCGGAAGCGGTGCGGAACGCGCTCGATCAACAGGCTGGCGGCGACGCCAGACCGATAGGCGAGATACTTGTGTCGGAAGGCGTTGTGAAGCCGGCGGAGGTAACGCAGGCTCTGAAGACTCAGCAAACTGATGCGGCCTCGGCGGCGGCACAGAGCACTGGCGATGCGACCGTCAAGGTGAACATGTCGCGTCTGGACAATCTGATCAATATGGTCGGCGAGCTGGTGATTGCGCAGGCGATGGTGAATCAGGACCCGGACATCATGCAATCCGCGAATCGCAAACTGACGCAGAACGTTGCGCAACTCTCGAAGATTACGCGCTCACTTCAGGAACTGGCGCTTTCGATGCGAATGGTTTCAGTGAAGGCGACTTTCCAGAAGATGGCGCGCTTGGTTCGCGACGTAGCGCGCAAAGCGGACAAGGTGGTTGAATTTGAGATGCAGGGAGAGGAAACGGAACTCGACCGCAACATGGTTGAAGCGATTGCGGATCCGCTCGTGCATATGGTTCGCAACGCAGTGGATCACGGCGTGGAACCCGCCGATCAGCGTGTGCAAGTCGGAAAGTCTCGCGCGGGATCGGTCAGACTCTCCGCCGCGCATGAAGGCGGCTCCGTCGTGATCACTTTGCAAGATGACGGCCGCGGTCTGAATCGCGACAAAATTCTGGCCAAAGCAATCGAGAAAGGGCTGGTGGAGGCCGGATCGCAACTGACCGACAAAGAAATTTTTGCGCTGATCTTCCTGCCGGGTTTTTCAACTGCCGACAAGGTGACCGATGTCTCGGGTCGAGGCGTAGGTATGGACGTGGTTCGTACGAACATTGAAAAGCTGCGCGGCTCGGTGGAGATTGACTCAGCCGTGGGGCAAGGATCCGTGTTCAGAATCAGGCTGCCTCTCACGCTCGCGATCATTGACGGAATGGTTTTGACCGTCGGAAGTCACCGCTACATTCTACCGACGATCACGATAACAGAATCACTTCGCCCCGCCTCCGAAGATATTGTGACAATTCACGGTCGCGGAGAATTAGTGAAGCTGCGCGGCGAGTTGATCCCGGTGTGCAGGCTGCACAGCATGTTCGGAATCTCAGGCGCGAAAGAGGAATTGCCGGACAGTATCTTGCTTGTCGCAGAGGCGAAGTCCGGGCGTGTGGCTATCATGGCTGACGGACTCTTGGGTCAACAGCAGGTGGTGATCAAATCCCTCGGCAAGCAGTTCGACGGAATTGAAGCGGTGGCAGGCTGCGCGATCCTTGGCGACGGACGCATCAGTTTGATCCTTGACGTTGAGGGAATTCAGGCTATGTGTCGCTCGTAATCTCCGTTTCATTGGCAAAAAACATGAAGAGCAATACGAAAGAAAAAGAACATTCGTCGCAGATATCTGAAAAGGTTTCTGATTCGGATTTCCGTAAGGTTGCGGAGCTTGTGAAGTCTCTCGCCGGAATCAATCTGACGGACGGCAAGCAGGAGCTGGTGTCCGCTCGTCTTGCCAAGCGGCTTCGCGCACTCCATCTGAATTCCATCGGCGAGTATCTGATTTTTGTGCGCGAGCAGAAGTCGCAAGACGAACTTGTCACGATGCTTGACGCCATTTCGACAAACCTGACGAGCTTCTGGCGCGAATCTGATCACTTTGACTACGTGGTTGAGAAGGCGCTGCCGAAGATGGTGCAGAAGGGACAGACGACAATTCGCGCGTGGTCGGCGGGCTGCTCAACGGGCGAAGAGCCGTACGGATTGGGGATGCTCATACACGGCAACCTGCCGAATCCCGGTCGCTTCGATTTCAAGATTCTGGCGACGGACCTTTCGACAAAGGTTCTCGATACAGCAAAGCGCGGTCGCTACGGCGAAGATCGGGTTAAGTCCATTCCGCCCGAGCTGCTGAACAAATACATGACGCGCGAGAAGCACGACGGAGCGTTTATCTATTCGGTGGAGTCTGTGATTCGCAATCTGATCAGTTTCAACCGACTGAATCTGATGGAGTCATGGCCGATGAAAGGACCGTTCGATTTGATCTTCTGCCGTAACGTTATGATCTATTTTGACAAACCCACGCAAACGAAGCTGATTCATCGCTATTTTGATTTGCTGCGCAGCGGGGGCACATTGTTTGTAGGACACTCCGAGAGTCTTGCAGGCATCCAGAATCCGTTCAAGTATATCCGTCCGACTATCTACGAGAAACCGTGAGCCAAATCTTAGCAAATGTGAAGCGTCACGTTGTCGGCGTGGCGGACATGAAGTTGGCGCAGGGCGCGGGCAACGTCATCGTTACTCACGCGCTGGGATCGTGCATCGGCATGACTTTGTACGATCCGGCCGCACGCGTCGGCGGCATGTTGCATTTCATGCTTCCCGATGCG
Organism: bacterium; assembly: GCA_020846695.1. Classification (GTDB taxonomy): domain Bacteria; phylum Electryoneota; class RPQS01; order RPQS01; family RPQS01; genus JADLDM01. Next base: position 3,040 of record JADLDM010000012.1, on the reverse strand, counting down.
AGCGTGAATCCCTCGCGCGCCGAGGGCAATCCGTGGATGTTCGCGGATTCAGGGATTCCTCTGTTCTTGGATAAGATTCAGAAAGCCGGTGCGATGAAGACCCGTTTGATTGTAAAGGTAGCCGGCGGCGCGCAATTTGTGGATCACAAGGACTTCTTCGCCATCGGCAAACGCAATTACACTGCGATGCGCAAGATACTCTGGAAGGAAGGACTTCTCTGTAAGGGCGAAAACGTGGGCGGAACGATTTCGCGCACGATGTTCCTTGATCTTGGCACAGGCCGTGTTTGGTTCACGAACGCGGGGCAGGAGGTGGAAGTATGATCTCCATAGCGGCAGTTTCATTGGATATCGAGAGGTTGGAGCCGGTCTCGCCGACGGTTCCTCGCCTTGCGGCGGTTATCACAAATGAGAATAGCGGCGTTGACGAGATCGTTCGCGTGATCGAGTATGATCCCGCGATGACGGCAAACGTACTGCGTCTCGCAAACTCCGCGTATTTTTCATCTCCGACTCCTGTTAGTACGGTTCGCGAGGCAGTGACCAAGATCGGAGCGGGTCAGATTCTTCAGAATGCAGTCGGACGCGAGATCGGATCGCGCTTCAAGTCTCCCTGCGCGGGTTACGAGCTTGACGAGAACGAGTTGTGGTACCACTCCGTTGCGGCGGCCACGGCAGCAGCATTGCTTCCGCGATACGCTTCAATGCGCGTTCCTCCGATGGCTTTTACGGGCGCGCTGCTGCATGACTTGGGCAAGTTGGTCATTTCGCGGCACATTGATAAGGAGACGATGCTCGAAATTCGCGTTACGGCGCGTGACAGTCATCTCACGTACGTCCAGGCCGAGCGGCGCGTGCTCGGATTCGATCATGCGCAGGTGGGCGGACTGATTGCGCGGCGCTGGAGATTTCCCGATGAGTTGGTGAACTGCATTTCGTGGCATCATCATCCGCGCAATGAGAAGCTGGCGACAACGACGTCGGACGCGGTGCACATCGCCAACGCGGTAGCCCGCACGATCGGAGCGGGAATTGGAATTGAAGGAATGAACGTGGCGGTTAACACCGAATCGGCAACCGCGCTTGGCTTGACGCCGGACTCCATTGAAGCATTGTGCGCAAGCACGATGATGGAACTACCCAATACACTTGAACTGTTTGAGGATACACCCAGTGGCATACAACATTCTCATCGTTGATGATTCCGGTATCACGCGCACGGTGATGGAGCGCACGGTCCGTATGTGCGGCGTCGAGATTGGCGAAGTGCGGCAGGCCGTAAACGGAAAAGACGCTCTTCAAGTTCTAAGCGATTACTGGCCGGACATCATCTTCTGCGACATCAACATGCCTGTGATGGACGGATTGACGCTGATCAACGAGCTGCAGAAATCCGAGGAATGGAAGGACCTTCCGGTTGTGATTGTCTCAACTGAAGGCAGCGAGACGCGCATGGAAGAGTTGCGGCGAAGCGGCATTCAGGGTTATATCCGCAAACCGTTCACTCCGGAAGAGGTTGCTGCGGCGATGCAAACACTATTGGGAGCGCACGTTCATGCCAAATAATGCTGATCAAGCGATTCTCGAAGCGGCAACACGAGTTTTTGAGACTTCTGCCTTTCTCAACATGTATCCGAGCGACACCTCCGAGGAGATACCCGCTCCCGACTGTGCGGCTTCGATGACGTTTTACGGAGCGGCGCGGGGCCGCGTGACATTGCGCGTCAATCAGGAGATACTGGTTTCGGTGGTGGAGAATCTGCTGGGCGAATCTTGCGAGGGGCCGGAGGCGGAGGCGCGCAAAGGCGATGCTTTGAAAGAGTTGCTCAACATGCTTTGCGGGAATATTCTCACGGAGTATTTTGGAACGGAGCCGATCTTTGATCTTAGTCCTCCTGAATTGGTGGACAACGCGACGTCCACGGTATCCTCTCAGCAGGTGCAAAGTCTGGTTCTGAATGTTGAAAATACTCTGGCCGAAGTTCTGTTTGAAGTTCAGAATCAGGTCAACGCCTAAGCGGACATACAATGGTCAAAGTACTTGTTGTGGATGATTCGGCTCTTGTGCGCAAGGTCTTGAGTGATGAGCTTGCGCGTGATCCTGAAATCAGTGTGGTGGGCAGCGCGCCCGATCCCTACGTTGCGCGCGACAAAATTCTCTCACTTGCGCCGGATGTCCTGACTCTCGATATTGAGATGCCGCGCATGGACGGACTCTCGTTCTTGCGCAAGCTGATGAAGCACAAACCGATGCCTGTGATCGTCGTGTCATCGCTAACTCCGAAAGGGAGTGAAATGGCGATGGATGCGCTGGCTTTGGGCGCCGTGGACGTCTTGTGCAAGCCGGGCGAAGCCTATACGATTGGAGAGCTTTCTCGTGAGCTGATTGCCCGCGTGAAGGCTGCGGCGAAAGTACGAATGGACAATCGAGTCTCGACTCCGGTTCCATCGAAGCCGATGGAGTCCTTGAAAGCAACGACTTTGAAGATCATTGCTATCGGCGCGTCAACAGGAGGCACGGAGGCATTGCGAGAAGTCTTGCAGCGCTTTCCAGTGAATGCTCCTCCGACGGTGATTGTTCAGCACATGCCGGAGAAATTCACGAAGGCATTTGCGGATCGGTTGAACGGGATTTGCGCAATTGATGTGCGCGAAGCTCAAGAGGGCGACACGCTCAGACCGGGACTCGCGTTGATTGCTCCGGGGAACAAACACATGGTTTTGCAGAGAAGCGGCGCAGTCTATTCGGTTGCGATCAAAGATGGTCCACGCGTGCATCATCAGCGGCCCGCTGTGGACGTGCTCTTCAAGTCGGTGGCCCGCTTTGCCGGGAAGAACGCAGTGGGTGTGGTGCTGACCGGAATGGGCGCCGACGGCGCCGACGGCCTACTGGAAATGAAGCAGGCCGGGGCCTCGACCATAGCCCAGGATGAGAAATCCTGCATTGTTTTCGGAATGCCCAAGGAGGCGATTGCGCGGGGTGGGGTGGATAGCATCCTTTCGTTGGAAATGGTCGCCGGCGGGATTATGCAAAAGCTGT
>JADLDM010000011.1 GCA_020846695.1 bacterium | reverse complement strand
TACAACCGAGTTGAGATATGTCGCAAAGCGATCGTCCTCCGAACCTGAGCTGCCTTTCGTCGCCGGAATCACGCGATAGCACGGACTGCCCTCAATCTCAAGCGGCAGTCTCACCGGAAGGTGTTTTTGAGGCCACTGCTCTGCAGTTCCTTCATCTACCAACAGTGAGCCGGAGGGAGCCTTCCACGCGCATTGATTCGCTCTCCTTATTACATGCGAGCTTCGAAGACAACGCACGGAGCCCGGAGCCAACGCATCCTCACCGCTCGCAATTCCGATCTTCAGCGAAATGTGCGCGTCGGCGGTCGCCTGCCGACCGTTCATTTCGGCGAGTCCGGAGAGTATACTTGCAGCGCTTTGAGCAGCGCCCTCGACCGTGTTAAAGAGAATTAGCGATACTTCCGGCGAGTACGCTAACTGCGTCCCGCCCCCTGCCGCTGCGGACTCACCAAGAAAACGACGAAAATCGCGTGTTTGAGCCGTCGTCAATTCGCGTGTTGCGGCAAGCGCTGAGCGCCGCTCGACCTGAACCGACATCACAGTGTAATGCCTGCGAAAGCGATCCTTTCTCCTGCCGATCTCCTGCTCAAGAAAGAACAGCTCGTCGAGACTGAGATTATCCAAGAACAGATGAACCCGGCTTCGCATCGTTAGTGTCCCTCGCCCGTTATTCTAAGCACTTCCTCAATGGTCGTGACGCCCTTCTTAAACTTCTCCACACCGTCCATGCGAAGAGTCAACATTCCCTCTTTCACCGCGATCTGCTCAATTTCGTGCGTGTTCGCGCCTTCGAGCACCATTTCCCTCGTACGCTGCGTCATCGCCATCACTTCATAGATACCCGTTCGCCCGCGATAGCCCGTATTGTTGCAATCGAGACAACCTGCGCCGTGATAAAACGTCTTGCCTTTGCACTGATCAGGATCAAGCCCCACTTCACGCAGCGCTTCCGGATGCACTTCAACCGGAATCTTGCACTTGGGGCAAATCTTCCTCAAGAGTCGCTGCGCCACCACGAGATTCACCGACGAAGACACGAGGAAGCGCTCGATGCCCATGTCCACCAATCGCGTGACTGTCGCCGCAGCTGAGTTGGTATGCAGAGTGGAAAGCACCAAGTGACCCGTCAAAGCAGCGCGCACCGCAATCGAGCCGGTCTCCAAATCACGAATCTCACCGATCATGATGATGTCCGGGTCCTGACGAAGGAAAGACTTCAACGCCGTGGCAAACGTGAGGTTCACTTCGTCCCTGACCTGAACTTGATTCAGCCCCGCGAAATTGTACTCGACGGGATCCTCCGCCGTCATCGTGTTGACGGTCGGCGTGTTGATCTTGGAAAGCACGCTGTATAGAGTCGTGGTCTTGCCCGATCCCGTAGGGCCGGTGACGAGAATCAGTCCATGCGGGCTGCGGATCGCCTTCTCAAAATCGGCAAATGCTTTTTCCGAAAAGCCGAACGCCGTCAAATCGAGAGTCAGGTTCGACTTATCCAGAATACGCATCACGATCTTCTCGCCGAACAGGGTCGGGAGTGTCGAGACACGCAGGTCTACCCCGCGATCCGCGACTTTCATGTTGATGTGGCCGTCCTGTGGCACGCGACGCTCCGCGATATTCAGGTTCGCCATGATCTTGATGCGCGAGACAATCGCGGATTTCATGTGCGTCGGCGGCGACATCACCTCTTGCAGCACGCCGTCAATACGGAAGCGCACCCGGAATTGAGATTCATAGGGCTCAAGATGAATATCGGAAGCGCGCTTGCTGATTGCATCCGTAAGAATTCCGTCTACAAGCTTGACAATTGGCGCGGCTTCCACTTCCTCTTTGAGCCGGTCGAGTTCCGCGTCACCGCCTGTCTGCACGACTTCGACCGTGTCGTCGCTCATGTCCGCGAGAATCTTGTTGAGCGTCCCACCCATGTGATAGAACTTCTCAATCCCGCGAAGGAACTGCGTCTCAGTGCATACGACGGGCTGCACATTGAAACCCGTGATGAACTTGATGTCCTCAAGCACAAAGTCTATACTCGGATCCACCAGAGCAACACGCAAGGTCTTGCCTGAACGGCTCAAAGGCAGAACCTGATATTTCTGAATGAACTCTTTGGAAAGGAGCTTCAGCACCGCCTCGGGAATCTGAACGGTCTCCATGTCCACGAGTTCAAGACTGTAGTATCCGCTGATAAACTGCGCGATCTGCTCCTCTGAGATCACGCCGAGTTTGGTGAGTTCGGTCACAACCGAATTCCCCGACTCTTTTTGGCGGGACTTGAAGATCAGAAATTGCTCCTGCGTGATCATTTCATTATTGATCAGCAGATTGGGGAGCCGCGAACTCATATCAATCTTTCAACTCGTTTCAATTGCTCAACGGTTGCAAATCCTATTTTGCATCGTGCTTCAGCATTGCAAACTGCTTGCCATCACACGGTGAGGAATTGCAACGTGAGCTTTCAAAATACGTGATGAAACTGCATGGAATTGCGCGGCGGGCGCGGGATGCAAGCGAGGCGGTTGCGATGGGACGACAGGGGGGATTGCAGAAGACCCGGCGGGGAGCCGGGCCTTGCACAGAGTGAAGTTGAAGCGATGTTTTAGCCGCTATGACGAATGACAAGGATATCGCCGTCCTTCACGACGTACTCCTTGCCTTCCAAGCGAACATGTCCTTTGGCGCGGCATCCGGCGTAACCGCCTTCTCTCACGAAGTCGTCATAGTGAACGACTTCGGCGCGAATGAAGCCGCGCGCGAGATCGGAGTGAATCACACCCGCCGCGTCCACGGCCGTTTCGCCGATATGAATGGGCCATGCGCGAGACTCTTTGTCTCCCGTTGTGAGGAAGCTCTGCAGCCCGAGCAAGTGATAGCTTGATTGCAAGACCTTCTCGCGCGCGGGCTGCGTGATACCTAAGTCCTGCATGAAGACCGCTCTCTCCTCGTCGTCAAGCTGTGAAATCTCCGCTTCAATCGCGGCGGAGAGACCGATAACCGCCATGCCGTCGGATGCGAACTGAGTTGCGAGTTCTGCCGCAAGTTTCTCGGCGTCGCGTGCGCTCGATTCCGGCAGATTGAGAATCACGAGGATGGGTTTTTCTGAGAGGAGTTGAAATCCGCGCAGAGATTTCTTCTCGTTGCTCTGAAGTTCGAGTACGCGCAACGGCCTGCCGGCTTCAAGCTGTTCCTTTGCGCGCGCGAGGACTTCCAGTTCGAGAGTTTCTTGCGACGTGGGAACTTTGACTCTGATCTGCTTCTGCAATTTCTCGTGGCGCTTCTCAATCACAATCAAATCCGCGAAGACGAGTTCATCCTGCACGCGGCGGACGTCGCGCGCGGGATCAATCCCCTCGGTCAGCGCAGGATTCTCAAATCCGCGAACGACCAAAGCGAGAGCGTCGGCGTTCTTAAGTTCGCTCGAGAAGACGCTGTCGAACCAACTTTGCTTTGACGCGCCCTCTTCCAAGCCGGGCGTATCAAGATATTCAACCGTGGTGTAGATGACCTTCTTCGAGTCCGACATCTCGGAAAGCTTGTCCACGCGCGCATCGGGCACGTGGGTAGTACCGCGCAGAACTTCGCGCTTGTGCGCTGAGGTGGCATCTGCCTCCGTGCCGGTGAGGAGGTGGAAAATCGTGGTCTTGCCGCTCTGCGGCGTGCCGATCAAGCCTATGTTCATGGAAAGGGGCTGCTGGGGATGGTTACTTAGATCCTCGCTCGCTAATAATTGACAAAACGAAAGTCATTGTTTTTGCGAGAGGGTTCTTTCGATTGCTATAGCATCAGAGGGTCAGGATAGGTAGCTAAGTGATGGCCAAGAACTGATAGTGTACGCAGAAGGTTAGAGGTCAGAGTTATGAGGTATGAATCCAGAAAGGCAATATCAATATACGTATGAAAAGGTCGAAAGTCAAGGTTAGGGTGAGTTTATTAAACAGATACTTGCGAAATATATGAACAAAAGAGAGGCTGTATGGCCTCTTTTGTTGATTTTGATGAAGTTAGATCATCTCGCTTGCGGCGGCTGACGACCGTCGTGGATTTCGGCCGGGTTGCGCGCGGAAGATTGAATAGTTGATTCACTCTTGGAGCGCGAACCCGGCTCGGCGGTTCTTGGGGTGCAGTGATGATTGATGACCGTCGTGGATTTCGGCCGGGTTGCGCGCGGAAGATTGAACAGTGATTCACTCTTGGAGCGCGAACCCGACTCGGCGGTTCTTGGGGTGCAGTGATGATTTCGGATTGATAACTGATGATTGCCCGAATAAGAGAGCGACCAAGATGTTCGCGCTTGATCCCCGCTCGGCGACCCTCGTCGTTATCTTGGGATGGCTCTACAACGCCGAGGCCAATGTGAAGCGATTCAAGAGGCCAATCTCGCCGTGCGAGGTCAGAGCATAATCCAGCGCAAGGCGATTCCATTTTAGGCCCAGACCACCGGAGAAGCCTGCAAGCGCATCGGACGACAATCCCGTGCGCTGATCAATCCCCACCGTGCTGTAACCCAAGCGCGCTGCCACGTACGGCGAAAATGAAATCTCCAAGCCGCCGCGCGCTTCTATGCCCTCCGCCGACGTATATGCGCCCGCGACGGAAAAGAAAACCGGAAGGTGCTCAAGCGGAGCGGCAAGACCGAGTTCGTAACTCGTGGGCAAGTCATCCTTCTCGGAAAGAAACGACGACGTCGCCGCGCCAAGATTCTTCACCGCGCCTCCGACACTCCAGTTGTTGAAACCCGTCTCATATTGCGCGCCTGCGTCAATCGCAACGGCACTCGCCGAGATTCCGTCAATGTCGCGATACTGATACTTCAGCGCTCCTCCCAAGCGAAGCACGTCCGTCATCTTCTGCGCGGCTGCGGCAGTCATCTGAAAATCCGATGCGCCGAACTCGCCATTCAATTGGCCGTTTTCATCCGCGCGATCAAAACTTCCATAGTTCAAATAGTCGAGAGCAAGAGCGAGCACGGTCCTCTCGCGAAAGCGAGTTGCATAGGCGAGCGTGCCCTGATTGATATCAAGCACGTGCTTGGTGAAGCCCGCCGACGCAGTCTTCCTTTCGATCAGCGCAAGGCCCGCGGGATTGGTGCGCAACGAAGACAAATCTCCGCCGCGAGCAATCACACTTCCCGCAAGCGATGCGGAACGCGCGAAGCCATCCACGCGAAAAAGTTCGTAACCCGTTGTGCCCGGCCCGGCCAGAAGAGGCAGCGCGGACAGAAGAAGCGTTAGTGAGGAAATGATCAGCTTCACGATTACTCCGATTTAGTTTCCGGGTTTCGGTTCATCATACCGCGCATCCTCGGGCGCCTGCCCCTGATCCCTGCGCGAGGGACCAAGTGTGTAATTGACGCTGTAGGGCACATCACGTGGTTCACTCGCCGACTCGGGAATTTGTTCCGCCCGCCAGCGCTCCAACGTCTTCTTCCTCTTCCGCCACGCCGCCCAGCCCGCGCCAAAGACGAGCAAAATAAACGCCGCGGAAATCCACAATTCGCCGTCCGTCCACAAAGCGCCCGAATAGCGCTCCTTCAGCATCCCAAGATATTCGCGCTCAAATTGACCCGTCGTGCGCGAAAAAAGCAGGGCGAATGCAGACTCGATCTCCTTGCCGCGACGCAACTCGTGCACCAGATTCGAAAGGCCGCCGTCGCCATAACGCTCGTGCAGATACTCCACTGCAACCAGCGACTGCGCATAGCCCAGGTGCGCGCTTCCCGAATTCATGGAGAGGAGATGCTGAATATCCCACAAGCTCAGCAAGCGTCCTGCGAATACGGCGCGCGCAAGCATGTGCACGTCGAGATAGACCTGCTGACCCGCGAGAAATTGCGACAGACCCTCGTTCAGCCAAACCGGGAAGTCGGCATCCTTTGAACCCTGTTCAAGCAGCAGGTGTACCGCTTCGTGCGCGGCGGTTAAGTTGATGTCACCACGATCCCTGTCGAAGCGCGGCGATTTCAGAATCGCAACTCCATAACGCGCGAATGCGATTCCGCTGGCCCACTCCGGCGCGCCTTGAGTGACTCGGAGCCACTCGTCGCGCGTAGGAGTTATCACGAAGCGCACAGAATCCGGCGGCAACATGCCCAGCCTTCCCGCCATGCGCGGAATCGCCACGCTCATCGCTTGCGCAAGCGGCGTCACGATTCCAGAATCCTCAGGGCAATACGTGACGGCAATCATACCGTAATCACGAGAAAGATAATCCTTTTCGCGAGACGGAGATGCGAAGCAGAGCGTGCTCGCGAGGAGGCTAAGTAAGAGAAACCGGATCAACATCCACCTCAATTTGAACGCGATTCAACTCCGGAAGATCAGCGGCCTCATCGAGCACGGTCTTCACCGCGTGCCGCAGCTTCTTTCCGCCTGCATCCGTGTCCTTTGATGTGCGCACAATCAACGAATAGCGAAAGCGATTGGAAATTTTCGCCACCGCGCAAGGCGCCGGGCCCAACAGCTCCACGCCGCGGTGCGACTCCAATTTACGCTTCAGGATCAGCATGGCCTTGGCGACGCGATCTTCATCCGTCGCAAGCGCGCGCAGCAATATGAGACGATAAAAAGGAGGAAACTTGCCCTTTTCGCGATTCGGCAATTCGCTGCTCGCAAACTCCATCCAATTGGCGTGCTGCACGGCTTTGACCGCGGCGTGATCGGGCGCGGAGGTTTGAATCATCACGTGTCCGTTTTCAGATGCTCGTCCCGCGCGTCCCGCAAGTTGGAGCATCAGACTTGCCCCGCGCTCGCTCGCGCGAAAATCCGGATGAAAGAGTTCCGTGTCTGCCTGAGCAATCACGGCAAGTTCCACATTCGGAAAGTCGAGTCCCTTTGCAACCATTTGCGTCCCGGCAAGCACGTCATACTCTCCTGATTGAAATGCAGAGGTGAGAGCAGCGTGCGCGCCAAGCCTCGACATCGCGTCGGAGTCCATGCGCGCTACCCGTGCATCAGGAAAGAGTTCCGAAATTTCTTCTTCGAGCTTCTGTGTTCCGATTCCGCTCAACGAGAGATCGAGCGCGCCGCACGAGGGACAGCGATCCGGCGCGTCGTCGCGATGATTACAGTAGTGACAGCGGAGAATTTTCCCCGGACGATGATAGGTCAAACTGACCGCACAGTTTGGACACTCCTGAACCTTGCCGCAGAAATCACAAATCAGAAAGGGAGCATAACCACGACGATTCTGAAGAACGATAATCTGCTTCTTGTGCGACAGTGCGGCGGCCATCGCCTCTCTGACCGGCTTTGTGAGGACGCGCTCTGCCTCGCTCTTTTCCTCGTCCTCGGAGTCTTCCTCGGAAGCGTGAGGCACAATTTCGATGCGCGGAAGGCGCGCGCCCGCAACTCGCTCGGGAAGAGTAAGGAGCGTGAGCTTGCCCTTGTCAACTGAGTAGAAACTCTCGAAACTCGGCGTTGCGCTGCCAAGAATCGCGACTGCGCCGTTCAGCTGCGCGCGATATAGCGCGACATCTCTGCCGGAATAGCGCGGCACGGAATCATTCTGCTTGTAGCTCGCCTCGTGTTCTTCATCCACAACAACCACGCCAAGATTTTCAAGCGGAGCAAAAACTGCGGAGCGCGCGCCGATCACGACGGGGAATTCCCCTTTGGAAATCGCGCGCCAGAGATCATAACGCTCGGCTGGAGCCTGCGCGCTATGCTGAATTGCGACACGGTCGCCGAAGGCCGCGCGGAATCTGCCCCACAACTGCGGTGTCAGAGCTATCTCGGGAACAAGCACGAGTGCCGTGCGGCGCAATGTAAGCGCGCGCTCGATGGCCTCTATGTAAACGCGCGTCTTTCCTGAACCCGTGACGCCGAACAGCAGAAACGCCTCGAATTCTCTTTCGTCATGCTGCTTGGCGATTGCAGCGAGTGCTTTGCTCTGAGCGTTGTTGAGTGGAGCGTTCCGCTCACCCGCGAAACCGTTCATGGCATCCGGCTTCCAGCGCAAAACAGCTCGTCTCTCTTCGGTCACAAGCTGTTGCTCAACTAATTCGTTCAGCGCAGCGCGGCGATTTTTGCTTGCTCCTCTAAGCAACGCGCTACGCGAGACTCCATCCTCTCCCCCATCCCGCAGTTCTCGAATCAAACGCTGTCCGCTCTTGGTGCTGATTTGCGCGAAGAGTGAATCGTCGGACAGTGCAGCGCGCGCCTCCGCGCTCAAGTGCAGCACCCGCTCGATCATCTCATTCACACGCGGACCTTGAAGAAAAGCGCGGTACTCGATCAGTCCGCGCTGTTTCAACTGTCTTATCTCAACTCCGTCCGGGTCGAGCGAAAATCGTTTTCTTATTTGCCGCGCGCTAAGCGGACTCTCCTCAAGCGAATCCAGAAGTTCCTGCACTTCGCGCGGGAATCCGGATTCATCCAGAGTGAGCTGCGATGAGAATGCCTCACCCAAACAGAACTTGAACTGATCCTCCGCATCCAAACCCGCAGGAATCGCCGCGCGTAGAGCATCACCCCACGGGCAGAGGTAGTACTCCGATACCCACTTCGTGACGCGCAGAAGCTCATCGTTGAGCGCAACGCCCGAGTCAAGCGTCTGCTCGATTGAGCGCGTGGCATTCTCTCGCGCAGCTTCCGATACTTCCACCACGAAACCGGTGACGCGCCGCGAGCGAAACGGGACCAGCACGCGCACTCCGGGAATGATTTGCGATTTCAGAGCGGGAGGAATCAAATATGAAAACGCGCCCTCAATTCCCGGCAGCGCAATCAGAGCCGCCGGCGAACTCATTGACGTTTCGCGCGATAGAAGATGCGAATCGGCACGCCGTCGAAACCGTATTGCTCGCGCAATCTGCGCTCAAGAAAGAGCGTGTAATTTGCGGGAATCAGCTTCGCCCACTTGGCAAATGCGATGAACGTCGGGGGCTCACTGTCAGCCTGAGTGATGTAAGTCAATCGGAGATCGCGCGCTTTCACCGCAGGAGGAGGCTGTCGCTCCATCAGCTCTTTGACAAAGCGATTCAACTCGGGGGTTGCAATGCGCTTCAGCCGCTCCTCATGCACGCGCAAAACGACTTCGAGCAAGCGATGCACGCGCTGCTGCTCTTTTGCTGAAATGAAAATCTTCTCAATGTAGCTCAGACTTGAAAGGCGCTCGTCTATTTCCTTTTCAATCAGCGAGGCCGTGCGCTCATCTTTCTCCATCAGGTCCCACTTGTTGATGGCCAGCACAATTCCCTTGCCCTGATCCACCGCTTCCTGCAAAATCTTCACGTCCTGTGCAAGCAATCCCTCTTGCGCTTCAATCATTACGACGGCGACGTCGCATTCCTTCAGCGCTTTTTGCGTGCGCACAGTTGTGTAGAACTCGAGCGCCTCTTTCACTCTTGAGCGACGGCGCAAGCCGGCTGTGTCAATCAGCGTCATCGGATGCTTGTAGTAGGTGACGACGCTGTCAATTGAATCGCGCGTTGTCCCGGCGATGTCCGTCACAAGGTGCCGCGTTTCGCCGAGCAGCGCATTAATCAACGAGGATTTTCCAACGTTGGGCCTTCCCACAACTGCAACGAGCGGGCGCGGTCTCTCAACTTCGTGCTTGCCCTGCTCGGGAAAGGCCCTCACGATCTCATCAAGCGCCTCTCCGATTCCGTAGCCCTGCACGGCGCTCATCGGAATCGGTTCACCAAGACCCAGAGTATAGAAGCCCGAAATCTCAAATTCAATTTTTGGATTGTCGCACTTATTGACGCCAAGAAAGACGGGCAATTTGCTGCGCTTCAACATCGCGGCAATTTCCTCGTCCACGTCTGTCGGGCCGGTTTGTCCGTCGCAGACAAAGAGGACGACGTCACATTCCTCCAGCCCGAACTTCACTTGCTCGCGAATGGCGGACTCGAACACCTCCTGCGAGCGCGGAACCCATCCGCCCGTGTCCATTGCGAGAAACTCGCGTCCCTCAAACTCGGCGACACCGACGTGGCGGTCGCGCGTGACCCCGGACTCCGGCGACGTGATTGCGCGGTTGGTCTTGGTCAGGCGATTGAAGATAGTGGATTTGCCGACGTTCGGTCTGCCGACAATTGCAAGAACAGGAAAACTCAATTGAGCCTTACTTGATTAGGTGAACTTTCTTTGCTTCCGTTTCGTGCCCGCGCATTAGGACGACGAAATACGAACCGGTCGCTCTACCCGAGAAATCAAGAGACACGCGTGACTCGGAGAGCCCCGCTATTATTCCGCGCATCTCAAGTCTCCGCCCCACAACATCGTAAACACTCAAGACTCCGTCAACGTTTGAGCCCGCAATCTCAACCGTGAGTTGCTGATTGAATGGATTCGGATAACACTTCAGCATCTCCGCGCTTTGGACCAGCGGTGGC
>JADLDM010000010.1 GCA_020846695.1 bacterium | reverse complement strand
TGCCGCCATGCCGAGCGAGCACATTCCCCTCAGGGCCAATCACTTCCCCGCCCTGCAGAATCGCGAGTTCGGATGCGAAGTTATCCGCGAGAAACCTGCGATAGTCATTGTCCGGCACAAAGCAAATATCCTGACTCTCCGGCTTGTCCGCGGTAACGAGTTCACTTTCACGCGCGAGTCCTCGCACTTCGTCCTTTGCCAATTCTCCGAGCGGAAAGAGCGTGCGCTTGAGACTCTCCTGTGAAAGCCCCCACAACGCATAGGACTGATCTTTTTCGAGGTGTCGAGCGCGCCTAAGTCTCGCCCGTCCCTGAAACTCATCCGCTCGCGCGTAATGTCCGGTTGCAAGATACTCACAGCCCAACTTCTTCGCCTTCTCCAGCAGCGTCTGCCACTTGACAAAGGAATTGCAGCGCACGCACGGATTGGGAGTCCGGCCCCGCATATACTCGCCCGCGAAATTCTCCACGACCGATGAATGAAATTCGCGCGACAAGTCAAGCACGTAGTGGCGGATTCCGATGCGATCGCAAACATCGCGCGCATCCTGCGCCATATTGATTGAGCAGCAGCCCGACGAGCGATTGAGGTTCATCTCTCTGCCCTTCTCATCGGTCCACAGATGCATGGTCAGACCGATCACGTCGTGACCCTGCTCGGCAAGCAATGCTGCGGCAACGGAGCTATCCACTCCGCCGGACATGGCCACGGCTATAGTCGTCTTGCTCTTCACAAGAATCTCCGGCCTCGCAATGCTTGCAGCTTCGCTCATTTTCTTACGTTAAACACTCTGGTCGAATCGGTCAAACCGGGAACGTCATCCTTCACCGGATTCGCTTTCAATATCCACTCCAAACCGGATTTCAATGCAGCGTTGATTTCTCCGGCTTCTCCTGCGGCAACCGGCTTCATGCTCACTAACTCACAGCCCCAATGCGAAGGCAGGAGTTCTTTCAATCTGGCCGTGCCATTGGTCACCAACGCGCACGGAGTCGGAAAGACCTTGCTACTCAGTCTCAAAAGCGAGACAATTTCATTCTTTGCGAACAGCTCCGCAAGCTGATCATCCAGAGGCTCTGCAAATATGAACCCCCGCACTCTTCCAGTCGAACCGCTTGCCGCACTGATCACGGAGGCGATTCCGATTCCCTCGCCTCCCGCATAGACCAAAGCACTGTCCACGACGTGATGTTTCTTAAGAAACTGCGCAAAGAGTTCGACGGCGCGCTTGCTCTTCAATAGTCCCTGCGACAGCGCTTCATCACTTCGATCGAGCGACCCGTCGCTCCTGTGCTCAAACTGCGTGAAACAGTTGAATGCGATGATCGCGCAATGTCCCGATTCAGGAATCCTGTCGAGCATTGACTTCGCGTCAACTCCGGATTGCGAGTCATACAGCCAAATCAAAGCGGGAAGCTTGCGCGTGTTGGCCGGTACTCGATAATATCCCTTTACAGTATCGCCTGCCGTGCTGATCAAGTACAGGTCATAGTGCGCGAAGTCGTGCCCTCTACTCAGGAACTTCAACTCCTGCTTTGCAAGACTCGCGGAGTCGCGCTGAATCTGTTCGATGGAAATGGACGGGCGAGTCACCTGCTTCCACATGATGAACGCGGCAACCGATACCGCGAGCAAGACAAGAATGAGCTTCAGTCCGCGCATGAACGTTAGGTGACGGTCGCGATTGAGTTTTCTCGCTGCTGCTTCACAATCGTCGGAAGCGTCTCACACAGCGCATCCACGTCCTCCATCGTGCTGAATCTTCCGAAACTAATGCGCAAGGACGAACGCGCATCTTTTACCGACAGCCCTAATGCCGTCAACACATGCGATGCGCCGCGCGCTCCCGCGCTGCACGCTGCGCCCGTCGAAACACATAGGCCGCGCATATCCAGTGCGATCATCAACTCTTCGCCGTCGCACCCCGGCACGCGCAAACTCAAGATTGCATCCGCGCGATTGCCGCCCTTTCCATTCACAATCAAGTCAGGAATCGCTTCAAGCAGACGCGTCTCGCATTGATCGCGAAGACCGCGTATTCTCGCACCCTCCTCTTCACGCAAGACTCTGCACAACTTCGCTGCCTCTCCGAACCCGACAATCCCCGGCATGTTCTCGGTTCCCGTTCGCTGTCCGCGCTCCTGACTTCCACCAAACGAGCGTGCCCCAAGGCGCGTGCCGCGCTTGATCAACAAGGCTCCGATCCCCTTCGGTCCGTAAATCTTGTGGGCGGAAATCGAAGCAAGCTGAACGGACAATTCGTTGAAACGGAAATCAAGCTTGCCGAAACTCTGCACGGCGTCGGTGTGAAAGAGAACTCCACGAGTCTGGCAAAGTCTCCCGATTTCTCCAATCGGTTGAATCGTCCCCAACTCGTTGTTCACGTGCATCACGGAGACCATGCAGGTTTGCGACGTGATTGCCTGATTGACCGCGCTCGCATCCACAAACCCGCTTGCCGAAACCGGAACCTGCGTCACCGCTGCGCCCAACTTCTCAAGCTGCCTGGCCTGATCTATCACCGCGTGATGTTCAAAACTTGAAATCACAATATGGCGCTTGCTGTCCGGCTGGAGTGACAGCACACCTTGCAGCGCCCAGTTGTCGGCTTCGGTGCCGCCCGACGTGAAATAGACTTCATCGGCCTCGCAGTGCGCGAGCGCGGCGATTTCTTTCCGCGCGGTTTCGAGCGCCATCTTTGCATCGTGCCCAAACTGGTGCGCACTCGAGGGATTTCCCCAATTTTCCGCGAGGCAGCTGGTCATCGCCTCGATGACTTTCGGATCGGGCGGCGTGGTGGCGGCATTGTCTAAATATCTTCGCTTCTGCATAACCTTGTAATATAGCTCATTATGCGCGGAAAATCAAGCAAATCCCGCTTCACAACCCTTGACAAACCTCATTATTTTTCATAACTTGCCAATCATGTTGCCCCACATTAGACACGCAATCGCCGTCGTCGGCTTAGTCCTCTGCGCAGTTTCGCCGAATTTGGCGCAAGAGGTCTCCGATCCGGCCTTCGATCCACCGTTCCGTCCGTCCGATGCCGGGGGCCGAAAAGTCCGCTGGAACGGGACGGTCGGAATGGTCGTCATCAATGGCAAGCTCTATCAGCAATTCGGGCTCCGACCCGATATTCCCTTAGGGAAATGGGGCGTGGGTCTCGATCTCACGGTGCGCCTCGATGCCGACGGAAATTTGAAGGAAGACGAGTGGGATGAACCGCTCGACGCACTGGAAAAGATCTATTACATCCGCTACGGCGCGCCCGGTGATCCGCTATATGCGCGCGTTGGCGCGCTCGACAATGTGACGCTCGGATATGGCATCGTCGTGCATCGCTACAACAACACGATTCAGTATCCCGAAGTGAAACGCGTCGGCGCATATGTTGATGGCGCCAAGGGCATTCTCAGTTTTCAAGGGATGACCAACAACCTGCGCGAACTCGACGGCCCGGGTGTGGTTGCCGCGAGAATCGGAGTGAAACCTCCGGTCAAAGTTGGTGTCGTCTTCGGCGCCACGATCGCCGGGGACGGCAATCAATACGCCGGGCTGATTGATCTTGATGATGACGGCGTGCCCAATCCTCTCGACTTGTTCGAGGATCAGAATGACTACGCGGCGCGGGATGAACTGCGCACGTGGCTGTCGGATGAGGACATCAACGAGCTGATCGAGCGCGGCTACCTGCCCGACATCAACCATCTGCCCGAGAGCTACATCGGCCTCACGGATCCCGTCGTGGTGACCGGCGTTGACGCGGGCATACCGATCTACCGCGCAAAGGGCTTTTCGCTTTGGACCTATGCACAGGCCGCACAGATTCATGATTTCGGCTGGGGCTGGTCCTTCCCCGGCGCACGCGCGGCCTTCAAACCGATTGAAGTCGGCGTCGAGTATCGCCACTACGAGAAGCAATTCATCGGCGACTACTTCGACTACGCATACGAACTTGAGCGCGTGCAGGTCGTCGGCGATTCAACCTACGCCACCAAAGAATCGCGGCTGAAATATCTCGGCGAGGCCGATGGAATCTACGGTGATCTGACTCTTTCGCTCGCCGACTTGGGCTATCTCTATGCCTGGGCGCTGGACATGCACGGCAGAGATTACATCGCGGGCAAGACCTTTTACGGAGAAGCCGCCGTGACTCCGCCCAACGTGAGCAGACTGAAAAAGGTCGCGGGCTACTTTTTTCAGCCCAATCAGAAGGAGTTCTTCACTGAACCCGACGACGGCACGGTTTACGGAGGCAAGCTGTTTGTCGGGCTCTCGACCAATGTTACTTTGGTCTATGACCATCGCGTGAGCTATGCCAACGGCGAGCAATATCGCACGGTGCGCATCGAGACCATGATTACCTTCTGATCGCAATGCTGAAGGTCATTCTCTGGGACGTGGGCGGACCGCTGCTCGATGAAGATGAATTCTACGTCCTCTGGGAGCGCGGCGTTCGCACGACTGCTGCGGAGACTCTGGGTCGCGAGATTTCCGATGCGGAATTTGAGCAGGCCAAAGAGTGGGCCATTCAATCCTACGCTCCTTATACATTTCGCGCGATGCTCTATGAATTGGTGGGCCGCGACGAGCCTTTGCACGGGATTGCGGTGAAGAAATTCTATGCTGCAGTTCCGTGGCACTCCGATACCCTACAGCCCGGAATCAAAGACCTCCTGTGTGATCTCTCGCCGCGCGTGCCGATGACGATTGTCGCGAATCAGTTGAAGGGCGTCGCCGCAAGGCTCGACGAACTCGGCATCGCGCAGTATTTCAAGCACATCGTCTCCGCCGGAGAATTCGGACTATCGAAGCCTGATCTGCGCATCTATCAGCACGCGTTAGGCAAACTCGGTGTTACTCCCGAAGAAGCGCTGATGGTCGGCGATCGCCAGGACAATGACGTGGTTCCCGCGAAAATGCTCGGTATCAAGACACTCCTGCTCCGCCAAGGTTGGTACAAAAATCAAAAAGTCCGCGTGCCGGAAGAGCAAGCGGACTGGACAGTGAAATCCGTTCCGGAGATGATTACGAAGCTACGCGATCTCTTTCCGTAGCAGGAAATCGAGCAGGTTTCTCATCTTCCCCACGGCCTGTGCGCGATGCGACAGGCCGTTTTTTTCGATAAGCGAAATTTCGGCAAGCGTCCGGCCGTCCACAATTTCAAACACCGGATCGTAGCCGAAGCCCTCGCTCCCTCGCGCCGTTTCGCAGATTCTCCCATCAAGTTTCCCCTCAACACAATAGCATCCGTCGTCGGTCTTGAGAGCAATCACCGTCTTAAAGGCCGCGCCGCGTTTGTCCCCGGGTACTCCTCGCATCTCATCGAGCATCTTTGCGCAATTACTCGCGTAGGTCGCCCCCTCCCCCGCGAATCGCGCCGTATATACGCCGGGCGCCCCGTTCAGCGCATCTACCTCAAGTCCGGTGTCATCCGCCATCGCCCAAAGCCCCGTGGCACGGTGACATTCCACCGCCTTCTTCACGGCATTCCCCATCAAATCCGGTGCGTCCTCCACAGTCGGAGGCAGAGAGCCAAAATCCGCAAGACTCAGCAGCTCTACGGGAAGACCCTCAAGCTTTGCCTGAATCTCGCGGAATTTGTCAGGGCTACGGGAGGCGACGACTAATCTGCGGCGCAACTTAACCGTAAATCTCTGAGCTATTGCACTTGCACAGTTTGACCATGCGCGTAACCTGACGGCGACGGCCGCCTTCAGTTGCGAATTCGCGCACGCGAACCGGAGTCAAAATCTCGTCGCAGACGGGACAATGGGCAGCACCCGAGCCCTTCTTCTTCGACATCTTATCAGTAAACGATTGTTTCTTTGCCATTTATGTGCACCTTCTGATTTGTTTCAACGCATAATATACGTTCTCTGCTTGGAAAAATCAAGCAGCGCATCGCGGTTGAAATTCTACTATCTTCCGCCGCTCTGCTTGACCGTCTGATACGCACCCTCTGGCAGAGTTCCCGGCTTGGTCTTGTCCTTTGCCGTGTCAGGCTTGGCGGCCAGAGTAGGCTGAGCATCTTCCGTCGGAGAGGACTGAACGGGAGTCGTTGTCATTTGAGGAGCCGCCTCCTGAACGGTCGTCGGTGCGCTTCCCGAACCAGCGATCTTCACCGGCCCATTCTGAACCGCGCCGAAATCAAAGACCACAAAGGCCAACACCATCGCCAATCCAAAACCGAGACCTGCTCCCAGCCAGCCAAAGCTCCAACTCTCGTTTCGCGAGCGCCGTTCATTGCCGAACAATCTGCGCTCTAAACGGAAGTCAAATCCGGTCGGACAGCTCACTTGCGGCAGGCTGCGCAATGCCCGGCGAACTCCAAGCAAATGTTCAGCAGTTTCGTCTTCTGTCCCCGTCGCTCCATTCAGAGCGCCGTTGGGGTTTTGTTCACGCTCCGTCACTGTCTGTTTCCTCACTCTGCAAAAATTTTAGAACATCCTGCAATCGAGTTCTCCCTCGATTAACCCTTGATTTTACCGTGCCCAGAGGTACTTTCAGAATCTGCGAAATCTCTTCATAAGATAGATCCTGCACGTCTCGTAAGATAACCGCCTCCTTGAAATGATGCGGCAGCTTCTCGATCTCCTTCAGGATCATCTCGCTCTTCATCCGCCCGTCAACCGTCCGCTCAACGTCGGTATCCTGATCCACTATATCGTAATCGCGCTCTTCGTTGCCCTTGGAACTGATCGAAAAAAAGTTCCTAACTTTGCGGCGCCGCAATTCCGTCTTTGCCAAGTTCGAGGCAATCGTGTAAATCCAGGTCGAGAACTTGGCGATCTGATGATAACGATGCTTGTTGCGATACACTCGCACAAACGTCTCCTGAACGACGTCTTCACTGAAGAACGAATCGCCAAGAAGCCTCACCACAAAATTGAAGAGCGGATCGCGGTAGCGACGAACAATTTCATCGAAGGCCGCAGCATTATCGTTCTGAAAGGCAACGATCAGCTCCTCGTCCGTGAGGGTCGCTATCGTCTTATTGTTCATCGCTTACCTGACATACGCTGTTAACCGTGAGGAAGTTCCGGCCCGCTCCCTATGCACTGGATTGCACAAGGCCCACAGCCACCCATAAATCTGGGGAACCACATCAGCAGGTTTTGATTTCGCCGCGATCTCAATTTGCAGAATACTCAACAGACTATCCTCGATACGCTGCCGGCCAAATCGCCGCGCGGAGTTTCTAAACTCTTGTAATTTCCACTTTTGCCCACCAAGAGCCTGCTCCATCTCAGATTGAGGAGCCTGCCTCGCGTCCATTCCTCCAATCACCCAGACCCTCTGAAGAATCGCTCTAAGCCGACCCAACATTGCCAGAGGCTCTGCGCCTCCGTCCACCCAGGCCCGCGCCTCCTCCAAAACTCGGGAGGCATCCCCCTTCAGGATCGCGTCATCCAGCCCGAACGGAGCCACCTCGGAGGTCACACCGGTCACTTTCAATGCATCCGCAGCCTGAATCGTCGCCGACTCGCCGCAATACATCACGAGATGATCGAGTTTCGAGGCCAAATCGCGCAATTGCGCCGCCGAGGACTCCACGAGGTACAATGCTGCGTCCTCTTCAATCTTCTTCCCACAAGCCGCGACATAGTCCTTTACAAATTTTGCGCGCTCACGGTCATTCAACGCAAAATAGAGAAAACTGGTTGCCGATCCCTTCGCCTTGGGATCATATCCCGCAGGCTTTCGGTCCATCGGCTGTACGATCACAAGACTTGTACTCTCTGAAGGTCGCTGCGCGTAAAGCTCCAGAGCTTGGTGAACGGCGGCCTGCTTCGTACCCGCCGGATCGTGTAAGACAATCACGCGCCGCTTGCCGAACATCGGCAGAGCCACAAGCTGCGACCACAGTTCCTTGCCGTCAATTTGCGCGGCTTCCACTTCCACGTAGTCAAATTCCCGTGACGCATCCCTCAGAAGATGCTCCAACAGAAGCTCCTTCGCCGAGTCAATCAGGAACTCCTCCGACCCGCCGATCACAACGAGCGAGAAGTTCGCGCCTTTGCGAATCGCGTCTTGAAGCTCCTTCAGAGCGGGAAGTGTAATCTCAGATGACTTCAACTTTTACTTCCCGACAAGCGCGCACAAAATCACTGAACAACAGCTGGTGCTGCGGAAACCTTCTCATCCTCTCCGGATGCCACTGCACGGAGTGTAAGTAAGGGTGCGATTGATGCTCGAATGCCTCAACGATTCCCTCTTCGGAGCGCGCGGTGACTCGCAGACTATCCGCAAGACGATCCACACACTGATGATGAAAGCTGTTCACTCCCATCGTAGCGCCGCCTGCCAGTCTCTTCAAAATACTCCCAGGCTCTATCGTCACGGAATGCGCGATGGATTGCGAACCGACCTCCTGCATGTGATGAACCGGTCCGAGTTTCGAGGGAATGTCCTGAATCAATGTTCCGCCGAAGAAGATATTCAGCACCTGATGTCCGCGACAGATCGCCAAGATCGGTTTCTCGCGCTCCATCACGACTTCAAGAAGCTCGAATTCAAATTCGTCACGCTCTAAAACAGGCTCCTGCTCCGTCGGCTCCAAGTCTTGCCCGTATCTTTGCGGATGCACGTCGGCGCCGCCTATTAAGATCAACCCGTCAATGTAATCCGCGTACCGCTGCAAGCGATCGCGATCATACGTGAACGGCAGCACGAAGGGAAGCCCCTGCGCATTCTCCGTGCACTCGATGTAGTTCATGTCGCAAAATACAATGCGTCCCGCCGACGCGATCTTGCGCGTCGAATCGGGACCCGCAAATCCCGGAGAAATTCCGATAATCGGTCGGTGACTGTCGCTGGAATACATACTGAATGGCTTGCTGATCGCAGAATTACACATCACTTCAAGGGAATCACCGACTCCCCGTCGAATCTCAAAATTCTTGCCGAACGGTTCTCTCCATTCGGCGCGACATTCACAACTACGGTCGCGCCGCGAAACTCGCCCATCTCCGTCGCCGCAGTTCTCGCGTCAACGTGATTATCGTCCATGTAACCTAATAGCCGGGCCGAGTAGTCCGCTGCATCAAGCGCCAGCAATTCCCATGCGCTGGGATATGCCTCGTCGCGCTCATCATAGGATAGAAAACTCTCTGTCTCACGATCAACAATCGGCGAAAGCGGCGCAACGATATACATGCCGCTCGTAATCAACTTCTGCACAATTAGAGCGCGCTCATCAAGCCAGCCACTGTTCCCGAACAAGATCGTTCCCTTCTGAATATCACCAAGCTGCGAACAGTAGTTATTGATCTGCTCGCCGTTCAAAGTGAAGAAAAATGCTTCCTGAGGCTCTTCGTGAATAAGTGAATCCGAACCGACCGCCTGCGCAACGTCGCCCGCACGATCCGAACCGAAATATTTCTCGCGCTCTTCACGAGTCAGAACAGCCTTGGAAACCTCGTGCCCTCGTTCAAGCCTCGCGGGAGTGGTGAAGAGCGCGTGTATCTCCGCGCGTATGTTTGAAGCATCGGCCTGATAGCTTAACGCCGTATCAATCGCGCCCGACCTTGCCCGAAACTCCTCTGTAAATCCGCTCCGCATCGCCAGGCCCCCGTCAGTCTGAGGGCACAGCGCCAAGGCATGCGTGAGCCCTAAATTGCTCGCCGCGTATTCCGCTGCGGCCTTCGCCTGAGTCTCCAGACTCGGCAGGAAATCAATCAGACAATTCGCGTAGGGAGAAGCAGGATGCTGCGTGCTCGTGAGCTTCAGAATCGGACACTTGCACTCATCTCCTGCAAGCGAGACCGCGACAACCGCTCCCTCATCACCCGCAACGCAGCACAGTCTCACGGATGAGGACAAGTCGCGCAACTTCTCGATCGCCCCTTGCGCCGAATACACGCGCTCCGTCAGGCAGGATACGCCATGCAGGTCATTCATCGCAAAGCAAAACGCTTCACTGATCTTGTCGGGAGTCGGATCCGTGGGGTCGGGAAAAGCGAGAAGCAGCAAGACGCTGCCTTCAATCTCTCTTCGCTCGACCTGCGCAGGCTCAGGCTCCGTCTCTCTATCGGCAACAGGCTCGGTGCGGCTTTCTCCGGGATAGAGCCACTCTCCCTGCTGAAACTCATCCTCTTCACCACTGGAGATATTCAATGCACGCAGCATCAGTCTTGCGTCGCTCCCGTTTTCCAATACCCAGTCCAACTCGCGTTTTGATTCTCGCGATCTTCCGAGATTTGAGAGAGCCTCCGCACGGGCAAAATGAGCAAACTGCGCAAACTCACTCGAAGGATAATTTGAGACAAAGCGAGTCGCCGCGCGCTCCGCTGATTCAGCCATGCCCAAAGCCAAGTCAATCTTGATCATCAGATACAGCGCCGGCACCAACTCCGTTTCGATTCCCGAAAGCAGCACGGCTCGAACATGCTCGCGAGCATCATCGTACTCGCTGGATTTGAACTGAGTAATCGCGCGATCCAGGTCCTCCGAACCCGACGCAGCGCCTGATAACAGCAGAATGAGAATCAGAAACGGCATCTACTCGACGGTAACGCTCTTCGCCAAGTTTCGCGGCTGATCCACGTCGCATCCGCGCTGCACCGCCATATAATAGGAAAGCAATTGCAGCGGAATAACCGTGAGCAGCGGCGTGAGCAGCGGATCCGTACTCGGTATGTACACCACTTCATCAGCGTGGTTTGCGATCTCTTGATCGCCTTCCGTCGCAATCACCAGCACCCGTCCGCCGCGTGCGCGCACCTCCTCGATGTTCGAGAGCACTTTCTCATACACACCGTCCTTCGACGCAATGAACACGACCGGCATATCGCGATCAATCAAGGCAATCGGCCCGTGCTTCATCTCAGCGGCGGGATAACCCTCGGCGTGGATGTACGAAATCTCCTTCAGCTTAAGCGCGCCCTCAAGCGCTACCGGAAAATTCACACCGCGACCGAGATAGAGGAAATTTCTGCACTGCTTGTAGTGATGTGCAATCGTCTCAATCTTCTCGCGCGTGGCAAGGATTCGCGAAATCTTATTCGGAATCTCGCGCAGCTCCTGAACCAGTTCACGCCCCCGACTCGCACCCACTCGCCTTGCGCGTCCCATCTGAAGCGCAAGCATGAACAGCACGGTAATCTGCGATGTGAATGCCTTGGTCGAGGCGACTCCGATTTCCGGCCCCGCGTGAAGAAACACGCCCGCGTTCGTCTCGCGCGCGATGGATGAACCCACCACATTGCAAATGCCGAAGACCGGTGCGCCGTGACGCTTCGCCTCGCGAATCGCCGCCAACGTATCCGCCGTCTCCCCGGATTGCGAAATTGCAAAGACAATTGTTCCCGGCTCAAGCGCCGGCGACCGATAACGGAATTCGGAAGCATATTCGACTTCAGCCGGAACGCCCGCAAGCTCTTCCATCAGGTATTCACCGACGAGTCCCGCATGCCAACTCGTTCCGCATCCAAGAAACAACACACGCTTCGCCTGATTAAGCGTTTCCATGACAGCCGCCATGCCGCCGAATTTCACCGTGCCCTCGTCAATCAGCAATCGTCCGCGCATCGAATCCGCAACGGTCTGCGGCTGCTCGCATATCTCCTTCAACATGAAATGCGAGAATCCGCCCTTTTCAATCGCGGCGATATCGAACGTCAATTGCTCGAGCTTCTTGTCAATATGCTCATCCGCAAGAGTCCGGTATTCGACTTTGTCAGAAGTGACAACGGCAATCTCTCCGTCCTCAAGATACGTCACGTCGCGCGTGAAATGAAGAAATGCGGTCGGGTCCGACGCGACAAAATTCTCACCGTCCCCGTGACCAATCACCATCGGAGAGCCCATCCTCGCCGCGATCACCATCCCGGGATGATTCACGCTCAGAATCGCCAGTCCATAAGTCCCTTTGACGAGCTTCAGAGCCTTCTGCACCGCGTGCGCGAAATCACCCTGATAGAACTCCTGAATCAGCGCCGCGACCACCTCTGTGTCGGTTTCCGTCTTGAATTCATGGCCGCTCTTTGTTAGCTCTTGCCTGAGCGCCGAGTAATTTTCGATAATACCATTGTGCACCAGCGCAATCTGAAACTCATCGTCCGTGTGCGGGTGCGCGTTCAGCTGAGTCGGCGCGCCGTGCGTCGCCCAGCGCGTGTGTCCGATTCCTGTCTGACCGGATAGCTGCGCGTCGCGGATCTTCTGCTCGAGATTCTGAACCTTGCCCGCGTCCTTTTCAATGCGCAACGCGCCGTTCAAAACGGCGACCCCCGCAGAGTCATATCCTCGATATTCCATCCTCTTCAATGCGCCGATCAGAATGGGAACAACCGTTCGATGACCCGTATAACCGATAATTCCACACATAGTGTTTACTCCTGCCGATCCAATTGTACAAGTGATTTCACACGGTGAGCAAGGTTCATTCCCACTCCACGGTTGCCGGAGGTTTTGTGCTGATATCGTAAGTCACTCGGTTAATGCCGCGCACTTCGTTAATGATCCTGCTTGCAACTTTGCCGAGCAGGTCGTACGGCAATTTTGTAAAATCCGCCGTCATGAAATCATCCGTGTTGACTGCGCGAAGAACGCACGCGTTTTCATACGTGCGCTCGTCTCCCATCACACCCACCGATTTCACGGGCAGGAGCACCACCAATGCTTGTCGCGTCTTGTCATACCAATCTGCCTTGCGCAACTCCTCGATGAAAATCGCGTCCGCTTTTCTGAGCAGATCACAACGCTCACGCGTCACTTCACCGAGAATCCGCACGCCCAGCCCCGGTCCGGGAAACGGATGACGGCGCGTAATCTCACGCGGCAGGCCAAGCAAATCGCCAAGGTGCCGCGCCTCATCCTTAAACAATTCTCGTAACGGCTCAATCAATTTCAAATGAAGTGTATCCGGCAGTCCGCCGACGTTGTGATGCGACTTAATCGTAGCGGAAGGCCCCTTCACCGACACACTCTCGATCACGTCGGGATAGAGCGTGCCCTGCGCAAGATAGTCCACTTCCGGATGCCGCGCCGCCTCCTCTTGAAACACATCAATGAAAAGCCTGCCGATTATCTTTCGTTTCTGCTCCGGATCGGTCACATCCTTCAACGCGGCAAAGAATCGCTCTGAAGCTTCAAGCGCTTCCACTTCAATGTGACCATGCTCGCGAAACGTCTCAACAATCTGCTCTCGCTCGTACAAGCGTGATAAGCCCGTGTCCACAAAGAAACACAACACTTGACCGGGAATCGCTCGCAAGAGCAGCATCGCCGTAACTGCTGAATCCAAACCTCCCGAAAGAGCGCACAACACTTTTCTTGATCCGACTATCCGACGAATATCCGCCGTGGCCTCGTCAATAAACGACTCCATGGACCAGCCGCCTTTGCAGCCGCACGTCGTATAGGCAAAATTCTTGAGCAGAGTCGCGCCGCCCTCAGTATGCGTCACTTCAGGGTGAAACTGCACTCCCATCACCGCGCGCGTCCGATGCTGCACAGCAGAGACAAGCCCCGATTCACTCGACGCAATCACCTCCAAAGGTTCGCGCACGTCTTCCAAGTGATCGCCGTGACTCATCCACACCTGCATCGAAGATCCCAGTCCGCTGAAGAGTCCCGCGTCATTCACGCGGATCTTCGCCGGCCCGAATTCTCCGAGTCTCCCTTTCACAACAGGGGATCCGAAATGCTTGCCCAGCAATTGCATTCCGTAACAAATTCCGAGTATCGGCAATGGACAATTCAACACTTCAGGATCAGGATACGGCGCGCCCTCCTGATTCACACTCGCCGGACCTCCCGAAAGGATGATGCCTTTGGTCTCCGCAGTCTCGATGTCATTTCGCCGAGCCGTGAATGGGAGAATCTCGCAATAAACGCCGGCCTCACGCAACCGCCGGGCAATAAGCTGCGTCGTCTGCCCGCCGAAATCAAGGATTACAATTCGCTCGGAGTGTTTCACGCAGGGATCACGCTCGTGAGTTCCACTGCCCACGGCGCGATCTCTTCAATCAGCGCGTGATGCGTTAAATCGAGATGAATCGGCGTCACCGCAACATATCCCTCCTGAATCGCTATGCCGTCCGTGTCTTGCTCATTGAGCGGAAGTTTGTGCCCATCCATCCAATAGTAGGTGCGGCCACGCGGATCAATACGCTTCATGAACGTCTCTTGAAATCTACCCAACCCCTGTTTAGCAATGCGGACTCCGCGTATCTTGTCGCGAGGAATCGCCGGAACGTTCACATTCAAGAGCGTCCCTTCCGGCAATCCGTCGCGCAGTACAAGCTCCGTAATTCCGCGCGCGACATGTCCGGCCGTTGTGTAATCCTGATTCGTGAATGAATCCAGAGACACGGCAATTGACGGAATGCCGTTGATCGCTCCCTCCGTCGCGGCCGAAACGGTTCCCGAGTAGATGATGGAGATACCCGTGTTCTCACCTCGATTGATTCCGCTCACCACTACGTCGGGGCGTGTCGGCAGAAGTTCGGCAAGTGCAAGCTTCACACAATCCGCCGGGCTTCCGCTGATTGCAAACGTGCGATGTGCTCCGTCCACGGAGAAATCAAACAACCTGATCGGCTCCGCAAGCGTGATAGCGTGACCCACCGCCGACTGCTCGCGATCCGGCGCAACCACCCACACCTCGCCCAAACTTGAAAGTGCGCGCACCAATTCATGCAGTCCCGGAGATTGAATCCCGTCATCGTTGGAAACTAAGATGGTCACGCGTGAACCTTCGAATGCATGAACACGCGCAGCGCCTGCACAACCGTCGGCTTCAAATCAGAGCGGTGCACGATTCTATCGAGGAATCCCTTCTCAAGAAGAAACTCGCTCCTCTGAAATCCCGGCGGCAAGTCTTGGCCAATCGTCTGCTTGATCACGCGCGGCCCGGCAAAACCAATCAAGGCTCCCGGCTCCGCGAAAATCACGTCGCCCAGCATCGAGAAGCTCGCCGTCGTTCCTCCCGTCGTGGGATTCGTCAGAATGGAGATGTACGGAAGGCCCGCTTCACCAAGTTGCGTCAGCTTCACGCTCGTCTTCGCCATCTGCATCAGAGAAACCATGCCCTCCTGCATGCGCATTCCGCCGGAGCGCGAAATCAAGATCAGCGCGCGATCCGCAGCAATCGCGTGATCAACTGCGCGCGCGATTTTCTCTCCGACCACGCTGCCCACGCTGCCACCCATGAACGAGAACTCCATGACTCCAAGAACCGCAGGGAAACCGCCGACCGCGCAGCTTCCGATCGTGATTGCGTCATTCTTGCCCGTGCTCCGAATAGACGCCGTCACGCGATCCGCATACTTCTTGGAATCCTTGAATGAAAGCGGATCCAGAGATCGCAGCGTGGAATCCGTCTCCTGCCAACTTCCCTCATCGGCAAGCATCGCAATGTACGCCGATCCCTCCATCGCGAAGTGAAACGAGCACTTCGGACACACCAGATGCTGCTTTTCGAGTTCCTGTTTGAACACGATTTCGCTGCAGCTCTCGCATTTGATCCAAAGTGCATCCGTCGTTGATTTCTTCTGCTCGGGCGAAATCACGCTTCGCTCGCGGCGGAACCATTCCAGCGCCATGACTATTCTCCTTCCTGTGCCGTATCACCGTCGGACGGCTTCATGCGCCGATGCATGACCAGTGCGTTTTCACCGTCCTGATAGTAGCTCTTTCTAATACCTAACTCCGAAAAACCGAATTTCGCATAGAGCGTGCGCGCCGCATCATTCGACTCGCGCACCTCAAGATAGACGCTCTTGATCCGTCTGCCCGCCCCACTCTGAAACAAAAAGTTCAATAGCTCCGCCGCGACTCCCTGCCGACGAAACTCCCTGCGCACCGCGATGTTCAGGATGTGAATTTCATCGAGCACCCACTGGGTGATCAGGTAGCCCACAACTTTCTCGTCTCTCATCGCAACCCAGTTTGTGCGGTAGAGAATGATGAAATTCCGAAACGCCTGCAGCGTCCATGGATCACGAAACGACGCCTTCTCGATTTCGAGAACATCGGGAAGATGATCCGCATTCAACTCTACAATGCGCAGGGACGGTTCATCGGCCACGAGCCACACCTCTGTAACGGTC
>JADLDM010000009.1 GCA_020846695.1 bacterium | reverse complement strand
CTGACGTCGTGATGCGCTTGGCATCAACACCCTTCGCCACGAGCCACGCTTTCACGGATTCGGCGCGCGCTTCGGAGAGCTTCTTGTTCATCGCCTTGCCGCCTTTGTTGTCCGTATGACCCTGAATCTCCACTTCGAGATCAGGATTCAGATGCAGCGTGTTGTAAGCCTT
Source organism: bacterium (assembly GCA_020846695.1). Taxonomy (GTDB): domain Bacteria; phylum Electryoneota; class RPQS01; order RPQS01; family RPQS01; genus JADLDM01. Next base: position 32,664 of record JADLDM010000009.1, on the reverse strand, counting down.
GATCAAAATCATTTCAGACTCGGGCTTAATGGTGGATTTGCCCGTATCGAAAACGATTCCTTCCAGCGTAATCGCCTGACCGACTTCGGTCACGACGAGCTTCTCGACGTCATCTTCAGGATTCAGCGGATTGTCACCGCGTCCCACCTCGATGCCATCCTCAACACTTCCGTGATCGGTGTCCTTATCCGACGGATTCGTCTTGTGCTTCAACACTTCATCACCGTCTGAAAGCGTGTCGCCGTCTGAATCCTTGTTCAACGGATCGGTCTTGTACTGCGTGACCTCTTCACCATCCTTCAAGCCATCGCCGTCGGTATCAGCCTTGGTCGGATTGGTCTTGTAGGTCGTGACCTCCTCGCCATCCTTCAAGCCGTCGCCATCCGTATCCGTGTTGAGCGGATCCGTCTTGTGCGTGTTGACTTCATCGCCGTCTGAAAGTCCATCACCATCGGTATCTGGATTCTTCGGATCGGTCTTGTGAGTGTAGTACTCCGCTCCGTCGTTCAAACCATCACCGTCGGTATCAGGATTCTTCGGATCCGTTCCGATCTTGCGCTCGATCTTGTCGGGAATTCCGTCGCCGTCGCGATCCTTGTTCGGATTGCCCGCGTGGATTCTCAAACCTGCAAGCAGCGACATGTACGAATCATCCGTATCGTCATAGACCGGATTCACGTCATCCGAGAAGATCATGTTGTATCCGCCGTGCACGTCAAGCGAGAGATACTCATCGAGATGATACTGCACGCCGAGTCCCAGCGGCACCATTGCATTCCAGCCATCCGGTTCAGCCTCGGCATCGGCGGAATCAGGTACATCAGTCACATCATGATGCGCGAAGCCGATTCCGGCGAAAACAAAGGGAAACCACTTCTCCTGTTTCATGGGAGCAAAGCGCGCGCGCAAATCAATCGGCAGAAAATCAGCGGAGTATTGATCGGCGCGCAGTCTGCCGTATTGAATTCCCAATTCGCCTTGCAGCATGTCCATGATCGGATAGGCATAGCTGGTGCGCACGGTCAGGCCGGGGATTGCGCCTTCGGATTCGTTGGTTGGGTTGACCATGCCGCCGCCGACATAGCCTTCCAGACCGAGTTCAGTGAACTGTGCGGATGCGGTAAACGGTAGGCAGATCAGAATCGCAAGAAAAAGCAGAGAGAATTTTTTCATCCTTGGACACTCCTATAGAGGAAACACCATGCGCCTCCAAAATGCGGGAAGGCTGCGCAACTTTCTTCTCAATCTATAAATATAGCATGTAGGTCAATGTAGTTCAAGTGCGCTTGTCACACAACGCATTGATTTCAAGCAAACAAGGCCCCGGCGATTTGCCGGAGCCTTGTCAAGAAGTTGAAATATTGACGCTTACTGCTTAGGGCCGAACTCGAGCTGAACTTCGATGTCCACGTTGTTGCCCACGACCAAGCCGCCTTGATCGAGGTCCTTGTTCCAGCTTACGCCGAAGTCCTGACGATTGATGGTCGTGGTCGCGACGCCGCCGATGGACTTCCCGCCCCACGGGGTGGCCCATTCCTGATTGAAGCCTTCGACGTTGAAGGTGACTTCTTTGGTGACGCCGCGCAAGGTGAGGTCACCAGTCAGGTGAGCTTTGCCGGGTGCGGTCTGCACAGCCTTCTTGGAGACAAACGTCACGGTCGGATATTTTTCGGTGTCAAAGAAGTCGGCGCTCTTCAGGTGCCCGTCGCGCTTCTCGTTGTCGGTGGAGATTGAACCGGACTGTGCGGTGAAGCTCGCGCTGAGAGTGGACAGGTCGGCAGGATCAAAGCTCGCAGTTCCGTCAAAGTCCTTGAATCCGCCGCGCACGGTGGAGACCATCATGTGCTTGACGGCAAAGTTGACGGACGAATGTGCCTTGTCGAGTTCCCAATCCGCGGCGAATGCTTGCGCGGCAAATACTGCGACGACTGAGAGAATGAGAAGAAACTTCTTCATGAGTGTGGCTTCCTTTTCATGGTTTAGAGATATGTCAAGAATGTAAAGTCATTGTGTCCGGTTCCTTCCACCGCCTCTCCTCCTTCCTCCGTTCACGGGGGAAGGCTGGGATGGGGGTAACCGTTTCAACTTGCCTTCGCGCATTGCTTCTGCGCATTCTGCCCGACCTGTTTCGAGTATTCGCCGAGCTTCTCAAGCTCGAAAGGCGAGAGCACAATCATGGATTCGGTGATGATCGTGACCATCTTGGGAAACAGGTCACGGATGAACTTGTCACCGTCCGAGGTGAGTTTGACCCAGACATAGCGGCGGTCTTCCAGACATTTTTCGCGCACGATCAGCCCGCGCTTTTCCAGATTGTCCACCACCAGGGTGATGTTGCCCGAACTTTTCAAGAGCTTCTCGCCCAGGTCATTCTGGTGCTGCTGGCCCAAGTGCATCAGGGTTTCCAAAATCCCGAACTGGCTGACGGTCAGGTCGTAGGGTTGGAGCGAGCGCGAGACGCGGGTGGTGACAGATTCGGCGGCCCGCATCAGCTTGATGTACGCATCAAGGGCACGCACTTCAGACGCATTTCCGGTGTACTTGGTTCCCATATTCCGCCAGTATTTGTTAGTTAAATATCAATTTAATAAAACTTATCAAAATGTCAAGCTCGGTTAATTATATGATTATAATACATATAAACAAATTCGTCCAATAAACTCGTCTCTTCTGAAAACAACAAGAAAGGCATGGTGAGTCACCATGCCTCTCATATAGATTGATGTTAAGGAGTAGCGGCTGTCCCCTGTGGCTGCCGATTCTGACTTCTCCCCGCTTTCTATACGCAACCTTCGGGTCGCGGGAATAAGGGAAGCTCCCCACCGTTTTGGATCTCCACACCCGCAATGTCCGTGTTGTAGGGGCGGGTCCCCGACCCGCCCGAATTACTACCGGCGGCCCCTGTCCTCGGAAGGATCCGGCCGTCCCCAATTCTGTCATCCCATGTAGGGACCTATTCGCCGACCCGACACTCTCCCTCGTCGTCATCCAACCCAAACGAGTCGTCATTCTGACGAAGGAAGGACCCCTCCGGTCTGGATCCGCATTCCCCCCCATTTCTAGCCGCGACCCTGTCCTCGTAAGGATCCCGGTCGCGGAGAATAAGGGGGGGCCGCCGTAGTGGAGCCTGTCTTTGGTAAGGATGTCCACACCCGCAATGTCTCCGATTACTACCGGCGGCCTCCGGCCGTCTCCAATTCTGTCATCCTCTGTAAGGACCTTGTCGCCGACCCGACACTCTCCCTCGTCGTCATCCAACCCAAACGAGTCGTCATTCTGACGAAGGAAGAATCTCTCCGGAGAGATCCTTCAGCCGCAGACGGCTTCAGGATGACGACAGAGGTGTGGATCGTAGGGGCGGGTCCCCGACCCGCCCGAATTACCACCGGCGGCCTCCGTCCGTCCGGCGTATCTCGTAGCGCCCAGCTTGCTGGGCAATATCCCCCAAGATTTTCTGCCTGTTCGGGGAACTGTGCCCGACAAGTCGAGCGCTACAATCAGAATTGCTGAAATTCGCTCCCGCCGTTGTGGAGCCCGCTCTCGTAGGGGCTTTCAAGCCGCAATGGCCTTGAGCCGAAGGCGCGCCTCAGAGACCATGACATATCTGCAGCGTACACCATCAGTCCTGTGCCCAATACGACCGCGAGTCGCAAGCTGTATTCGCTGGATTGCACCATCTGCAATGACCTCATCCCGCATATCCCAACAACCAATGCCGCAAACACTCCGTCAGACCACTTGCCGCTGATGGATTTGACCGCACCGGGAATCGGGACTGACATTATTACAGCTGTTCGCATCAAAACTCTCTTCCTCGAATTCTCCGGCAGACTTGGAAAGGCTGATTTGGAATCATCCAAGAGTCGACCGGTGCTGTCTGGCGCATAGCAGAAACGAGCCAGCGGGTTGCATCGAATGATCCTATTTGTTGTTTCCGAAAGCGCACCAAGTATCGGCGCAGATCGCAGTTCGAAAAGTGCGTGATTAGAACACGATTCGGAGAAAGGGCAGTCCCAGATGGGCAGGCGATTAGAGACTGACTGCCATGCTAAGATAGGAAACCTGACGAGGCGCGATTTGCGTGGTACCTTTGTTGTGCAGGTGCTGTCCTGCGCAGCGCGTCCCTGCACAGGATGTGGAAAGCAAGCAAGCAACAGAATTAGACAAGCGCAAGTAGCAATACAATTCCGACACATACGCCTATGCCAATCAATATGCCCGAACCCTTGGAATTGTTAACCTGACTCTTGTGCATCTGCCGCTCGAGTTGCAGGACTTTTTCGTCAGTGGACTTCTGTGTTTGCACTTGCGCAAAAGTCTCAACATGCCCGTCTGCAAAGACTATTGCCTTGATTTCCGTCTTCGTGAACTGCTGTTCGAAGCTGCTTGAATCATTGCTCACAATTGCAAACACGTGATCCAAAGTGATTGAAGTGACTTTGCAGTTCACAATCCTGCCGTCGTACATGTGGATCGAGTCCGCCGCATTCGCGATTGTGCAAAGCGTAAAGAACAAACATGTAGCAAGCACTGGCTTCATACAGTTCCCCTTCATTGATTGGGTTTTCCACTTCTCTTGTAGTGACACACCATAACTTGAAATTGCACGTAACTCCAATATCCGCAAAAAAAAACGGTTTTCAAGACCGTGATTGCAGCCCAAACAGTTAGGTCTTCTTATCTAATTCACTTACCCCTCGGGAACTTTTCTCCTGCCCATGCGTTCAACTAATAAACAACCACTTCCGCAGCTGTGCCCATCTCGAACCCACAACTCTATAGCATTCCCCAAATCACCCCTTTAGAAACAACCCCTTCCGTTTGGTCAAATATTTTGAAACCGGGAGGAATTTGTCGGGAATTGGCACACGAGCAGACACCCCCCTGTGGTCCCCCCGCAGAGCAGGGGGACAAATCAGAGGCACAAACAAAAACGGGCAACCCAATCTGGATTACCCGTTACCCTCAGAATTGCCCGTGCCCAATTTCAGATTTCAGAGCGCACGCAGTGCGGCACTACATGAAGCCTTTCATCCCCCATCCCCCAGCCCCGATCGGTCGTGCTACACGCTCTCAATCTCTTCGCGGATGCCGTACTTCTTCAATCTGTAACGCAGCGTCTCGCGAGTCATTCTAAGAAAGCGCGCGGCGGCGGATGCGTTATTCTGACAGTGGTGCATCGCGATGCGAATCAACTGCTTCTCGACCTCCTCCATGTTCACACCGTGATTCGGAACCTCGATATGAAAGCCCTCAGGTTCCGACGGCGTGTTGAGCATGTCGTCCACGTCCTTCTCAGGCATACTGAACTTGCTGGGAGTGGGAGTCTCCTGCATCGGCAAAATTGCCAAGTCCGCAGGTGAAATCCACTGCCCCGATCCAATCAACACCGCGCGTTCGACGGCATTGCGCAATTCGCGAATATTCCCAGGCCAGTTGTAAGAAGTCAGAAGATGCTGTGCATCGGGCGCGATGCCCTTGATGTTCTTGCCGAATTCACGGTTGAACTTGTCAATGAAATGCTGCGCGATTTCGATGATGTCGCGCGCGCGTTCACGCAACGGCGGAATGTGAATCGAGAACACCGCAAGACGATAGTAGAGATCTCGACGGAAGCGGCCCTGATCAATCAGGTCGGGAAGATTCGCATTGGTCGCGGCAATCAAGCGGAACTTCACCTGCAAAGGCTGAGTTCCGCCGACACGACGGAACGTGCGCTCTTCAATCACCTTCAACAGCTTCACTTGAAGATTGAGCGGCATCTCACCGATTTCGTCCAAGAAGAACGTGCCGCCCGACGCCATCTCAAACAAACCGCGTTTGCGCTGCTTCGCATCGGTGAATGCACCCTTCTCATAGCCAAACAACTCAGCTTCAAGCAGATTCTCCGGCATCGCGGCGCAATTCACTTCGACAAAAGGCTTGTCGGAATTGGGTGAAGCAAGATGAACCGCGTGCGCGATCAACTCTTTGCCCGTTCCCGATTCACCGGTTAGAAGCACAGTAGCATACGGCACCGCAGCGATCTTCTGACCCGTCACCTTGATCTGCTCCATCTTCGGACAGGAGCCGACCAGTCTGTCAAATCCGTAGAGCGCTTTGCGCTGATCGGTCGCGCGTTCGATTTCGCGCTCTTTGGCGACTCCCTGCAGCGCGCGATCTACCAGCAGCATGAGCTTCTCAAGATTCAAGGGCTTGCCCATGTAGTCGAAAGCCCCATGTTTCAGAGCTTCAACCGCCTTCTCCGGCGAGGCTTGCCCGCTGATAATCAGGACCGGATGCTGCGGTGCGATTTCGTGAATCTGTTGCAGGAGTTCAACGCCGTCAATTCCGCCCGGCAGCCCGACGTCAATGATCGAAAGGTCCGGCGCGAGCGTGCGCATTTTCTCGAGGCCGACGGTAGCATCTTCCGCATCAATGACTTCGTAGTCCTTGATCTCCGCGACCTGACGAATGATCTCGCGAATATCGCGATCATCATCCACAACTAAGAGTGTTGCTTGCATTTTTCCTGCCGGGTTCGTTGAATTGCCCCAACTATCAACCAAAGTGGTTGCAATTTCAGGGCCATTTCAACCAGCGTGGACGCTGGACCCAATGCGCTGGCGCGGCAGGCGAACTAATGGTAGGGGCGCTACGTCAGATTGTGCTTATGCACTTCGACGTTGACGTGGACGATGTTGAGGGTTTCGGGGATGAGAGATTTGTAGTGAGAGGGAGGGGAAGGAGAGTCGGAGAGGATGGTAAGTTCGCAGGCGTACAGGCCGGGTGCGATGGACCAGACGTGGAGATCAGTGACGCTGTTGCCGGGTTCACGCTCGATACAGTCGTGAACCGCGCGCATGGTGGATTCAGGAGCTTGACGATCGAGCAGCACTTGCCCTGAATCGAGCAGGAGTCCGACGGACCATCTGCCGACTAAGATTGCGCCGACGATTCCCATCATCGGGTCCATCCAGATCCATCCGCCGAATTTTGCAAAGAGCAGAGCAGCGATTGCGAGAATCGAAGTCAACGCATCGGCCAAGACGTGAAAGTAGGCTGCGCGCAGATTATGATCTTCGTGATGATGATCATGATGGTGGTGATGATGCGGATGGCTGTCTTCGAGCGTATGATGATGATCGTGATCATGCTCACGCACACCGAGAATGAAGACGCTTGCTCCGTTGACAATCAAGCCGATTACCGCGACAAAAATGGCCTGATTGAATTGAATAGCGACGGGATGAATGAAACGCATGACACTTCCATAGACCATCAAGAGAGCAAACACAGCAAGTAAGAGCGCGCTGGCGAAAGCGGCGAGCGTGTTGATCTTGCCTGTTCCGAAGCTGAAGCGGCGGTCGGCTGCGTATCGTCGCGCGAGCACGTAGGCCGCAAAACTCAGGAACAGCGCGACGGTGTGCGAGCCCATATGCAGCCCGTCGGCAAGCAGAGCCATCGAGCCGTAGTAGAGTCCGGCAATAATCTCGATGAACATCATCGAAACCGTGATCAGCGTGACCATCAGCGTGCGGCGCTCGCCTGCGCGCGGAACATCCTGACCGAAGGTATGGGAATGAGTGGTATCCGTCATGGGAGTGTCACCCGTCTAAGAAGTCTATAGAATGAAAAACCCCGCGAAGAGTTCGCGGGGTTTAAGATAACGTGAAGAAGCTTACCGCTCAGGCTGTTGCGGAACCCACATGGCGCCGAAGTCAATCACAGTTATGTCAACGAATTCTTCCTCGCTTGCCGTCCAAAGGACAGCGCGGAGATAGTATTCATCAGGGCCGGCGTTGGGGGCAATGCTCTGCAGATGGAGGTCTGTGCCACCATTGAGGTCTGTGCCGGCGATGACCTTCATCGTTATAGAGGACGATACTACAACGTCATCCGAACTTCGCACAAGGTTGACTCGCCCATACAGATAGTCAGCATCGGGATCATGCGTTGCGACTTGCGCGAAGTAGAGCACTCCGTCACCGGTCATCGTGAACGGATCTGTTTCAATGAAGAGCCCATCATAGCCGGTAGCGTCATTCACGAGTACGGAATCACGGAACGCTCCGGTTCCTGTCTGTTCTCCGCCGCCGCCGCCTTCTTCGAGTTCGGTAACGCGCTCTTGCAGCGTATCAATATCGGCCTTCACGGTGTCAAGGCATGCTTCGACAGTATCGAGCCTCGCGCTTGTGGAGTCACAGCACTCTTCCAGCGAGTCCAAGCGGGAGCGTGTTGAGTCCTGAAATTCCGAAATTGTGACCGGCGTATGAATTCCCAACGTCGCCGCGCCGAATGCCGAATCAGCCCAGCAAGTGCGAAAGGAGTAGGCGACGGTGTTCATCGGCTGACGCGGCTCCAGGAATTGCTGATTGTAGGTCAGCCCGAGCCACGTGCCGGTGGGACGGATGAAGGCAGGGTTCATAGGAACCGACTGGCCGAGGACGACTTCAAAGAGGCCATTCTCGACGTGAATGGTGTCGTATTCAGTCCAGTCCGGCGGGCCTCCGCCGGGGCCGCCGAAGATATGGAATCCTACGACGTAATCTCCGTCGGGCATGACATTGCCTTCGGCATCCATGAAGATGCCCTGATAGGTCATGGTGGGTGGTACGACCGCAAAAGCGGCTACCGCGATCATCGTTGCAATTACAGCGAGAAAGACTTTCATGGATGTTCCCGTAAGTCTTGGAAGTTTACTTGAGGAGCGTGAGTTTGCGAACGGTCATGCGGCCCGATTGTTCGAGGCGCGCGAAGTATTGTCCCGAAGGAGCCGAGAGTCCCGAGAAATCGCGGCCGTCCCATGTGATGGAGTAGTTTCCCGGTGTGAGGGTAGTCCAGTGGAATTCACGGACGCGCTGGCCGAGCAGATTGTAAAGAGTCAACGATGCGCCGGCAGTTTGATCTACCGAGAACGGGATGACGGTTGTGGGATTGAAGGGATTCGGGTAGTTCTGCTTGAGCGTGAATTCGTAGGCGACAGGTTGCGGCGGTTGTGGCGCGCTGCTGCCTTCGCCGTTCCATCTTGCGAGTTGCGCATGTCTTCCGATCTTGAAGGATTGCCCGTTTCCCACGGAGTAACTGAGGATCGGCTGTCCGATGATTCCGGACTTGACCATGACCTCGCTGTTGGATTGAGTTCCGATCGAGGTGAAGTAGTCCTGGTATTTCACGGGCTGAGCGACAGCGATGCTCGCGCAGAAGAGTGCGATGAGCAAGAATTGCGCGGAAATGGACTTATGGAACCAGTGCTGAGACATGTGCAACAGGGTTGTCCTTAGATGGGGAGAACAGGTTCGCCCGGAAATTCGGCTTGTAAACTTAGGGAAATACGAGGTTAAGGAGATAACAATCGTTTAGGCCGATGTCCTCAATCCTCTAAAACTAACTATTAATGCTATGAAAGTCAAGGCGGATTGTGAACTTAGGGGCAATCTTCCGGCCACTTTGTCTGTCCGCGGAGCAGCGAGGTATCTGCGCTGAATTCGTAAATGTAACAGACCCAGTACTCAGTATATCGCTGAATTTCAACAAGCAAGAGCATGCGTTGGTACTGAATCATCCTGCAACAAATTTCAGCAAACCCCCCGAATCTCTTGCAATCTGCAATTTTGCTCAATATATTAAGGCTAATAACCGACTATTAAATCCAGTAAATGGGGAACGGACATGCAGAAATTGCTGAGATATTGGAGTCTGATGTTGCTCGGCGCAACAGCCATTGCCGGCGAAATGACGGCGGCAATTGACGTACTGAACCACGAGCCATCTGACCGAAGTGAACTCAAGATGGCAGTCACGGTGCTGGAGCAGCAGATTTTGGCTGCCAAGCAGGAAGGTCGCGAGCCTGACAAGGCTTGGCAGATCAGATATGAGGAGCTATCTGCGAGACTGCTTCCCGCAGGTTTTCGAGAAGACCTAAATCCGTTGGATCAAGGCGGGGAGAGCTGTTCTGCGGCGTCCGTCATACCGTCCTATCCGTTCTCGGATTCGGGGACAAAAGGCAGCACGGATGATTGCAGCGGTTTGCCGTATCGCGACGTATTTTACGTGTTCACCTGCACGATTCCGGGCAGCTACACGGCTGATATGTGCGGTTCCGATGATGATAGCTTTCTGAAGATATGGACTGCGGGAACCTGCTGCGGAGGAGCGGCGCAGACCGCCGACGACGAATGCGGCGGGATGGACCCTCGCAAGACGTTCACACTTGGAATGGGGCAGGTGGTCTATTTCGAATGCGGTAACTACAACAATCCCGGCAACGCGAACACTTATTACTTCAACTTGAACGGTCCTGTGCTCACACCGCAGAAGTGTTGTTACAATAGCGGCTATTCGTGTGACGATTTGACCGAAACGGATTGCGCGTCAGTTGGGGGAACGTGGTACTCCACGGAGCTGTGCGGAGCGACTAGCTGTCCCATCACGGTTCAGGGCGGCGAGGATTGCGCGAGTGCAGTTGCCTTGCCGGGCGCCGGGACATACTATGGTTCGACCGCTGGCAACGCCAACAATAATCCGGCGGCTTTTTGCGGAACCTACTCTTCGAATAGTGCGCCGGATGAGTGGTTCGCGATTCAAGGCACGGGAAACACGATTGAAATCAACACCTGCGGCACGCAGTCCAGTTACGATACACAATTGGGAGTCTATTGCGATTGTACCGGACTGATCTGTATTGCGGGCAACGATGACATGTATCCCTACTGCCCGACGCTTAGCAGCGTATCCAAGGTGACGTTCTGCTCCGAGCCTGGACACACCTATTACATCGTGGTGGACGGATACTATTATGCCTACGGTGACTACACGCTGAATATTATTGACGGTGCGCCTTGCAGCCCCTATGCCAATTGCAATCTGGAAGCCCGTTGCTGCTACCTGTTAGATGGCGTTGCCGACTGCGTGGATAATCTCCAGGTGGATTGCATCGCCTTGAACGGACTCTGGACCATGGGAGAAAGCTGCTCCTCAGGATGTCCCGTCGGGCTTTGCTGTTACATGAATGGCGCGATGGCTCCGACTTGCGGTGATTTGACTCAGTTGGAATGCGAAGCGCTGCAAGGGCAGTGGAATCCTGACTCGAGCTGCTGGTCCATGGATGATTGCCCGCCGCTTGGACGCTGTTGCTATGTCTTGCCCGGCGAATCCTTCTGCCATCTTGCCTGCCAGGATGCGGTCTTTGAGTTTTACTGCAACGATGTCTTGCAGGGTTGGTGGGATTATGGCAGCTGTACGGACGGCGACGCTGCTTACTGGTGTCCGGCCGACTACTATGGATCGTGCGATTGCGATCCTGCCCAGCACTCCTATGGATTTGTCGTGGGACGGGAGAATGACATCTACTATTTCGACTCTTACACGCCTACAGTTTGCGCTCCGATAGATGTGCCCTTGCCCTATCACATCACGGATTTGAACGTGAACGTGGATATCAACTGCTGGAGAGATGGTCAACTGGCTATCACCTTAGAGTCGCCGAGTGGAACGCTGGTGGATCTATCGAGCAATAACGGAGACACGGGAGCCAACTACCTGAAGACTCGGTTTGACGATGAAGCTTCGATGAATGTCACGGTTGGCTGGGCTCCGTTCTTCGGAGGTTGGCAGCCCGAGCAGGCTCTCTCTACTGTGGACGGGGAAAACGCGCAGGGTGAGTGGCTGCTGTGCATGACGGCCACAGGTCCGGACGGGGGCGGGAATTTGTACGGTGTGTGTTTGCATTTTGAGTACGACTATATCCTGCCCGTGGAATTGACGAGTTTTGACGCGGTGGCGGCGGGCAATGTGATTACTCTGAATTGGAGCACGGCCTCGGAGAGTAATATGTCGCACTTTGAGATCACACGCGACGGCGCACTCGTGAACGAGACATCTTGCACCAACACGGCAAGTTCACGTGCATACAGCTTTGTGGATAACGGAGTGACGGCAGGCGTCACGTATGACTACCGACTCTTGGTTGTGGATCAAGAGGGCGGACGCACGGAGTTGGCTCGCACGGAGGCCGCGCTTCGGACGGGTGCGGAAGTTGTGACGGAGTACGCATTGTATCAGAATTTCCCGAATCCGTTCAATCCTGAGACGAGCATTGCGTTTGATTTGGTTGAGGCGGGACGTGTGCATGTTGCGGTGTACAATGTTGTCGGGCAGCTGGTTGCGAAGATTGTGGACGGCAATATGTCGGCCGGACATCACAGTGTTACGTTTGACGCAGGTAGTTTGCCGTCGGGCCTCTATCTGTACAAGATGGAAGCGAACGGCTTCTCGGCGCAGAAGAAAATGGTTCTCATGAGATAAACCCCAATCCCCACCCCCTTTCACCGTGAATGGAGAAGGGGGGAGGTGAGTAGGAATCGGCAGGGGCGGATCGCAAGGTCCGCCCCTGTTTGCTGTTCGCCTCTCTCTTGCAGGTTTCGTGCCTCTAACGGTCGCGCCTCCGAATCCGTGCAAGCCACAATTATTGGTGACCCGTCATGCTCTAACTGATTAATAATAAAAAATTTAAGAACGAAGGATTTCGAGGTTTGGATGAGCAAAAAGTTATCAAAATGGCCTCAAAGCGTTGCGTTCTGCAACTATAGTCAATATATTTCCTATGCGTGAGACATAGAAAAGTACGACCAAAATACGAGTACGTAATAACGAAAGGAAGTCTGATGAAGAAACTTCTGACAGTTTGTATGATGCTGGCGGCGCTCTCGATGATAGCGTTTGCTGGCCAGGATTACAAGGTCTTCAATCCGAAGACCGCATCACAGTATGACATCGCTGCCCGCATCGAGCAGCTGGTGGCTGAAGTTGAGAGAATGCAGATGACGGGCGAGGATCAGACCGAGATTCGTGCCGAAGTCGAGATGCTCAGGAACTTCTATGAGCCGACTTTGACTCGTGATGGATCGTCCCTTGATCTCGCCTGTGCTGACTGCGCCCCCGCCCATTTGGACTTAGGGACTATCGGCAGCACAGTGTATGGTTACTTCGTGACCAGCAACCTTGGAACAGATGGCAAATGGGTTGCCAGTTTCAATGCAGTGCTCGGTGGCGTGTACTATTGGGATTTGTGTCCGACCGCTCCGGGCACGGGAACGAACTCCGGTTTCGACCCAGATATCCGTATCAAGAACTCTGCGTGTGCACAAGTGGCCTACGTGGATGGTTCCTGCTCAGCCCCGAGTTACAGTCCCCAGAACTATTCTTGGGTGGCCACGGCCACAGGCACCTTCTACGTGGAGATAAAGAAGTATGGCGATGGCGCCTCTGGTTGCACGGGCACAGCGGCCAATACGTTCACGTTGTACTACTACGCAACTGAGCCTGTTCCGCCGCCGGTCAATGACCAGTGCGCGGGCGCTCTGCCGCTGGTTGTTCCGGGATCGAACGCCGGCTCGACCGCGTTTGCGACCGACAACTATAGTATTGGCGCTTTCGGCACCGGATGTACCCTTGTTGCGACGGGTGGTAAGGACGTGGTTTATGTCTATACCCCGGCTTCGACTGAAGCAGTGACCTTCAGCCTGTGCACCGCGACTTGGGATACGAAACTTTACATCGCGACAGAATGTCCTCCGACGAACTTTGTGTATTGCGACGATGACGGCTGTCCGACGAATTCGGCCTCGTATCTGGAGTGCGTAACTCTGACCGGTGGCGTGACCTACTACATTTTTGTGGATGCGTACAGCTCAGGTTCGGGCGCGTATGATCTCGTGACGTCCACTTGTGCGGCACAGGCGCGTTGCTGCTACACGGAGACGGACGGTAGTTCGGGATGTCAAAATGTCTCGGCAGACGATTGCGCGCTTCTCGGTGGTGTTTTCACGGCGACGGCGACGTGCGAATCGGCACCCTGCGCCGAAGGCCAGTGCTGCTACGCGGTTGGCGGAGATGTTTGCCATCCGAATTGCGTGGCTCCTGTGACTCCGGACTATTGTGCAACACTGGGCGGTGTCTACACTGAAGGCGGCGATTGCTCGACCCCCTGCGTGATTGACTGCTACTGCAGCTGCTCGGCTGACGCGAACACGCATTGCGCGCTCGGCCCTGTTGCGATTGTGGACTTGAGCTGTACGACCACGCCGGACGAATTGTTGATCTATGTTCCCATCGAATATCATATTACCGACGTAAACGTCTGCTTCGACATCACGCATGCGTGGGATTCAGATGTGGATATCTTCTTGGTCTCCCCGCTCGGAACCCAAGTCGAGCTTTCTACCGATAACGGCAGCAGCGGCGACAACTACCACTGCACGATTCTGGATGATGAATCCGCCGGTGGATCGGTGACATTGGGCGTGGCTCCGTTCAACGGCAGCTATGTTCCCGAGTTCCCGCTTGCCGGATTTGATGGCGAGAACGCGCTTGGCACCTGGCACCTTGTCGCCTGCGACGACGAAGGCGGTATTGCCGGTACGATCAACTGGGCTTGCTTGACGTTCACGTATGATTACATCCTGCCTGTCGAGTTCGGCAGCTTTGATGCGGTTGCGGGCGACAACATGATTACGTTGAATTGGAGCACGGCTTCCGAGAGCAACATGTCGCACTTCGAAGTTCTTCGCGGCGCGAACAAGGTTGCGGAAGTTTCTTGCACGAACAGTGGAACGACCCACAACTACAGCTTTGTGGACAACGACGTGACGAACGGTGTTGCCTACACGTACACGCTGGTGGGTGTTGCACTGGACGGAACGCGCGGCGAACTGGGCTCGGTGAATGCCAGCCCGAATGCGAACGGCGCAGTTGTGACCGAGTACGCTCTGCTTCAGAACTTCCCGAACCCCTTCAACCCCGAGACGAACATTGCGTTCGACATGGTTGAAGCCGGCCACGTGAATGTTTCGATCTACAACGTGATTGGTCAGAAGGTTGCGGAGTTGGTGAACGGCAATATGAATGCCGGCCGCCACATCGTGAACTTCGATGCGACGAATCTGCCGTCGGGCCTCTATCTGTACAAGATGGAAGCGAATGGCTTCTCGGCTCAGAAGAAGATGGTCTTGATGAAGTGACCTCGAAGAGGTCATCCTGAAGCCTCTTGCGGCTGAAGGATCTCTCTGATAATCGCAGGGGCGGATCGCAAGGTCCGCCCCTGTTTGTTTCCCCTCGACATGTCATCCTGAGGGGCCGCAGGCCAGTAGGATCACTCTGGAGTATTTCGCCGTGCTTTCGTATCTTGGGTAGGAGAAAGACACCCCCCTGTAGTCCCCCCGCAAAGCAGGGGGACAAATATAGAGAAGAGGATTGATGTTATTCGGCGCGCATACTTCGACGGCAGGCGGACTCTACAAAGCCTTTGAACGGGGCACGGAGTTTGGCTGCGAGTGCATTCAGGTCTTCACGAAGAGCCAGCTTCAGTGGAAGGCCAAACCGATTGCACCTGAGGACGTGGAGAAGTGGTTTGAGGCATGGGAGAAAGCGGGGCAGCCTCCGGTCCTGGTGCATGATAGCTATTTGATCAATTTGAGTTCACCGGATGAGGTCTTGCGGAGGAAGTCGGTGGATGGATTTGTTCACGAGTTGGAGCGCGCGGATCTGTTGGGCATTCCGTGGGTGAATACGCATCCGGGTTCGCATAAGGGATCGGGAGTTGAGAACGGCCTGAAGAATTGCGCGAATTCTCTCAAAGAAGTGCTTGCACGAACGGAAGGTTTGGGTGTGGGAATTCTGTTGGAGACGACGGCGGGGCAAGGGGGAGACTTGGGTGCGGAGTTTTCACATCTCGATTACTTGATTTCAGAGTGCAAGAATGACGAGAGGATGGGTGTGTGCGTAGACACTTGTCATATCTTTGCTGCGGGTTATGATTTCAGAACGCGCGACGCCTACGAAGAGACTTGGAAGAAGTTTGATGCGGAGATCGGGTTAGAGTATTTGCGCGCTCTTCATCTGAACGATAGCAAGTTCGACTTGGGACAGCATCGTGACCGTCACGCGGCGATAGGCAAGGGCTTCATCGGTCTGGAGGGATTTCGAATGCTTGCACGCGATCCTCGATTCGACGGGCTACCGGGAACGACGGAATTGCCCGATGAGGACACTCCGTCGAGCATTGCGCTGCTTAAGAAGCTGCGCGATGAGTAGGGGTGGGTCCCCGACCCGCCCGCATGGCAACAAATGAAGAGACCGCCCAATCGAGCGGCCTTTTCATTTTGGGAGTGAGTTGCTCAGGGACAGTCGTGCAGAACAACGAAGAAGCGCTTCTCGACGAGCGCGGCGACTACCGTCGTCGTTTGGCCGGGAACGGCGGCGTTGACGGTGGTTTCCAGAGTCCATCCTGCACCGGGAGGAGTTGTCGCAAGCGCCGGATCATCGGTGGAGTAGATGCTGTAATTTCCTGCTTGAGGCGCGCGCCAATAGAGTCTGAGCGAGGTCTCGCTTTCGCGGATTGCCACGAGAGAATCCGCAGGATCACAGGGCGGCGCCTGGACGGTAACGGTTCCCACCATTCCGAGGCTGAAGTGTGCATCGCATTGATAGTTGTAGGTCCCGACCAGAGGAGCATTGAAGGGCTTGTTGTAGGTGAATGCTCCGCTGGTTGGCGCGCCGCTGTAGAAGACGGTGTCCGGAGTGCCGCCCGATTCGCGCACATTGTGAAATCCGGCTGTTTTCACCCAGCGAACGGTGTCACCCTGTTGAATCGTAACATTCGCCGGGCTGAACGTCAGGCCGCTCAGGGTTACAATGTGAATAGTGGCGGAGGCCGAAAACGTAAACATCAAAGAGCAGACAAGTAGCAGCTTTCCCATGAATCACCTCAAATCTTGCACATCATTGTTAGCAAATATGACAAATAGAGTAATATTTTGAGGCGGAACTGTCAAGACTCTGGGCGCACGCAGAAAAAGAAAATGGCCACCGGTTTGATTCAGCGGCCATATCTATTAACAATTAAATGACTTAGAAGAAGACGTGAATTTGCCCTTCAAGCTGTTGTTTGTTGCGGGATTGGCCGATTCCGGAACCGGGGGCCCCTGCGGACGAGTAAAGCCTGTATCTGGGCGAGATTTCGACCCACGGAAGGGCATAAACCGACAATCCGACGGTGGTGCGCTCGGCCTCGCCGCCGATGGAGCTGGTTTCCGCATTATCCATCCAGTCGTACGCTGCTTGCAGCCAAACACCCTGATAGACCATCACATCAAGCTGCGTGGTCGAATAAGCGCTGGTGATGTCGAATCCCGGTGCGCCGAATCCCGTCCATGCAGCGGGCGTCGTCCATGCTTTGCGGTCATATTCAAAGAGCAGCGAGGTGGCGAGCCATCCGAAGTTCGATGCGCCGTCACTCGTGCCCATGCGATTGGGTATACCCGTGAAGGAGATTCCACCGAATCCGCCCCACGCCTGAATCGTCTGACGCGCTGAGGGGAATCCGAGTTCGGGATCAACAGCTTTGTGGGAAGCGTGGAGCCACGACCCGCCGGCGGAAATCACGAACGACTCGGCAAAGGGCAGCTTGCGCTGTGCAAAGACGCGCGCAATCCAGCGCTTCTGCGTGTCGCGATCCATGGGAATATTGGATTGCGCACCCGTGTGCGAAACGCTGAAATCGGCATTCCCCAGGCGAGTCCCGGCTTCGGCGCCGACTCCATAGTGTGGAGGGGTCGGAGAAGAGAAGGCTGATCCGTCGTAAAGTCCCTGATTGGAGTCAATTCCGCCCCACAAGCCCGTGCGCGTGTAGGCCGTATGATCGGCAAAGCGATAACCGTAGTTCTCCTGAAATTGTCCCGCCTTGATCCATCCCTTCCATCCCTTCAAATTGGCCAGTCCGTAGGCTTCAAACCGGCCCGACGCGTCGGCTACTCCCTGCGAATAATAGATCATGAACTGCTCGGAGGGGCGGAGTTCCAAATAGAGGTTGCCTTCCATTTGGGAGATTGTGCCGGTGTTGTGCGAAAGTGGCGCAGAGAGTCCTGTGGAAGTCGAGTCACTCTGGGTGTTCGTTGCGAGGAATATGGTGCGCAAATCCGCTCCGATGGTGACATTCTCGGAGAGTTTGGGCTTGATCTTGTTAATGGCGTCGTAGCTCAGGGATTTGACCGGCAGGTATTGCGGCGCGAAAAACTGGCTGCCGTAGAGTTCGCGCATCCCGTTGCCGGTGGGGTTGACATGGCAGAGGAAGCAGCTCTGGCCGAAAATCGCGCTGTATTGCGGGCGGGCTTGGGCCGGTAGGATGCCCCCGATGGTGATGCAAATCAAGGTGGCGACAAGGCTTCTCATGTGGTCCTCGCGGGCTTGTGGAATGATTCAAGTTTGAACTATTGGGAATATACGGAGCTTGAGGAAACGGTGCAAGGGCAATTGCCTCCCGTGAGAAATCCACTTATATTGGTTTATCTTACTCAGAAACAAGATGCTAAGCTATGTTTGAGTTTGCCAAATATCACGGGCTGGGGAACGATTTCATTCTGCTAAGGGAGCGGGGAGAGGGCTTTGAGGACAGACTGACGCCTGAGTTCGTCCGGCGACTCTGCCACAGACAGACGGGAATCGGGGCCGACGGGATTCTGCTCAGATCGGACTCCGCGTCGGCGAATCATCGGATGCTGCTTTGGAATGCGGACGGGTCGAAAGCTGAGATTTCGGGAAATGGGTTGCGCTGTTTTGTGCTCTATCTTCGCGACGTCGGGTTTGAAGTGTCGAAGGAGATCACAATTGAGACGGGTGGCGGCGTGATACGCGCGAAGATCGTGGAGGAGAATGTGATTGAAACCACCATGCCCGTGCCGGATTTTTCGAAGACGGGCGCGCCGAAAGAGTTGAAGCTCACGAGTCTCGATTTAGAATTCAATGTCTTGTCTGCGAATGTGGGCAATCCGCACGGCGTGATTTTCGGCGAAGAGCGCGATATTCCCTTTGCTGAAAAATACGGGCCGTCGCTTGAAAAGAATGCGGCATTTCCTCACGGCGCGAATATCGAATTTGTGAATGTGCTTGCGCGCAACGCGTGTAAACTGGTGGTGTGGGAGCGCGGCGCGGGAATCACACTTGCCTGCGGTTCCGGTTCGGTCGCCACGGCTTGCGCGGGCTGCGCGGTCGGCCATTTCGATTTCGACACACCGATTTCCGTTCATCAACCCGGCGGTACGCTGCAAATCACCGTCGCGAAAGACTTCAACGAGATTCGCCAGAGAAGCATTGCGGAAAAGGTGTTCGAAGGGAAGACACCGTGTTGACACCCAAGAAAGTAGTAGATGCCCGACGGGCGAGGTGCAGTTATGCGGGACATTATTGTATTCTGTATGGTGGTTGTGGTCCACAGATGTCTCTTTGCAGAACACAACTATAATATTCTGTGGTCACGTACTTATGGGGGTGAGCAGGAAGAGGTTGCAAACGATGTCGCGATCGCAAGCAACGGTGATTATCTAGTTGCTGGCATGACGCGTACGTATCGACAGAACATGTATCTTGTGCGAACCAACATCGTCGGAGATACGATTTGGACAACGAACCCTGGTTTGTATTGGCAACCCGAAACTGCGTTTGGAGTTGCCGAATCTGTCGATGGTTCAATCTTCGTTGCAGGACAAGGAATAGCTGGACACGGCGGCGACATGTACTGGTCGGCGCAAGTACATAAGTACCAAAGTAATGGAACATTCATGTGGTACCACGACTATGGTGAACTTTATGCGGACGACATTGCCTACGACATAATTGAAGCGACTGTAAACAACCAACATGGTTTTGTGATTGCTGGAACAACTAACAGCGTTGACATTGCGGGCTGGGACGCACCGGATGCCTTCTTGATCAGATTCAATGCTAATGGAGGGGTGGTTTGGACAAGAGCGTATCACCGCGGCGGCTCACTCGATGATTCCGGATTTGGCTCTGTCGTGCGAACGATAGACGGCGGCTTCTTCTGCGCGGGATATGCATCTGATTGGTTGAGTCCAAATCTTGAACAGGGATTTATCGTCAAAACGGACTCTCTTGGCAACGCCCTTTGGTCTCGAACATGGGGAGGCGGTTGCTGCCACTACTACAGTGCAGGCAGGCAATCAAGTGACACGAGCTTCTGGTGCGTAGGCGCATTCCTCGATGACGGTAATTACAACTCGATGTTGCATCACTGGAGCAACACCGGCGACTACATCGGAGCAACCGTGCTCGGTGGTCTGTTTGACGACAATCTCTTTGATCTCATCCAGACTCCCGACGGCAGCTTCATTGTGACAGGATACACACAGTTGGAGGACCAGACTGCAGACCTATACTTAGCGAAGATCGATGCAGCTGGCTCCGTCGTGTGGGAACACACCTATGGAGGCGAACAAATCGAAGTAGGCACAGCAATTGAACGATTGTCAGACGGAACCTATTTGCTGGCTGGGTACACAACATCATTTGGTGCTGGTGACAAAGATATGTGGCTTCTTCGAGTCAATCCAGACAACGTCCTGCCGGCTGGAGAGCCAAGTTATCCTCTGCCGAGGTCAACGCAACTACGGGTTTTTCCGAATCCATTTAACAGCGTTACGACACTATTTGTTGAGCTTTCAGAACCGGAGCCGATCCGACTGCAGGTTTACGATATCAACGGTCGCTTGGTTAGGCAGATCGTCGAGCAGACAGCGCTTCCGCCCAACTATGTTGCTCGGTTTGACGGCACAGAATTGCCTTCTGGCAGCTACTATCTCTACTTGACAACACCCCAGGAGACAGTTGTTAAGAGATGCATTCTTCTGCGATGACAACTCTCGTGCACTATCAGCGAATAGAAAACACCATTTGAATAAAACTGTGTCTTCACCCGCAACACGTTTAACACGACTTCCTGAATATTTGTTCGCCGCTCTGGAGCAGGAGATTGCTCGCAAGACGGCGGCGGGACGGGACGTGATCAATTTAGGAATCGGCGATCCCGATTTGCCGCCGCCCGATTCCTTCACCAAGAGTTTGCAGCTTCACGCGGCCGATCCCGATGCACATTTCTATTCGTCGTCGCGCGGCGACGCGGGCGTGCGCAAGGTGATTGCGAAATATTTCAAAGGAAGATTCTCAGTCGAACTCGATCCCGATACGCAGATTTGTGTTGTGCTGGGAGGGAAAGAAGGTCTGTCATCTTTGGGCCGCGCGTTTGTGAATCCTGGTGACGTGGTTGCCTGTCCCTCGCCTGCTTATCCGGTTTACGCACAGGGCGTGACGACGTTGTGTGATGCGGAAGTTTGCACGCTGCCGCTCCATAAGGAGAACGGATTTCTTCCCGATTTGAATCTCGCGGTTGGCGCACGCATGTTGTTTGTCAACTATCCGAACAATCCGACCGGCGCAATTGCCACGGAGTTTTTTTGGAATCAGCTCGCGGATTTTGCCGACACACATCCTGAAACGATTGTCTGTCACGACCACGCTTATAGCGAAATGACGTTTGACGATTACGTCGCGCCCTCGTTTTTGCAATACACGCAGAACGCGGTGGAGATGCACTCGCTGTCGAAAGTGTTCAACGCGACCGGGTTTCGCATCGGATATTGTGTCGGACGCGCGGACTACATTTCGGCATTGGTAAAAGCGAAATCGCAGATTGATTCCGGCGCGCCAGTGATGATCCAGCGCGAGATGGCGGACGGGCTTGCGGGCTACAAAGGTCAGGAGCCGCCGAAGGATGTGATCGCGATTCGCAAAATCTACGGGGAGCGCCGCGTTTACACCGAACACGCGCTGAAGGATTTGGGGCTGGACGTGGTGGAGAGTCCCGCGACGTTTTATGTATGGGCGCGCGTGGGGGACGATGAAATGAGTTTCGTGCAGAAGTGTCTTGATCACGACGTCGTGGTGACGCCCGGTCGCGGGTTCGGCGCTGAAGGCCGCGGTTACATTCGCCTTGCGCTCACGCAGTCACTTGATAGAATTAAGCTTGCCATGAGCAGAATCGCGTGACAGAACGTTTTCGTCAAATCATCTCCGGTTGTCCCGTGATACTTGGGCATCGCGGTTCACCGCATCATGCTCGCGAGAATACGGTCGAGTCTTTCCTGCTCGCGCTTGAAGAGGGCGCGGATGGAGTGGAGTTAGACGTGCAGCCCACGCGCGACGGAGTTCCGGTGGTGTTTCACGACGACGAACTCCCCTCAGGGGAGGTTCTGGCTTCACTCACACTCAAGGACTTGAAGGATGCTGCTCAACGAAGTAACGTGCATGTACACGAAGTGGATGAAGTGTTGCGCGTGCTGTCGGGCAAGGGATTTGTCAACATTGAATTGAAGCACACGGGATTGGAAGAAACGTGTTTAGAGATTGCGCGCGACATAATGCCGCAGGAGACGTTCTTGTTTTCGAGCTTTCTTCCCGATGTGGTGAAGAGAATTCGCGCGCTCGCATCCGACATTCCGGCGATCCTGATTGTGGGTGAGAACGGCCATCTCGAGCAGACGCTTCAGGTTGCGCGTGCGTGTGATGCTTCGGGAATTGCGTTTTACCATGAGCTAATTGACGGTGCGCTTGCGGAGTTCTTCAAGCGCGAAGCTCTCCCGCTCTTCACGTGGACGGTTAACGATCCCGTTGAAGCGAAGCGGTTGATCGGATTGGGTGTGTGCGGAATCATCACGGACAGACCGGGAGCATTGCGCGCGTGATCGGGCTGGCGACGTGGCGCGAACTTCCCGAACTCACCGGCGGTGAGAAATTGCTCTTTGAGGAATTGGTTCGGCGCGGGGTTGCGGCGAAGATCGTGGTGTGGGATGACGCGAATACGTGGCGCGATTGCTCGGAAATTATCATTCGCTGCACGTGGGACTACAGTTCGCGCTTGCCGGAGTTTCTGAAGTGGATTGACGAGGTGGAACGCGCGGGGATTACGCTTCACAATTCACCCGACATCATACGCTGGAATTCCGATAAGCATTACTTACGCGAATTGGAAATGCGGGACGTGAAAATCCCTCAAACAGTCTGGTTTCCGCGCGGCGGCGATCTTCATTCCTTCTTGAAAGAGAATGGGATTGGCACGCAGATAATCAAGCCGACGGTTTCCGCAGGCGCGTACAACACGTATCGCGTTTCGCCGGAGACAATTGAGGAAGTGGTCGCGGCGCTTGAACAAGTGGCACGCGAAAAGGACCTGATGCTACAGGAATATATGCCGGAGATTGAATCGCCGGGGGAGTATTCCTTGATCTTTTTTCGCAATGAATTTTCGCACGCGGTTTTGAAGACACCGGCGCAAGGTGATTTCCGTGTACAGCCGCGCTACGGTGGACAGCAAGAAGCTGTACAGATTTCCGAGAAGCTCATGACGCAAGCGAAGTGGATACTCGAACAGATACCGTTTGTCAAACGGCCGCTGTATGCGCGCGTGGACGGGATCGTGCGCGACAGCGAATTCATCCTGATGGAGCTGGAGTTGATCGAGCCGTACTTGTTTCTTGAGTTTGGCGAGAATTCTGCCGCGCGGTTTGCATCTAAGTTGACTTCATAGAAATTTCATATCAAAATTATTAGTGACACATGCATTCATCAAAGACACACAATCGTTTAGATAGGATTACTGACGCGGTGGGGAATACGCCGCTGGTGAGGTTGTCCAAGATCGGCAGGGATTTGCCCGGAGAAATCTGGGCGAAGTGCGAATACTTGAATCCTTCAGGATCGGTGAAAGATCGCATGGCGAGTTATATGCTCGACAAAGCGGCGGCTTCGGGCGAATTGAAACCCGGCGGTACGATTGTCGAGAACACGAGCGGCAACACAGGCGCAGCGATGGGATTGGTTGCGGCGGTGAAAGGATATCGCTGTGTGTTCACGATCTCGGACAAGATGAGCAAGGAGAAGGTGGACGGACTGAAAGTTTACGGGGCGAAAGTCGTTGTCTGTCCGGCGAATGTGGAAGCGGATTCTCCCTTGAGCTACTACGAAACCGCGAAGCGCATTCACAAAGAAACTCCCGGAAGCTACTACGTCAATCAATACCACAATCCGATTAACTCGGAAGCGCACTACAAAATTACGGGGCCGGAACTCTGGGAACAGACGGAAGGGAAGATTGACTATTTTGTGGCGGGCTTGGGAACAGGCGGCACGTTTTCGGGAATCGCGAAATATCTGAAGGAACAAAATCCGAAGGTTAAGTGTGTGGGGATTGATACGTACGGTTCGATGCTGACGAACTACTGGAAGACCGGCGACTTCGGCGAGATGTATGCTTACAAGGTTGAAGGCATCGGGCAGGATCAGTTAGTCGGCAACATAGATTTTTCGCTGGTGGACGACATGATTCAGGTTGCGGATAAGGATTCGTTCATGATGGGTCGTCGTCTTGCGCGAGAAGAAGGAATCTACGCGGGAGGTTCGTCGGGAACTGCGGTGTTTGGAGCTGCGGAAGTTGCGCGTCGCGTTCCGAAGGGGAGTGTGGTGGTGGTGATGCTGCCGGATTCAGGGAGCCGCTACCTGTCAAAGATGTTCAGCGATGAATGGATGCGCGACAACGCGCTGCTTGAAGAGAGTTCACATCTTGGCAGCGTCAAGGAACTTCTGCATTCGCGCGCGCCGCACAAACTGATTGCCGCGAAACGCGCGGAGAAGGTCGGCGACGTGATTCTGCGCATGAAGGAGAACGGGATTTCGCAGATGCCGGTTGTGGAGAACGATCGCGTTCTGGGATTGATTCACGAGACGGATCTTCTGAAGTTCATGCTGTCGGGAATCGGCACGGCGCATTCGCAGATTGAGCCGATCATTCAGAGCGATTTTCCATTTGTCGAGGAGGAAGCGTCTCTCGATACGGTCTCACACATCTTTACAAGCCAGCAGAACGAAGCGGTGATGGTTCTCAGAAACGAAATTCCGAGCGACATTATCACCAAGATTGACTTAATCGAGTTCCTGCTTCATCGCGGAAATCCGAACGGGAAACACTGACACCCCGCGCGCGGAGTTATCGGCAGCCATCCTTACGAGGACATGCAGGGGCAGCCGCTACACAGTTGGACGAAGGGCGGCACGCGTGCCGCCCTTTTGACATCCGGCTTCAGGCACTTCTTCAGTATTCTTCTTCGACTTCGTCGAGGAGTCTCCGGTAGGATTTGAATCTCGATTGCGCGATCTTTCCTTCGTCAAGTGCATCGAGCACGGCGCAATCGGGTTCGGCAATGTGGCGACAATTTCTGAAGCGGCAATCCGCTGCAAACTCGGCGATCTCGGGAAAGAGTGAAATGAGATTTTGCTTCGTGATGCCATAGGGCACAAAGCTCTTCATGCCGGGTGTGTCAATCACCGCCGCATGATTGAAAAGGGGAATGTACAGCGCGGCCGTTGTGGTGTGTGTGCCCTTTCCCGACCACGCGCTGACTTCGCGCACGCGCAGCTCCAATTCAGGCATCAGAGAATTCAGAAGTGAACTCTTGCCGACTCCCGAATTGCCGATGATGGCAGAGACTCCCGTTGAAAGGACTTCGCGCAACTCCTCGACGCCTTCGCCGGAGAAGTTCGACACAGGCAGAATCTTTAGCGACAGACCTTCGCAGAGACTGAGAATTTCATTGAGTCTCTCGTTTTCCGAATCCAAATCCGTTTTGGTAAGAATGAGCAGCGGCGGAATGCTGCCGAACATCGCGGCGACCAGAAAGCGATCAATCGAAGCGGTTTTGGTCTTCGGCTGGGCAAGCGATGCAACAATGACCACGCGATCCACATTGACAAACATCACTTGCTTCTCTTTGCGCAGTCCCTGCCTCAAGAATGCGTTGGCGCGCGGCAGAACACTGTCCGTAGTCCACTGGTTTTGATTGAGTGATGCTTCAACCCAATCTCCGACGTTCACTCCATCCCCCTCCTCAAACAGCTTTCCGCGCAGCACGGCTTCCACCTGCTCGCCTGAAGGGAGCAACAGCCGGCAGCTTCGCTTGGCAATCATCATGACGCGAGCGCAATCCGGCGCGGGAGGTGTGAGCAATTTTTGCGGCAAGGGGGGAACTATTGAAACGAGTTGTGGAATTGGCTATATTCGAGTATGGAAGTCTCGCAGGAACCCAAGCAGAAGAACGGCTCGCGCTTGCAGCAATATCCGCGCGCGCTGAAACTCGTGCGCACGATCATCGGCTTCACGGTGCTGCTGGTCGGCATTGCTTTGATTGTGCTGCCCGGTCCGGCGTTCATCGTGATTCCGATTGGATGGGCAATTCTCGCGACCGAGTATGCGTGGGCGCGGCACTACCTGCAGAGATTCAAGGAAAGCGGCGAAAAGCTTGGTGCGATCTTCTTTCGCAAGAAGGAGAAACCCGGGTCCGGCGAGGAGCCGCGTGTCCGCGAATGATTTAGGTTTCGGTCGGGTTGCGCGCGATAGAGTGATGCAGGCGTAAGTGATCGGAGCGCTTAACCCGACTCGGCGAAATTCCGTCACACTTGTTCGGACACGCGCCGGACTCCTTCGTTCAGAGCCGCGTGATCGCCGTAGAGCACGACGAGGTCCATCACTTCGAGAGTCGTATCGAGTAGATCGCCCTCGAGCGGCGCGCCGTTCCTGAGAACCGCGACGATTTTGCAGCGATCATGACTTGAGAATCCGAGCGCGCGCAGCGATTTTGCGCGCGCTTTGCTTTCCTCTGAAATTGGCACCGCCTCAACCAATCGCTGCATCAGAAGTCGGGCGAGACGTTCGCCGCTGATCGAGGGCATTGCAGCGCGCAGCGCTCCGTAACTTTCCTCACGCACTGCTGCAACCTGTGCGGCGATGATGTGCGGCGGGAGATGGTAGTGCGCGAGCAATTCGGAGAAGATTCTAAGCGACGTTTCAAATTCTTCGGGCACCACGAGGCTTGCGCCCAATCTTTCAAGCTGCGTGACTTCGGCGACGTATTTTGTGCGGACAATCAGATGTGTTTGAGGAGCGAGCTTTCGGATGGCGACGACTGTTTTTCGGGTTGCCGCGGGATCGGAAATCGCGATCACTGCGCTGTCGAATTCTTCCACGCGAAGATGCTTGATAAGCTCCGATTGCGCGGCGTCGCCGTAGTGAATCAATTCGCCTGCTTGGCGCGCTTCACGCACGGTCTGCGGATTGAACTCGATGATCTCGTAATACAGACTTGCTTCGCGCAGCACGCGCGCGACGTTATGACCATTCAGACCGAAACCGACGATCAGCACGGCGGGCTTCGGGCGATGTGCTTGCGGCATCTCGGGCATCGCATCTTCATCCACACCGGTCAATTTACGGTGCGCGCGATAGGCAACCTGCGGAGCATACTGCATCACGATGGGAGTGAGTGCAAGCGTCAAACTCGATGCGGCGATCAGGTGTTGGAATTCGCGAGCGGTAAGCAATCCGCCTGCAACAGCCGCGCTGATTAGGAGGAAGGAGAATTCTCCAATTTGCGCAAGATAGGCGCCTCCCTGCAATCTCTCGCGCCACGACAAACCCAAGCTCGAACCCACTCCGACAACCACGATCAGCTTCAGCAAGAACAGTCCGAGTGCGACGGCGAGCACAGTTTCAAGATTCATCGCAACAAATTGCAAATCGAGCAACATGCCGATGGAAACAAAGAACAAACTTGAGAACAGCGAGCTGAAAGGCAGTATCTGCGAGTAGATGTGCGCGCTGAATTCATTTTCGGAGAGCATGATTCCAGCGGCGAAAGCTCCGAGCGCGACCGAAAGACCTGCGACGGAAGTGAGCGCTCCGACGGCAAGCAGAAGCAGAATTGAGAAGAGGAAGATCGCTTCGCTGACCTGAATTTTGACCAGACAGCGCATCAGGACAGGCAGAATCCACTTGGCGAAGATGAAGAGCGACGCAGCCCAAGCGAACACGAGAAGGGATTTCGAGGCAACAATTTGCCCGGAAAGATCGCCGCCGGAGAGCAGCCCGACAGCCAACATCATCGGAACAATCGCGAGGTCCTGCACGATGCAGATGGTGACGACCATGCGGCCCAAGGGCGTTTGCAGTTCTCCCTTGTCAGCGAGGCCCTTGAGCACGATTGCGGAGGAAGAAATTGCCACGACAAATCCCGCGACTGTGGAGGCGGCGACGGAAAGCCCGACGGAGTTTGCTGCGGCGAACGCAAGAAACGCGGTAAGCACAACCTGACCGACCGCGGCGGAATAGACTCTCCACGGAGTTGCGCGCAGACTTGACAGTGAGAGTTCCAAACCGACGATGAATAGCAGGAGCACGACGCCGATTTCGGCGGCGGCTTCGACGTGGTCAATACTTTCGATGAGTCCGAGACCGTAGGGGCCGATGAGCATTCCGGTCAGGATGAAACTCGCGACGGGCGGCAGGCCGATACGACGCGACAAGAACAGCACGGGGAGCGCGCAGCTCAGGATGATCGCGAGATCATAAAACATCGGAATGCCGGGGCTCATGGGGGTCGGTTTGGACTCTCAGTTTGTCCTAATTTACGCAATTCCCTGCGGAAAACAAGTCCCTGCTCGGCTTCGTTGCGATTTCGCTCGAAAATATCTAATTTGCGGGGAATGAAAGGAGTGAGCATGTCAAATTCCCATTATCCCTTGATGATACCGGGCGCCAAGCCTGCTGGAACGACGGAAGTTCTTGCGCCTTATGACCGCAGCGCCATTGCGACGGTGGACACCGCCGGAGCGGAGGCGATTGAGCGGGCGCTCAAGACGGCGGACGCGCTGTATCAGAATCGCTCGGGCTGGCTGCCGATTTCGCGGCGAATTGAGATACTTGAGAAGTTTCGGGGACTGATTTTGGAGCGGGCAGAGGAGCTTGCACTCGAAGCGGCGCGTGAGGGGGGGAAGCCTTTGGTGGACTCGCGTGTGGAGATCGCGCGTGCGGCGGATAGTGTGCGTATTTGCGTGGAGACTTTGAGGACGGATGGCGGGCGCGAGATTCCGATGAACCTGAATGCGTCCTCAAGCGGTAAACTTGCGGTGACGAGGCGGGAACCGATTGGAGTGGTTGTGGCGATTAGCGCCTTCAATCATCCTTTCAATTTGATTGCGCATCAGGCTGCTCCCGCGATTGCGGCGGGTTGTCCGGTGATTGTCAAGCCTGCGGACGACA
Organism: bacterium; assembly: GCA_020846695.1. Taxonomy (GTDB): domain Bacteria; phylum Electryoneota; class RPQS01; order RPQS01; family RPQS01; genus JADLDM01. The sequence goes on along the minus strand of JADLDM010000009.1, from coordinate 3,692 downwards.
CGCCGCTCTCCTGTTTTCGCTTCGTGAGCTTGTTGCGGGAGGCCGGATTACCCGAAGAATGGTGTCAGGCATGTATCACGCGCGATTTGACGATTGCGGAATCTCTTGCGACGGATCCGCGAGTTGCCTTTTTGACATTTATTGGCAGCGCGCGCGTGGGGTGGATGCTCAGGAGCAAACTTGCGCCCGGAGCAAGATGTGCGCTGGAACACGGCGGAGTGGCTCCGGTGATTGTTGCTGAGGATGCTGATTGGAAAGCTGCCGTTGCGCCGCTTGCAAAAGGCGCGTTTTATCATGCGGGACAGGTGTGTGTATCCGTGCAGCGAATTTACGCGCACGAAAGCATTGCCTTTGAATTTGCGCAGGCGTTGGCGGAAGCAGGAAGGAAGATGAAGGTGGGTGATCCGACGCTTGCGGAAACAGAAGTGGGCCCGCTGATTCGTCCTCAAGAGACGACGCGGGTTCACATGTGGGTGAAGGAAGCGGTTGCGGAGGATGCGGTGTTGATGTCGGGCGGCGAGCCGATTTCCGAAACCTGCTATCCTCCCACGGTCTTGTGGAATCCGCGCGAAGATTCAAAGGTTTCGACGCAGGAGATTTTTGGGCCGGTGGTGTGCGTATATTCCTACTCTGATTTGGATGACGCGATTACACGCGCGAACTCACTTCCCTTTGCATTTCAGGCGGCGGTGTACACGCGCGACTTGGACACTGCGATGCGCTGCTATTCACGTTTGAACGCATCGGCTGTGATGGTGAATGAGCACACGGCTTTTCGCGTGGATTGGATGCCCTTTGCGGGATTGAGACTCTCTGGGCACGGCGTGGGCGGAATTCCCTATTCGATTCGCGACATGCAGATTGAAAAGATGTTGGTGGTAAAATCCTCCGAGTTACAGATGTGAAGAGGGCGGATATTCATCGGCCCTCTTCACAAGTTTTCTATGCGCGACCTCCTGGTCGCGCTTTCTTCACGGCAGATAGATCAACTTACGTGATAACATCGCATTGCCCATACTCACTCTGAAGAAGTAAAGTCCTGCGGATTGTCCTTTCGCATTCCATTGAAGGTCATGTGTGCCTGCCGAAAGCGATCCGTCCAACAGCGTCGTCACTAATCTGCCCGACAGATCGAAAATCTCGACGCGAGTTTGCGCAGTCTGCGGGAGTTCCAATGCGATGCTGACTGTACTGTTGAAGGGATTGGGATAGGGTGCGGAAACGCGGAAGTCGCGCACGACGAACTCATGCGCGGCGGCATCCAGCGGAGTGGAGAATGTCCAAGTTGATCCGGTCGTCGTCCCGCTTTCGTTGCTCGCATCCACGCGCCAAAGATAGGTTGAGTTAAAAGAAAGCGCGGAAGGTGGAGTGATGGTTGTCTCTGAGGTTGTGCCGATGCTCGCAAGCGGCTCAGTTGTTCCTAAGAAGACTTCGTAGCTCTCTGCGAAATTCGCGGCATCCCAACCGAGAAACGTATTGAGCGGAACGTTGGTCGCATTGTGAGCGGGAAAGGGGTTGCTCGCCTGTTCCGGCATGGGCATCGCGGTTGAGAAATGCCAGGTTTCACCCGGAGTAGCGCCGAATTCATTCACCGCTTCGACGTGCCAATAGTAATCATTCCCGCTTGCAAGAGGGGTGAACTCGTAACTTGTTTCAGTAATAAGCGGCACTGCCATTATGGAAGGAGGAGAGACTCTTCCGAGGAATACGGTGTAAGTAACGGCTCCTTCGGCGGGGTTCCACTGTAGCGTCACGCTGGTCGGGAGACCATCGGCGCTATCGGGTGGAGACACATTGGTGGGTTCTCCGGGCGGGTTGCCTGCCGCATTTACGGTGACGGTTCCGACCATTCCGCTGCCGGCGTGGACTTCACACTCGTAGTTGTAAATTCCACTCATGGGCGAGGCGAATGCGAAGTCGTAAGTAAAGGCCGCACTCGTGGGCTCGCCGCTGCGGAAGAGCGGAGGAGTTGCCGAATGCGCGACGTTGTGAAATCCGCCGGTCTTCACCCAGCGCACGGTGTCGCCTTGCGTAACCGTGACATTCGCCGGACTGAACGATAGGCCGCTCAGATTGACGGTGTGGATAGTGGCAAAGCAGTTTGTTACAAAGAGCAAGACAAGTAGCAGCCCAAGTTTCTTCATGGCAGTCTCCCGGTTGATCACCTTTATGATTTTCTCGAACAGTATCTCTGAAGCGGAGCCCCATTGGGGGCGCGGGTCATGTGCTGCGAGTCCCGTGATCTACCGGGACAAGAACAATTCTACTTGGCGAAGAGCGCCTTCTGTGTGATTTGCTTTCCTTCGGAAACTATTGTGACAAAATAGAGACCTGATGCTGTTTGCGGATGCCACGCGAGTGTGTTGGTTCCACTTTGCGCGATGCCGCTAAAAAGAGTCTTGACCAATCTGCCCTGCACGTCGTACACTGCAACGTCTGCTTCGCGAGGAGTGTTCACCTCGAAAGAAATGCTCGCCGATGAGTTGAAGGGATTCGGCCACACTGAAAGTGAAACTTCAGAGGGAAGCAAAGGACGCTCAGATGTTGCGAGCGCCTCTTCTGAAATCAGGGCGATATTGCTGTTCGCTCCGGTGAAACCGCCCTGATGCGCACCGACATACAATCGCGCCTGACCTATTCCTGCCGAAGGCGCGAGCCAATAGAACTCTGCGGAATTCAGATCGAGTGCGTTGGCTTGTACTCCGTTGATTTCGTCGGGAACAGAGTAAATCGTTGTGGTGCTCGATCCCAAGAGAACGCCGGCGGGATTCACGCTCTCGCCCGATCTGCAAGACGCGTTGAAATTCTTGAGCGGCTCCCCGCTTGCGGAAATCTGTATCAAGTACAGACTGTCGGGCTGATAGACATCCGGAAATCCGCTAACGACAACTGTTCCGGTTCCGACTCCGTGACAGCTTGACGCGCAACGCCCCGTTCCCGGTGCGCCGGAATTTCCAATCGTCCACGAACCTGCGAATGAAGATGTCGTGACGAACAGAATTAGTAAGCAGCTTTTCAAACGGACTATTGCCTGAACTTGATTGTGCATCCGAAGGCTTTAGTGACTTTCGGATCAATCGAAGCGCCTTCACCGGCAACAAGTTTGGTCAGAGCGTTTTGCAGGTCGTGCACCTTGACGTCTTTGACTTCCGTGTTGTCGTCAATGCGTCCGGTGTAAACGACTTTCATTTCGCTGTCGAGCAGAAAGGCTTCGGGCGTGCGCGCGGCGCCGTAAGCTTTTGCGACGGAGCCATCTTCGTTAAGCAGATAGGGGAAGGGATAGCTCTTGTCGGCGGCGCGCTTCTTCATTTCGGCGGCGCCGTCTTCGGGCTTGAGCTTGGGATCGTTCGGGCTAATGAGCACGAACTGAATGCCCTGCGACTGGAACTCATTGCCGAGGGCGATCAGGCGGTCTTCGTAGGCTTTGGCGTAGGGGCAGTGGTTGCAGGTGAAGACCACGCACACTCCCTTTTTGCCTGCGAAGTCGGAGAGGGAGACGGACTTGTCATCCACATTGGGCAAAGAGAATGCCGGAGCGGTCGCGCCGATTTCGAGCGCGGCGGCGGAGAGATTATGAGGCATAAGCAGTGCGCCTGCGATAGCGCAAAGTGCAAGAGAAACAGTGATAAGCAATCGCTTCGTGGAACTCATTTTGTTCATCCTGTGATTTGTGGATTAGCTCGTCGTGTAGT
>JADLDM010000008.1 GCA_020846695.1 bacterium | reverse complement strand
GAGCGCGAAGTACGAATATGATTGTTCACTATCGCAGGCGGGGAGGGGACACCCGAGGCGTCGATGTTCGGCTCCACGTCGAAGTCCCGGTCTTGAACAATGACCCAATGCCGAGGAGTGACGGTGGTTGAACGCAGGAACCCACGAGCTGCTGACCGAATTGCTCTCTTTCCGCCGAGCGCCCGTACAACAACAACTTTGTCCAAGAGGCCAAAGAGCTTCCCATAAAACTTGGCATCCTGTGAATCGTCAGATGCTCCCTCACAGACAATAAGAACTTCTGGTTCCATCAGGCGTCACCCTTGTCGAGTCTGATAATCTGGACAGGCGAGAGGAGTTGCATGACCCAATCCGAGTGCGTGGAAATGATGAAATGATTGTTCTTCCCGAACTTGACAAGAGCACTGAGTAGCCGTTGTTGGAGCGGAGGATGAAGATGCAACTCAATCTCGTCGATTAGAATAACAGAATTGTTGATGTTCCAGTTTGCGAAGTCGAACAGCATTGGGAATAGTGCGCGTTCCGCACCTGACATCTCGGATATGTCATATTCGTGAGCATCATCGAATAGTTTGAACCAGGGTTCGTCCATTACCTGATTGATCTGGCTTCTTGGGACAGGCCCTGAAAGACGTCTTCTTGGGAAGACCAGTTTGAAAAATTTTTCAAATTCTCCGAGGATGTCCCTCTGCCCCTCACGGAGTATGAAATGGCCTCGCACTACTCTCTCATGAAATGCATGAAGGGCGTTCAATTGCCTTCGGAGCTTATCCTCGTCAAACTCCAGTCTACTAGAACGATCATCCTGCGAGATTGAATCTGACTCCGCAGTGAGGCTTGTTGATGTTCGATTCTCAGTATACCAAAGCGTGCTTCCAACATCCTCAAACACATCGAATTTCACGACGTTGTTTGAAAATAAGAACTTCGCGTACTCCCGACCGCGAAACTGAAACAACTCGGAGGCAGTCGGCGCTGTAACTCCATCTTCACGGAAATACAGTTTCACACATTGGGATCGAGCAGGCTCTGTAAGTTCAGGCTTGTCAATGAAGGGAGCGAACTTCTCAAACAGCTCCGATGTCCTCCGAATTTCATCGTCGGAGAAATGCACATCCAGCCGCACCTCGAAAGGCCCGTTCCAAGCTGAATTGAGTAGTTCGGGATTGAAGCCCGGCCATTCAAGGTCTCTTGGAAATCGGAGTCGGCGAGTTGCACTACCAAGAGTCGCCGCAATTGCCTGAAGAACCGAGGATTTCCCGCTGCCGTTTGAGCCTACCAATACAGTCACAACACTGGCGTTTGGGTCGCTTCCGATGTCGAACTCAAGCGCGCAATCTCGGAAGCGCTTGAACCTGTTCAGATTGACTCGTTTGATCTTCATCTTGCCCTTCTCACGCGACCTCTTCGTCGCGCTCCGTTTTGTGTTGCTTAGATTCGCCGCCCAGCGCAATGCGCACCAAGACAATCGCCATGTCGTCGCCAAGCAATTGATTCGGCTGTGTCACACGCGCAAAGAGTTTCTGAGCGATATCCGGCAGCGGCCTGTCGCGATTCTGCGAAAGAAAATATTGCAGACGGTCATAGCCAAACATATCTTCAAAACCGATTTCCGCCTCGGGAATGCCGTCCGTGTAAAACGCCAGCAAATCGCCCGGCTCCAGACTGTATTCCATTTCAATAAACGGAAACATGTCCATCACGCCGAGCATGATACCGCCTGCGTCAAGCTCTACAACCGAGCCGTGCTTGCGAATTAGATAACCGGGATTGTGCCCCGCGTTGCAAACCGTCAGCATCGAACGATCCGCCGAAATCTCTACAAGCATCAGAGTCACAAACCGTTCCGGCGACGTGCGGCGCACCATTTCCTTGTTCAACAGCGCGACCATTTCATTCATCGGCCGGCGATGTGAAGCAATCGCGTGCAGCGTCGCCTGCAAGTTCGACATCAACAAAGCAGCCGGCAATCCGTGGCCCGCGACATCGGCTACGCAAATCAAAATGCGCCCGTCATCAAGCGGGAAGAAATCATAATAGTCGCCGCCGACCGATTGCATACTCTGATGAAGTCCCAAGACCTGCAAACCTTTGACTTCGAGCGGACCTTTCGGCATCAGCTTCTGCTGCACCAGACGCGCAGATTCCAATTCCTCGGCCATCTCTTCGGCTTGCTTCTTTCTTCTCTTGTCGCGCTGACGGAGTTCCCAAATTGCATAACCGCCAAGCACCGCGCACACAACAGCAATGCCAATCGCCCAGCGCGCAGCCTTCGGCCATTTCTTGAACGAAGCCCACGTCGAGCGTTCAATCGGACGCTCCACGCGATAAGCAAGATAAAGCGTCTCGTTCGAGGTGTTGTTCAAATAGAGGCCCAACACGCGACGGCTCATGTCGCGCACGGGTTTGCCGTTCAGCACGGCCTTCGCAGGACGAAGCTGCGCGACCTTCTCGATCGCGATAGAGTTGGGAGAACTCTTCGATGCCGGCGAAAAGGCGCTGACGCTCCGGTTGAGAGGCACGAAATCTCCGCGCCAGAAATAATCGTCAGGCGCCCCCTCATACGAAAGAATCGCTTCATCAAATTGCCACGCGAACAATCTTACATCGGCGCTCTTTCCTGATAGCGACTCGACAAACCAACCCAGCCCAAGCGGAGTCTTGCGCGCCATTCCCTCGCCCGCAAGCGGCGACGTCAATGCCGCATGAATCTGCGGCGCATCGAACGCCGACGTCATTTCGAGAAACGTCGAATCGTAACCCGCGCTCTCGGCCAAGCGCTGACGGCGCTGATAGTAGAGCGAGTCGCGCTGCACAGCCACTTGAGTCAAGTCGGGAACCAAATCCGCGCTCACGCCGCGAATCCGCAGTCCCTGTGCAGCATACTTCGATTTCGGCGGCAGTAACTCCTTGGTTAACTCGCTCGCTCGCCACTCCGAATACGGCGGAACAATCACGCAATTCCACGGCATGTGTTCAATGATCGTCACCACGCGCGCTTCCTTCGCAAGCCACGCCGGAGCAGCCTGGCCCGGCAAACGATAGAAAATAATCTCGCCGCCCTCAGGAACCGCACACTCCAAGCGGAGCGTCATACTTCCGCCGCGCTTCGCCATGTCGCGCAGCGAAATCGTTCCCGATTCACCAAACCATCGGCGCACGCTCGCTTCGCCTGAAATTGAATCACCCGCCGGCGTCACTGCAATCAGATTCATCATATCGCGCGGCAAATCGAGATTCAAGAGCGTCTCAAAGCGCGTCGTGTCGGGAAGTCGAAACTCATATTCAACGGCGAAGTGATCACCTGCCGCAAGCGCCGCGACACTCTTCTGCACCGACGGCGGCGGAAAGGGCGTGCGACCTTCCTTCCCGAACTTCGGCCAGGCCGCAAGCGAAATCGGCCGCCCGCGCGTCCCCGTCTTCTTCGCCGTGATGCGATAGAGCGCCTGCTTCGATATCTTGATCTTCTCGCGCACGTCGGCGCTATCGGAGTTAAACGTGCGGCTCCAAAGTTCACCCGTCACGTCCGAACTCACCACCACTTCGGTTTCACCGTCGCTGCCCGCGCCAACCTGCAAAGACCACTGAAACTCATCGCCCGGTGAAAGCGACATCTCCACCGATACCGAATCGCTCGGTAAGAGCAGCTGCATCGCCGCACCCGGCAGAGTCGTCTGTGCAAACGACACGAGCGCAAAAACAAGCAGGAGCAAAATTGTCGCCGTCGTGGAGCCTGTCCTCTGTAAGGATCTCCAGACCCGCGATGTGACATTGCCGCTCTGGAGAGCGACAACGGCGGAGGCACACACCGTTCGCTTACTCATTCGCACCGGGCACCTTGCGCGTGTACCATGCGCGTTCCTCTTCAAACTTGATCGGGTGATAGTTGTCCAGTATCGGCGCGTGAGGAATATCCGTGAACTCCGTGTCCACCACCTCGAAGATTCCCTGCCCGCTCGATTCGATGGCGTGAGGCGTCGTATCGTTGAACGTTGAATGCGTGACGCGGACTTCATCGCAGTTTTCTGCAATCAGACCGCTACCGCCGCAGCGCTCAATCAGACTGTTGTCCACCGAAACGTTGTGCGAACCCTTCGCGATAATCCCGCCGCGTTCGGCGTTGCCGAAATAGCTGTCGGCTATGGTGACTCGCGAACCCTGCTCCGCCGCAACCCCGTACTTGCCGCCCTCAAGACTCAAGAAACGCACGTCAAGGTTGCCTTGCTTGCAAAGCAGCACCGGCTGATTGCGCTGCTTGCAGGAGAGCGTCAGGTTCTTCATAATCAGAACCCGCGCGAAGCTCGTCACTGCGGGATCGCGATCTGCGACGATGCGGATGTCTTCGTGGGATCCCACACCGGAAATTTCAATATCTTTTCCGATAGAGAGCGACTCGTGATACTCACCCGGAAAAACCTGAATCACATCGCCATCGGTGGCGGCGGCTATTGCGGCAGCTATCGTCGCGTGAGCGCCGGCGCGATCAGGTGCGACTTGATGAACAGTTTTGGCGTCGGACATGCGAGGTATGTGGTTTAGGTGAAAAAGAAATGAAAACTATTTGAAAATGGAATCCTGAGAAATCAGAGAGTCCAGGAGACGCGGCCCGTTGCCACGTCGTAGTAGGCGGGATGTATCGCAATCGGTCCCGCGCTGAGTTCGTCATAGATCGCAGGAGATTGTTCCGGAAGTTGTTCGAGCATGTTGCGCGTATTCTGTCGCGATACCTCGGAAGCAAGCTCGTCGCCGGTGAAACCTTGCCGCTTTTTTATGGCGACAATCGAACTTAATCGCGCAATCACGGAGACCACCGCGCCTCTTAAAGGTAAATCTGAAACCGCCGCGCGAATCGCGCCGCAATTGGAATGCGCCATCACTACGACTAACTTTACGTCGAGCGCTTCCACCGCGAACTCCACCGAGCCGACTACTTCGGGAGTCAGCAAAGTTCCTGCGATTCTGATCACGAACAGATCGCCGATGGTCTGATCAAACAGAATCTCCGGCGGAACACGCGAATCCGAGCAGGTTACAATGCAGGCAAACGGCGACTGATCCTTGCTCACCTCAGCGCGCAACTCCGCATTCGCCCGCCACGGCCTCGGCGCACCCGCAACGTACCGCGCATTCCCCTCCTTCAGTTCCCTTAGCGCATCAGTTGGAGAGAGAATCATAAGATACTACTGGCGGCCTCCGGCCGTCTGAACTTCATTCGCTGCGGATTCCTTACAAAACCTTCGCTTCTTCGCGCAGTTTCTGAATCAAAGCGGGAATGGCATCCACGCCCTGACCCAAAATCTGTCCCGCCTGACGTTGCGGTTTGGGTTGAATCTCAATCACCTCAACCTGTGACTCGCCCGCGTTGCCTTCAACTTCGTCAATCGGCTTCTTTTTCGCAGCCATGATGCCCTTCAGTGATGCGTAGCGCGGCTCATTCAAACCCTTCTGCGCGCACACCACGCACGGCATCGGAGTCTCTACAACCACCAAGCCGCCCTCCACTTCGCGCTCGCACAGAAGTTTGCCGGCCTTCTGCTCGATCTTCACAACCACTGAAACCGAAGGCAGATCAAGCAGCTCGGCAACCATCACACCCACACCGTGATTGTCAAGATCAATCGCCGACTTGCCGCAAAGAATCAGATCAAAACTCTGACCCTTCACCGCATTGGCCAGCGCGCGCGCCGTTGCGAGAGCATCAAAGGTCGCAGCGCCCTTCACATGAATCCCGCGATCCACGCCCATTGCCAAAGCATTGCGCAAGACCTTCGGTACTTCTTCGCCGCCATAGCTGACCGCGACCACTTCACCAGAACCCGCAGCATCGCGCATCTTCAGCGCTTCTTCAACCGCAAATTCATCAAAGGGATTCAAGACCCAAGTAATGCCGTCAAGATTGACAGCCTTCCCGTCCGTCGTCGGACGAATGGTGGCTTCACTATCCGCCACCGCCTTCAAAAGCAAATAGATGTTCACGTGTGATGTATGTTTGTTTGAATGAGTTCGCGTAGGGGCGGCCCCGACCCGCCGAAAAAGTCTCGCAATCAATTAACCTAACAAATTTCGCTTAGAACTTCAAGCATCCTCATCGTCTTTCACACCCTTGGTTTCCCCAGTTACCGCCACGTAACCCATCGCAAAAATTAACAGAACCAAGAGAATGATTCCGGACATGGCCCCGAAGCCCGTCCAGATTAGAGCCAGCGCCGTCATCCCGCAAAGCACCGCCCCGTGAAACAGCATCGCGCCTAAAATCCCCACTCGTATCATCAGCCAACCGGCCATCAGTGACCACGCCACGTATTGAGCCGCGCCAGCTGAAAGCCAATCGCCCGGATGAAATCCCGCAAAATAGGTCGCCGCTCCCGCCATCAGAAGCATCGCCGTCAAGGGTCCGCGCACCCAAAAAATCAACAAGGGAAAGAGCCACAATCTGTAAATCGCTTCATCCCACAACACCGCGCGGCACAATAGCACCGGCCCCGCAGCTTCCCGGACAGGAGAGCCAATTATCTCCGCGACAATCTTCAAGCAATCGCCCGAGAGTCCGCCCGGCTCATGCAATAGCCCGAACACCGCTTCCACCGCAAGAAACATCGCCGCGGCAGGCAAGGCCCATCGCGCAGACTGCACCCATGCGCCGCGCCAACCCCGATGCGATGGAGCGATGCGCGTGAACGTTGTGATATTGGGAAGCAGATCGCGCGCAATGGATTCGCCCGATGCAATGATCAAGGTCACCACCACGCCGCTTTGCACCGCATCAATCAACGCGGCAAGCAGAACTCGCCTTACAAAATCTTCCGCCTCGCTTCCGCCCGGAACCAACAGCGTCGCCTGCGAAATCGTCAGCGCGCGCTCCACCGAAACCAACAGCATCGCCACCAGACCCCACCACATACCGCGCTTCCACGAAATTGGATGGCGATGATGCAGAATAATCTGAAATACTCCGAAGACAATCAGCGCAAATGCCAACAGCCGCTCGTGCGACGTCCCCGGGCGCGCGTCAATCCTCGACGCCGTCGGCGCGGGCAACGCTTCAAAACTGGTCAAGAGATCGCCCGTCAAACGAACAAAATAGCGCTCACACTGCGGCGACCCCTGCAAGTCACGAAACTGATAGAACCAGTCGTTGCGCTGCGGCAATTCACTTAATGAATCCTTGACCAGCTCAAGCCGATCCGCGCCAAGTCCCAACCCCGATGCGAGTCTTCCCAACACAAGCAGATAGGCTTCGCTCTTCTGTAGTTTGCGGCCCGGCTCAAATTCATCCACATCGCGCGTGATCTTAAAAATCCGCCCCGCCGGAGAAACCTCCACCGTCCAACTATCTTCCTTTTCGCGTGTGTGAAAATAGCGGTTCACGTAGCCGATTGCGGGAGTGTAGGAAAACCCCACCGAATCGCGCCGCGCATTCCACACACCGTCATGACGATACTCCGCCGCCTGAATCAGCGTGTAATTGCCAAGCTCGACGCCCTGCTCAAACAGAAAATCTTCCGCGATCTTTGCTGATTCATCAGGCCTTAACCACTCCCAATGCCACGGCTTTGCCGTAACCCCGACGATGATCAGCACCGCAACAAACAGCAGCGTTCGCGTCGCCATCGAGCGCACCAGCCACGGATACCACGTCCGCGCTCTGCGCCTGATCTCTCGCCGCGAAAATTGCGTGAAGGTTTCGTCAGTCATAACTGAATGTCCCCTCGCTTCAGCGGGGGGACCATAGGGGGGTCAATGTCCCGTCGGCGCGTTCGGATCAAACACAAATCCCGCGTCCTTCAAAACGCGCGCAACATCTTCCAAAATCGAATCGAGCTTCGCTTGTGATTGCGCTTCCACTCTCAAAACAAGCGTCGGTTGCGTATTCGACGCTCTGCACAATGCCCAGCCGCCGTCAAATTTCACACGCACGCCGTCCAAGTCAATCGTCTCAAGCCCGCGCGCTTTGAAACTCGCCTTCACCTTGTTCACCATGTCGAATTTCACTTCATCCGGGCAATCCACGCGCACTTCCGGTGTGCTGAAGGTCGCAGGCAAATCGGAAAGTTCTTCGGCAAGCGAGTGCGGAAGTCGCGAAACAATTTCCAGAAGTCTTCCCGCCGAATAAATGCCGTCGTCAAATCCAAAAAATCTATCCGCAAAGAAAAAGTGCCCGCTCATCTCGCCCGCCAGCGCCGCTTTCTCTTCCCAGAGCTTGCTCTTGATCAGCGCGTGACCGGTCTTCCACATGATTGGATTCCCGCCGTGCTTCTTTACGTCGGCAAAGAAATTCTCCGAGCATTTCACGTCGGCAATCACTTTCGCGCCCGCGAGGTCTTTCAAAATCGAGCGCGCGAACAGAATCATCAACTGATCGCCCCACACCACCTTGCCGTTGCCGTCAATCGCACCGAGCCGATCCGCATCGCCGTCAAATCCAACACCCAATTCCAGCTTGTTGTCGGCGACCGTCTTCTTCAGCGCAACCAGATTTTTCTCAACCGTCGGATCGGGATGATGATTAGGAAATCTGCCGTCCACGTCGCTGAACAGATCAAACACCTCCGCGCCGATCTCTCTGAAAATCTGCGGCGCGCAAAGTCCGCCTACGCCGTTCCCCGAATCCACGCCCACGCGCACTTTTCTTTCAAGTCTCAAGTTCGCCGTGAGCCACGCCATGTAATCCGGCATGACGTTGTAGCCTGCCGAAACGCTGTGCCCCTGCTCATAGTCCTGCTTTTCGCAGAGCGCGCGGATTTCCTGAATCATCGCGCCGTGAATCGAGGTCTTGCCGTGCGCCATCTTGATGCCGTTGAACTCCGGCGGATTGTGCGAACCGGTTACCATGATTCCGCCGTCAGTCTGAAGATGCACCGCGGAAAAATACAGAACCGGCGTCGGGACCTGCCCCACTTCAATCAGATCAAGTCCGGTGGAGAGCAGCCCCTTCTTCAGGTCACAGGAAATCCGTTCGCTCGACAACCGCCCGTCGCGGCCTATGGTAAATTTCTTCGCGCCCTTCCGCCGGATAAACGTGCCGATTCCGCGGCCCAATTCATAAACGACTTCGGACGTTAGGTCCGTTTCAACTAAACCGCGAATATCATACTCGCGAAAAATGTTTGGATTCAGCATGGAAAAAATATCAGGTATAGATATGAAATATGAAATCAGGTTGTAGGGGCAGGTCCCCGACCTGCCCGCATCTGCTCTTCAATTGCATTCTCCGCATCCCCTCTGTTCTCGATCCGGCGCAGATTGACAGAGTGAGTCCTCTTCGATTTGTCGGTGAGAATTAGAGTCGTGCCGTCGAGCTTCACGGAGTCAAGGTCGGACCACTTCATCGAAAATCTGTACAGCGGACGCAGGTGCAAGCAAAAGCGCTCGTCGTCCCATTCGAGCCTGCGCAAAGATTCCAACTTGTGGTGAAAGAACCCGATGACAATCATCAGAACTCCCACCAGCATCAATATTGTGCTCGGCTGAAACCATTCGTTCTTGTGGAGCTTGTGCGCGCCTTCCAGAATTATCACACAGCCGACAATCACGTCGTACCAATGCACGCCTGTGTGTGTCGCGTGTTTACTCTTCAACTCGCGCCGGAGCATGATTACCAGCAGCAATCCCGCGAGGATTCCAAGCCCATCAATCCACGGACGATGCGATTTCCCGGAGAGCAGTCCTTCTAATCCGGTTAGAATTAGGAGCAACCCCGGCGTCGCATGCATCATCCCCTGAGCGCGACGCGCGCGATCCGTCAGACGAAGTGGAAGAACCTGCTTCGCCATTCCCTACACAAGCTTGGCATCGAGCGAAATCTCTGCCGAGCCCATCAGCAATCTGGAAATCGGACAGCCGCTCTTCGTCTCAATCGCAACCTCGTGAAAGGTCGCCGCGCTCATGCCCGGTACTTTCGCCTCGCAGACAATGTGCGACTTCGTCACCGTCGGCTTGCCTTCCACAAAATCCAGTGTCACATGCGCCGTCGCTTCAATCTTCTCGGCGGGATGTCCGGCCTTCTCCAATCCGCCCGAAAGCGCCATCGCGTAGCAGCCCGCGTGCGCCGCAGCAATCAACTCTTCAGGATTCGTCGCCTTGCCGTCGCCGAAACGATCGGTGAACGAGTAGGGAGTCTGCTTCAGAACATTCGTATCCGTCGTGAGCGTGCCCTTGCCTTCCTTAAGTGTGCCGCTCCAAACTGCTGTTGCTTTGCGTATTGCCATGAGAAATTTCCTTGTAAGATTAAGTCAAGAATGCCGCCGAGCCGGGTTAAGCGCACCTTTGATTAGTCCCCCTGCTCTGCGGGGGAGCCTGTCCTCGTAAGGAACCACAGGGGGGTGACTCTGCGTGCAACCCGGCCGAAACGAAAAAGTAAAAAAAAAGAGGTATTACCTGTAGTGCCGCACTGCGTGCGCTCTGAAAGCCAGTAGTGCCGCACTGCGTGCGCTGCTCATTTCACAACGTTGCGCTACTTGCTATAGCAATCGAAAAATCGAATCAACGGAAACAAATACTTCCGTTTGGTCAAATATTAGTATTCTCGCCGTTGTGGGCTTCCAAGCCCGCAATGGTGACGTTGCCGGTCTGGAGACCGACAAATGCGACTAAATGTGGAGTTAGAGGGCGCAGCATCTTCCCGCACAACGAGCTTGAGTTTCGTGCAAAGTCTCCGTGTAGAGCTTCTCGTACTGCGGAATAATCGTGTTAATGTGGAACACCTCTTCGGCTCGCTTGCGGCCCGCCTGCCCCATCACCTTGCGCAATTCCGTGTCGTTCACCAAGCGCAAAATACTCGAGGCAAGCGCATCAACATCGCCCACAGGATGCAGGAATCCCGATTCGTTGTTAATCACCACTTCCGGCAAGCCGCCCACGTCATAACCCACTACCGGCATCTCGCAGCTCATCGCCTCAAGCGCCGACAAGCCGAAGCTCTCCTTGTTGGAAGGAAGCAGATAGATGTCACCGACACTCAAGAGATCAATCAGCCCCGTCTGCTTGCCCAAAAATCTCACCTCACCTTGCAAGCCCAACTCGCGCACCTGAAACTCCGCATTGCTGCGCGCCGGCCCGTCGCCCGCCAACACCAATATCGCCTTCACGTTTTCGCGAACCTTCGCGAACGCAGTGATCAGATCGGGAATCCGCTTCACCGGACGGAAATTCGAGATGTGCAGAATGATCGGCTCATCGGATGTAGCCAGCCAATCGCGCCGCTGCACGCACGCGTCGCGCTTGTAGAGTTCCGTGTCAATGAAGTTGTAGATCACGTCGGTCTTGCCCAAATAGCCGATATTCGCCCGCGTCTCGGCTGCAAGATCATGCGAAACTGCCGTCACCGCATTCGATTGCTCCAGCGTAAACTTCACCACCGGAGCATAAGCCGGATGCGCGCCCACCAGCGTAATATCCGTGCCGTGACAGGTCGTGATCACCGGAGGCAGCCCGCCGTTCATCTCTCGCGCCAAGTAAGCCGCCGTCGCGTGCGGAATCGCGTAGTGCGAATGCAGCACGTCGAGTTTGTACATCTTGAAAGCGTCAAACAGCGTCGAAGAAAGCGTCAGTGTATAAGGCGCGTTGTCAAACAGATCATAGCCGACCACCGGCACTTCGTGAAAGTACGTGTTCTCCTGAAAGGCCGGAAGCCTGAAGGGCCGCGCCGTCGAAAAAAAATGCACCTCATGTCCGCGCATCGCAAGCGCAACTCCGAGTTCCGTTGCCACCACACCGGAACCACCGTAAGTCGGATAGAGAATTATGCCGATCTTCATGAGGTTAGAGGTCGTTCAAAAGTTGTACATACTCCTCAACTGAAACCTCGATTTCTCGAAGTATCGTGCGAAGCAAGGGACGACCGAGAACCCGCGCTCCGTGCTGGGGAACCGTTGTAGATCTGCCATCCAAGTGACGATAGATGAGATGGCTGCCGCGCTGTCGAACCTTGCTGAAGCCGAGAGACGCAAGCAAGCGATCCATATCCTGCGCGTTGATCAGCGGAAGCTTGGTCATCCGGCGACAGCAACGGTTTGCAAACCCACGAAGACAGGCAGATCCTCAACATTTTCACCCAGGTCTTCGAGCACCAACTCGACGACCTCCTGCATGTTCTTCTGAAGTTCGTCGAGATTGGCTCCCTGTGAATGGGCGCCGTGAAGTCCCGGAACAGTGCCGATGTAAAGCTGTGACTCCGGGTCGTACTCCACGAACACAACAAATTGACGCATCATGTCCTCGCCTTCTTCTTTGCTTTGCTCTTCTTGCGCGGTTTGATCAGTAGATTGCCGGAACAGTTCGGCGCGCCGCAATTGCAGCGGTACTTCTGCTTCCAATCCTTGTGCTCATCCTTGTCCACCGAGAAGCCGTAGTTGTAGCAGAGTTCCTCGCCGGACTTGATCGCGCGAGTCGCTTCGATGAAAATGCGGCCCTTGTCTTCCACCGGTTCGCAATTCGGATCGCACGAGTGATTGATGAAGCGCGCGTCATTGCCCTTGACCGCCGCGTCAATACACACGTCGCCATCGCAAATCTGAAAGAGAAAGGTGTGATGCCGCTTCATCGCAGCATCATCATAGCGGCGGTCGGCTTCATCGGCGGGAATCAGTTCGCCCGTGTATTCGATCACGCGCGTGCCTTTGCGAATCGCCTTCTTGGCAAACGCGCCTTTGCCTTGAATCTTCGAACCGCGAACGGAAAAATAGGGATTGGTAAGTTTCGGCATCAGAGGAGAAAATATGAAATATGAAGTATGAAATATGAAAGAGAATTACGGACAGAGTTGCATCGGATCGTTGACCTTGATCGGCTCGCGCATGTAGAAGACTTCGGCGAGTTTGCAGCCGATCTGGTCGCCGAAATAGCGCGCGCGCATCTCGAGACGATCGAAGAAGGCAGGTTGCGAAAGCGTGGTCGTCGGATCCGCGCTGTTGGGATCGAAGAACTGCGATTTATGCGCACGCGCCGCGCGAATTTTGTGCTCCCAGAAATCCGTCACGTCCACATAGACATTGCACTCCATCATCCACGACGACGGCCAATACAACAGCCGCTTGGGATTGTGCGGCTCGAAACGCGCGGGGACATTCGCGGCGCCCGCCACAAACATCGAGTGCTTAACCAGATCACCCGTGCCCTCGTGATCGGGATGCTTATCGCGATTGTAGTGCGTGAGAACGAGCGAGGGCTTGTGCCGGCGCACGCATTCGACCACCTTGATGCGGTTTTCGTGCGTGTCGAAAATCTGCAAGTCACCGACATCGAGAATCTCGCGGAACTCGAAGCCCAAAATCTTGAGCGCTTCCTGAGCTTCCTTCGCGCGAATCTCCGCATTGCCGCGTGTGCCGCGTTCGCCGCGCGTCATATCCACAATCCCGACTTTGTAACCCAACGATT
Organism: bacterium; assembly: GCA_020846695.1. GTDB lineage: Bacteria > Electryoneota > RPQS01 > RPQS01 > RPQS01 > JADLDM01. The sequence continues at coordinate 5,491 of JADLDM010000008.1, read as the reverse complement.
GCAGCCTGAGCAGCGTGCCCGCGCAGGAAAGTTCGATGTCGTCGGGATGCGCGCCGATCGCACGCACATCCACCTGCTGCATGTTTTCGCTCATAGACTACTCGGTTAAGATAACGTGATGGGCCGCGCCGTCGGCGGGAATGCGGTCGAGAAGATTCAGAAGTTCGTCGGGGCCGTAGCGAAGCAGGGCATAGGCCGTTCCCACCGCGCGCTCCATAGGTTTGCCCGAGGGCTTCACAGCCGAACAGAGTTTAGAGAGTCGCGCAAGCTCCACGGAGTGCTTCTGCTTGACGGCCTTGTTGGCCTTTTGCTCAAGCTGATCCAATGGATGCAGCGCTTTGCCCGCGGCGGATTCGGCGGCCCCTTCCAAAGTCGGATCAACCAGCGCAAGATGTGACTTCAACTTGGTGAAGACATCCTCGATCTCCCCATGTGCTTGAGCAAACAGCGTCGCGGTGTGATGCTCATCTGCTTCGCGCACGAGCTTCTTCGAGAGTTCTGGTTCGGAGTTCTCAAGCAGCTCTTCCCAACTTAAACTGAGCTTCTCGCGGAGTCGCTCCGTCTTCGAGTCGGCAAGTGTGACAGACATGCGCGGGAATAAAGAGGGAGGTGTCACATCGAGTTCTTTGTATAAGGGAGCAAGCTGCGCATGATACTCCAACTCGCCTGGCCCGGCAACGTAGGCAATTGAAGGCAGCACGAAGTCCTGAAAGAGCGGGCGCAAACCTGCCTTGGGACTGACTTCCCATTCACCACTCACGATTCTGCGCCGCAATTCCTCCATCGAAATCTGCTCAATGGTTCCGTCTGGATGTTTCACGGTGCCGTCGTAATGCACGGTGCGGCGCACAAAATCACTCGCAACCACATAGAACATGAAGGCGTCGGGCGTGGGGTTCATCGGAGCGGAGAAACCGCGAGTTCGCACTTCGTCGGAGCGTGCGGCGAATATCTTGCGCAGATTCTCGCCCTTATCAATCACCTGATTCCACAGCGGCGCGGCGAGCTTCTTCAGAGCTGGATTCCGTCCTTCACACACAAGGAGTCCGCGCTCACCCAAAGTTGACGCGAGCAATCGGCCCATCGCCACGGAGAGATCGCAATCCGAGTAGCTGCGCTCCAATACATCGGCGCCGTTTGACGAGACTTCGCCCAATTCCGTCTGCATCTCATGAAGCTGACGCGCGGTGTCCGGCGTGATCCCGTAGCGGCCCACTTCCTGATTGGCAACCTCGCGGGCCGGAGTAAACACATGCTGCTTCAACTCACCGTCGTGACCCGGATAGGAGGTTGCGCGCACCTCAGCCAAATCGTGATCTTCACCCTCCAACCAGAAGAGAGGAATAACGGGAATCTTCATCGTCGCTTCCAAAGCGCGCGCCAAGCGAACGGCGTGATAGGCTTTGACAAATGTAAAGAGCGGACCGCCAAGATAGCCCACTTGCTGACCGGTCACAACGACAACTGCTTTGCCCGCTGCCAACAGATCGAGGCGAGTCAATGCAGATTCGGGGACACCGTATAAACGCGCTTCGCTCTGGAGAATCTCCGCAAGTTGCGCGTAGAAAGGAAAGCCCTTCAATCGCTCGCGCACAACTTCTTCACAGGCTGCGGGATTCGCGGGCGAACGCGCAAACAACCACTCCGCATCAGAATGCTCGGAAACAACGGCGTTCCATGCCGCACCAAAACCGGGAACGGAGGAAAATGGAACGGCGACGGATTGCTGGGTTGAAGACTTGAGAGGCGAGGTCACTGAAAAAAAGGGCGGTTTCCACCTATCTAACCAATTGCAAAATATAACGATTCACGCAAGGAATGTCAATCCGAATCAGGCGGATTCAGACGAGAATCTGAGAGGTTCAGAGTGGAGCGACAAATGCACGAATACTGAGGTTGCGCCCCGCTCGCGACATTCGAGGCGTTGATTTTCTGTAAGTTTAGTCTTAATTTACCTGATTATGCGGTATCTAACCATCAGTCTCCTTGTGCTGGCCCTGTTCCTGGGCGGCTACCTTGCGACCCAGTGGCTCCTGCCTGCCCGTACCGGTGAGGTCATGGTTCAGAGCACACCCCCCGGGGCGGAAGTCTGGATTGATCTGGTCTCGACCAAACAGGTGACACCGGCGCGGCTCAAAGTTCCCGTCGGGCAGCATTCCGTTACTGTGAAGATGCCAGGCTATCGCTCCGAGCCGTTCATGGATTTGGCCGACGTCTCAACCGGAATGTCCTCCACAGTGAGCTTTGTGCTGGTCGCCGATGAAAAAGGCGAGTCCGGCGGAACGATCACGCCGCCTGCACGAACTCCCCCTTCGACTCTCTCTATTGAGGAGCGCATTAAGAAAGAGGAGCCGTGGTCCGTGCCGCGCAAGGCGCCGAGTTCAGTAGATAGCACCTTTCCCCGCCGCACCGGGCAAGAGCAGAATCAGAGCGACAAGGTGGATTTCTCGCTTCAGGAAGACCGGCGCGAAGTCAGCGAAATTCCGCGCGATCTTCCTTCGGTGAAGAGGAGTACGGACAGCCTGTTTGCGGATGGCGGCGACAAGGGGAATGGCCAGGCCGAGATTTCAAGTTCGGTGAACGGCGCGGCGATAATTCTCAATGATAAGCCTACCGGCAAGAAGACGCCGTCCACGATAGAGCTTCCGCTGGGAACACACACGGTTCGTGTCGAACTGTCGGGTTACAAAACCGATCCCGAGCAGCACATCGTGCGAATTTCGCGCGCGGCGGCCAGTCAGTTTGTCTTCTTCCAGATGACGGCAGAAGAGAAGGCGCGCATGGAATTCACCGTGAAGACTGAACCCGTCGAAGGCGAAATCTTTGTGGATGGCAAATCCGTCGGGGTCGGGCAGGTGACCGTGCCGCATAACTTCGGAGTGTTCGAGGTAACCTTCGGCGCAGTCGAGGGGTATCACACGCCGGAAATGATGCGCGTGGTGGCGACGCCTGCGAATTCATCTCCCACGATTACGGCAAACTATCGCCGCACGCTGCATGTGTCGGCTGTGTGCAACGACGACAAGAGCACCGAGCGGGAAGGCGATATTCGCTGGGAAGCGGGAGTCTATGACAAGGATCGCGGCACGCGCGTCTCCGAAGCTCACGGACCGAAGGTTGCCGCGATTCCGGGAAGTCATCGCGCGGGTTGGGAACTTGCAATGGGCGATCCGAACAAGAATCCCACCGGCGCGGACTATATCGAATTCCTGTTCACGCTGCCGGAGGGAGTCTCCGAGACTGAACCTCTGAATTTGCGACTCTACCTCTATCGCTCGCAGAGAAAATACCCGCTTTCACTGTCAAGCCGCTGTGAGATCACGGTGACCGTTAACGGCCGTGTCTTTCTGGATGCCTATCGCCCGCGTCATGACGAATCGGACGCCGATGCGGGGCGCTTTGAAGAGTGGTCTTTGCAGCATACGCTTGTGCCGGGCGAAAACCGCATTGTGATTCGCACCGGCGAAAAAAATCAACTGTTCACCTACCTTTGGAAAATTGAGGTGCTGTGAAGCTCCGCAACCTGTTTGAACCCGCATTGAAGTCTCGGCCGCTGCGATTTCTCTCACCGGAGATGTCGTGGACGGAGGTCGTCAAGTTTCTAATCCTGACCAACGTCACCGTGTTCGCCGCGCAGGAACTGCTTCAGCTTCACGGCTTCTTCATCTCGAATTTCTCACTGATTCCGAGGGAATTTTTCGCGGGGAAGATCTGGCAACTCTTCACCTACATGTTTCTGCATGGCGGGTTCAGTCACATTCTCTTCAATATGCTCGCGCTGTGGATGTTTGGCTCGATGCTGGAGAGAGTGTGGGGCTCGAAGGAGTTTTTGAAATACTATCTGATCACCGGATTGGGCGGCGGTTTGTGTTATGCGCTGTTCAACATGGGGTCGGGCGTTCCCACTGTCGGCGCATCGGGCGCGATTTACGGATTGCTTCTGGGTTATGCGGTGCTCTTCCCGGACAATGTGATTTACATCTGGTTCGTGATTCCGGTCAAGGCGCGTTACTTTGCGATCATCTTCGGCTTGATTGAGTTCTTCGCGAGTTTCAGTCCTGAAAGCGGCGTCGCGCATCTTGCTCACTTGGGCGGCATGGTGATGGGCTATCTCTATCTGAAGTTCGGAAAACCGCGCGCGGCACGACCGGGTGGAAGATTGGAAGAGTGGAAGCGCAAGATGGAAGAATCCAAGCGCGAGCGCGAAGCAGAGCAGATTACCGAAGTGCGCAAGGAAGTGGATGAACTGCTCGACAAGATCAATCGCGTGGGCTACGACGGACTTTCGAAAGATGAGCAGAACAGATTGGAGAAGGCGTCGAAATTTCTGAGGGATAAGGGATTGTAGCGCTTACCCCTAACCCCGCCCCCTTTCCCCATAGGAATGGGGCAAGGGGTACAGAGGATGAAAAGGGCGACCCGATTGGGCCGCCCTTTGAATTTGGAGTCAGAGCGAGCTTAGTTTACGGGAGGCGTCACGTTGATGTAGGTGACGGTTTCGACACCGCCTTCTACCTCATGATCAAGGTGAAGTGTGTCGTCTTCCGCAGTCAGGTGGTGATCCCACGTGTAAGCAGTGTCGGAGGGAGCGCCGTCCACGCTGTCCACCATGAACGTGATGGAGTTGTCATCGGCGGAATAGGTTCCGCTCTCGATGACGTCGAGATCGAGGTTTACCACGATGCGCCACTCATAGCTGCCGTCGGAATTGAAGGTGTACATCGAGCTGTCCACACCGAGGCCGGAGACGTCGCCGCCTTCCCAAAGACCGACCAAACGCTCTTCCATCGTCGGGCCGGTGGGAGTGGTCTCTTCGTCATCTTCGGAGCAGCCAATGAAGGCGAAAACGGCCACGCTCAATCCGAGGGCCAACAGAATGCGCTGAAGTTTGGTGTTCATGTTATTTGTTCTCCTTAGGAGTTCTTGTTCATCTAATAGGTTTGTGATTCGTTACAGCTTGGCCATGGCGTCCTGCGCGCGCTTGTAGGCGGCAGTGTTCTTATACTCAGGCTTTTTCAGGAACTCTTCCAAAGCCTTGCGCTTGGCCGCGGGAACCTTGATGTTCAGAATCTTGTCGAGTTCACGAGCGGCGGCGGTCTCGGCGAGATTTTCGGCCTGCTCGGTCTTCTGCTCAAGCTGCTTCTGCGTCGCCTGCTTGGACTTCTCGACATCGGTCAATTTCTTGCCGGTGGAATCCACGACTGCGGCGAGCGAGTCCGTCATCATCTGCTGCTTCTGAAGCTTCGCCTTCATCGCGGCAGGTGATTCGGGATACTTGGCAATCACCTCATCCAACTTGCCTTCGGCCAACAGACCTTCGGCCAGCATGTTCTTCGCTTCCTTCGCCATCTTCGAGTCGGGATACATCTCGAGGATCGCGTTGTACTTGCCCTCCGTGAAGAGCTTCTCAACAATCTTCTCCTTGGCCATATCCACGATCGCCTTCAGTTCGGGATTGCTACCGAACTTGGTGACGATTTCCTGATACTGG
>JADLDM010000007.1 GCA_020846695.1 bacterium | reverse complement strand
TTACTCGAACTCACAGGATTTGCCGACAAGTCCGCCGACAAATTGCTTTTGGGAATTGAAGCCGCGAAAAGTCGCCCGCTTGACCGGCTGATCTTCGCGTTGGGGATGCGATTCGTGGGGGAGTCTACGGCGCGGACGCTGGTGATGCGAATCGGAGATATCTCAAAACTTGAAGTGACATCTGTCGGTGATCTCGAAGTGCTTCCCGATGTCGGCCCTCGCGTTGCGTTAGCGATCTCTGAGTATTTCGCGTCACCGCAGTGGCGCAGGATCAAACTCAAACTTGAGCAAGCGGGGATCGCGCTCGCCGGAACTTCGCTCAAGGCGGTGAGCAACAGGCTTGCAGGTAAGACCATCGTTCTCACAGGCGGCTTGAATCGCTACACGCGAGACGAAGCGGAACGTCTCATTCTCTCGCACGGTGGTAGGGCCGCAAGTTCGGTTTCCAAGAAGACCGACTACGTCGTCGCTGGAGAAGGCGCAGGATCAAAACTCGAAAAGGCGCTTTCCCTCGGAATTCCGGTCCTGTCTGAAGAAGAATTCGCGGAACTCATATCATAGTATTTCGTTAATCAACATATCAATTTAGACTTCATGGCTACTACTGCTGACATTAAGAAGGGCCTGACCATACAGATGGAAGGGCAGATTTTTGAAATTGCGGATTTTCAACACGTGAAACCCGGTAAGGGCGGAGCATTTGTGCGCATGACGCTCAGAAATGCTCGAACCGGCAGAGTTATCGAAAGAACGCTTAACTCGGGCGCAACACTCGACATTGTTCGCGTCGAGGGCAAAGACCTTCAATACCTCTACCATGACGGTGACTTCTATCACTTCATGGATCAGGAGACCTACGAACAGTTCCAGTACGATTCAACATGGCTCGGCGATAAGACACAGTGGCTCAAGGATGGCATCGTCTGTCACGTCAATTTTATGGGCGATGAAGCGTTGACCATTGAGCTTCCCAATTTCCTTGAATTGAAGATCACCGAAACCGCTCCGGGTTTCAAAGGAGACACCGTCTCCAACACGGGCAAACCTGCCACGGTTGAAACCGGCGCGGAAATCTCCGTGCCGCTATTCTGCGAGATCGGCGACCTTGTCCGGGTGGATACTCGAACCGGTGAATATCTCGATCGTGTGAAACGGGCAGGATAAGGAAGACAAGTGGAACAGGTCAGGCTCATCCTTGCATTGGCCTCGTTCGCAATCGGTGCGCTGATTGCTTTGAGAAGCCTGTTCCGCAAGCCGTCCACACTTCGTCGTAGCCCTGCGCTCGCTTTGCTCTATTCTACGCTTTTTGTTGTCGCTGGAGTTTGGTTGCTTCAGAGGAGCGCCGAGCCGCAAATGGCGCAGAAGCCGGATGCCGTCAGCACTCCTAAGACTCGGCCGGACACAGCGCGAGCCAATCCATCCGTAACTGATTCGGCCTCTGTATCAGGCAAACCTGCTCTTTCCCAGGAATTGAAGCCAGAATCGAAAGACGAGTCCAAGCCACAAATAGACGTCCATTCGACCAGCGAAGCTCCGATTCGGCTGACGACTTCCGCGCCGTGGGACAGGAAACTTGGCGTCAGTCAGAGCAGACTTAATAGACATCGGCCCGATCTCGCTGCAGTGTCAAAGCGGAATCGAAAGGCAGAAGACGTCGTCGAGGATGCTGTTATCACTGCATTCGATTGGATCGAGCTTTTCTTTGCGCGACATGCGTCTCCCGCGACACCCTCAAGCACACCAAGCCCCGAGCAATCATTTACCTCGCCTCGCGCTAGGATACAATTTGTTTCAGGAAGCGCAGAGCTTGAACCCGCAAGCGCAGGCATGGTTCGCGCCATGGCGCCAACACTTGCTTCACGTTTTCCCAGCGGCGCACTCGTCGTGCGGGCTACCGCAGATGAGGATGCGACCAACCCCGCATTGCGCACCCTACTCGCGCAAGCGCGAGCTCAAACAGTTTGCGAGTTGCTCAGTTCTGGAGGCTTTCCTGCAGATCGTCTGATCGCAAGCGCCGCCGAAGCACCTGCCGACGCAAATAGCGTCGAATTTGTACACAGACCCTAAACCACGGAGTCCAAATGCCATCACGGCCTCCCAAGGAAAAATCGCGCCTCGATCTCGTCGAACTTCAGAAGTTAATCAGAATGATCGAGCGCAGCCCGATCACCGAGTTCGAGCTGGTCGAGAACGACCTGAAGATCCGCATCTCGAAGAACGGATCGGAGCACACGCATGTCATCGCAGCTCCGGCCATGCCGCAGTATGCCATGCCCGCTGCAATGCCTGCCGTGCTCCCGCAAGCTCCCGCCGCGCCCGTTGCTGCGGCGCCGGCCCCTGTTGCACCAAGCGGAAATCTCATTGAGATTAAGGCTCCCATGGTCGGCACATTCTATCGTGCGCCGTCGCCCGACACCGATCCCTATGTTCGAGTCGGAGACTCCATCGAACCGGGTAAAGTCTTGTGCATAATTGAAGCCATGAAGCTCATGAACGAAATCGAAGCGGAAGTGCGCGGCCGAATCGTTGAGATCATGGTCGAGAACGCACAGCCCGTCGAGTTCGGTCAAATACTCTTCCGTATCGAAACTTCCGGCTGATGTTCAACAAAGTTCTGATTGCAAATCGCGGCGAAATTGCTCTGCGCGTAATCCGCGCCTGCAAAGACCTCGGCATCAAGACCGTTGCCGTCTTCTCAACTGCGGACAGAGACTCCCTGCATGTGCGTTTCGCGGATGAATCCGTTTGTATCGGCCCGCCGCAATCCGCGCAAAGTTACCTCTCACCCAAAGCTGTAATTGCCGCCGCCGAGATAAGCGGCGCGGAGGCGATACATCCGGGTTACGGATTTCTTGCGGAAAATGCAGACTTCGCACAGATCGTCCAGGCTCACGAAATGGTGTGGATCGGCCCGCATCCCGACGTCATCAACATGATGGGCAACAAGTCCGAGGCGAAGCGCACCATGATTGCCGCCGGATGCCCGGTGATTCCCGGCAGCGACGGACCCGTCAAGGATGCTGCCGAAGCGCGTCACCTCGCCGAGGAATTTGGTCTCCCCGTCATGATCAAAGCAGTTGCGGGAGGAGGCGGGCGCGGCATGAGGCTTGTGCAAAGCATGGACAGCCTCGAGGCATCCTTCGAGATGGCCTCTGCTGAAGCGGAAGCTGCTTTCAGCAATGGCGATCTCTATCTTGAAAAAGCGATCATTCGCCCGCGACATATCGAAATTCAAGTTCTTGGCGACGGTCGTGGAAAGTGCATTCACTTCGGCGAACGCGATTGCTCAATGCAGCGCCGTCACCAGAAGTTGATTGAGGAATCCCCGTCGCCAGCAGTTACTCCGAAATTGCGTGAACAGATGGGTTCGACCGCAACAAAAGCTGCTGCTGCCATCAACTATGGCGGCGCAGGCACGATGGAATTTCTGCTCGACGAGTCCGGACATTTCTACTTCATGGAAATGAACACGCGCATTCAAGTTGAGCATCCCGTGACCGAAATGGTGACTGGACATGATCTTCTGAAGTGGCAATTGCTGGTCGCGCAAGGCAATGAACTCCCTCAGCAGAAGGACGTGCAAATGCACGGCCACGCGATTGAATGCCGTATCAATGCCGAAGACGCAACCCGTGGTTTCTTGCCTTCACCGGGCAAGATAAATGTCTGGAATCTTCCCGGCGGCCCCGGTGTGCGAGTGGATACACACGTCTATCAAGGCTATTCGATTCCGCCCTATTACGATAGCTTAATTGCTAAGCTGATCGTCCACGGCAATTCGCGCGAAGAAGCGCTTGCACGCTGCCGCCGCGCCCTGTCCGAGTTCATCGTCGAAGGAATTCACACGACGATCAACTTCCATCTCGAAATGCTCGATAATGAAGACTTCCGCGCCGGTCGTACGCACACCAAATGGGTCGAAGAGTATCTCGAATCAACTCATAAGTGAACGCGGCCGGCTCTTCTCTTAAACTACACCAAGGATATTGCATCAATGAACGTACCAGGCGATCTGCTCTACACCAAAGACCATGAGTGGATCAAAGTTGAAAATGGTCTCGCCATTGTCGGCATCACGGAATTCGCGCAAGGCGAATTGGGTGACGTCGTGTTTGTACAGCTGCCCTCTATCGGCCAGTCCGCGAAGCAGGGCGAAGCGTTCGGCACCATCGAAGCCGTCAAGGCCGTCGCCGATTTGTATGCGCCCATCAGCGGCGAAATCGTCGAAGTCAATACCGTGCTGAACGACGCACCGGAAACCATCAATCGTGAACCCTACGGCGCGGGTTGGATCGTCAAGATCAAGCCTTCCAATCTCGATGCCGAAGCCAAACCACTGCTAAACCCTGCCGCTTATACGGACCACACCTCCGCTTAATCGCGCGGCACAAAGACATTCATGCGTTACATTCCGAATACCCCCGATGATCGCATCGCCATGCTGCGAGACATCGGGGTATCTTCTCTTGAAGAACTGCTGTCGCCGATTCCGCAAGACCTGCGACTGAATCGTCCGATCAAACTTCCCGACGGAGCCTCCGAATGGGAAGTGAGACGCGATATTACCGCCATGGCGCGAAAGAACATCAACGCAACGCTGATCCCCAGTTTCATGGGCGCGGGAGCCTACGATCACTATGTGCCGTCCGCGATCAATGCTGTTGCGATGCGCAGTGAATTGGTCACCGCCTACACTACCTAACAACCCGAAGTTGCTCAGGGAACAGTGCAGGTGATCTACGAGTTCCAGACCAGTATCTGCGAGCTCTATGGGATGCCGT
>JADLDM010000006.1 GCA_020846695.1 bacterium | reverse complement strand
CGCGGATCGGATTTCATGTACTCGCGCACGACGTCGCGCGTGTTGTCCGTCGAGCCGTTGTCCACGATGACATATTCCCAGTCAGAAATGTCAGCGCGCTGAACGGACTCAATCGCTTTACCGATGAATTTCGCGCGATTGTAAACGGGTGTAACCACCGAGACTTTTGCTCCCCCTGTGTCCCCCCCGCTGAAGCGTGGGGGAGTAGAGGTTCGAGGGCCTTCGAGCCACGCTTTGTGACGGCGAAGAAAATTGTAGAAAACCTCTTCGGTGTGATGCTCGGTTTCTTTGTCCATGAAAAGGTAGGAGAATCCGCCGAGCGCACCGCGACCGGGGAAGAAGAGTTTTGATTTTTGCTCTTCAATTTTTGCATCCACGACCGGAGCGGGAACGACCGCGAGCGCACCGCCGACGTGAATGCGGCGGTTCTTACCCCAACTTTTCAAGAGCAGATCGTAGAAGGCTGCGCGATGATGAATTTCATCGAGTCCGCCTTCTTTCAATAACCACTCGACTCTGACAGCCCACACAGGTCCCCAGTCTTCGCGCTCAGTGATGTCGCCGATGTCCTTGCGCACGGAGACCGGAGTAGAGTCCGTCAAATAATCGCCGTAGAAAAATACTCCTTTGGGATTTTCGGCGGCGGCCTTTTCCAATCTTGCTCTCCATCCCTCGGGCAAGCCGACTAAGTCAGGCGGCAGAGTAATCAACAATCCTGCTTGGGCTTTGTGCGCCGCTTCATTTACGCAAGCCGCGAAGTTATCAGGAGAGCTTGTGAGCCCCCCCTTTACCTCCCCGTGAACGGAGGGGAATGTTGCACAACCAACTGTATAGAGATCAATGCCACTCAATTCAGAGAGTGGAAAGGACGGCGCGAAGCCGCCTTCGTCAATGCGAGTCCATCCGCAAATTTTCATGTCGTTACGATATAGATTAGTTTCCTTAGTTCTTGTCTTGATGAGCTGTTCCGTTTTCGCGCAAGAGAGCGCGAAGCCGGACCGCTTTGGTTTTGCACTTGCGCTTTCGGGCGGAGGCGCGCGCGGTTTCGCTCATATCGGAGTGCTTCAGGCTCTTGAAGAAGAGGGATTGATTCCCGATTTGATTGTGGGCTCTTCGATCGGTTCAATTTTCGGCGGGTTCTACGCTGCGGGCTATACGCCGGAAGAGCTGCGGGACCTTGCGCTTTCCAAGGATTGGTCTCAGCTCTTCTTGGATAAGCCGCAACGTCGGAATCTTGCTCTGGCTCAGAAAGAGAACTCGGGACGACATCTGATTGCGCTAAGGTTTCGCGGTTGGTCGCCGGAGGTTCCAGTTGCCGTGTCGAGCGGACAGCAGCTTTATGAAGTGCTGTTTGAAATGGAATCGAAGGCGGCCTATCACGCTTGGAATGACTTCGATGATCTTCCGATCGGCTTTCGCGCGCTGGCGACGGATTTGAATTACGGCGGACTGGTCGTGCTGCGCTCGGGGTCTCTTGCCGAGGCGATGCGCGCGTCGAGTTCGATTCCATTGGTGTTTGATCCCTATCCCTATGGAATCTACCGTTTCGTGGACGGCGGGGTGAGTGAGAATATTCCCGTCGAGACGGCGCGGAATGAAGGCGGACAGTTTGTCGTCGCCGTGGATTTGACCACTGAAGTGAGCACGGTGAATCCGCTCGATCAACCCTGGGAGTTGGCGGACCGGGTAACGGCAATCATGCATGCGCCGCGCAATGAGGAAACGCTTTCCTTCGCCGACGTAACGATTGCACCGCAGATCGGCGCTCACGACGGGATGGATTTCTCCGCTGCGGATTCACTGATTCAATCAGGCTATCGCGAGACGAAGCGCATGATTCCTGAAATTCGCTACGCTCTTGCCCAAGCCGGCATCACTCCGCGCGCGCATTTTGCGGACCGCTCCGGATTGTCTTCAAGCAGACTTGCTCTTGCGGAATTTCAGAACAATTATCCCTTGCACGCGAACTCGGCGGTTCGAGTTGTGCATGAAGGCGTGACGCTTTTCCCGGATTCCGTTGTAAGAGATCGTTCTCCCGCTGTTGTCGAGAGACTTTATCACAATCGCGGGTTTACGCTCGCGCACCCGATCGCCCTTGATCAGCGCGAAGATGGAACGCTCTATTGCAAGTGGGATGAGGGCCGAATAAGCAAGCTCAATGTGGACGGACTTCGCGACTCACCGAAGTGGTCTGTGCTTAGGGAATTTCCCTTGCGTGAAGGCGAAGTGTATCAATATCGTCGCGCAAGAAGAGGGCTTTCGCAAATTTACGGCACGGATCGCTTTCAGTTGGTTTCGATCGCACCGCAAGGCGCGGACAGCGGCGCGTCCGTGACGATTCGCGCGCTTGAGAAGCCGACTCCGGAAATGAGGCTTGGCGCAGGATATTCGAGTGAGCGCAAGGGTCGCGGCTTCATCGAATTTGTGCACGATCATCCTCGCGTGGCGGGGGCGCGTGCGACGCTTTTCGGCAAGTACGGCGAGCGCGACGAAAATCTGCGCTTCAAGGTAAATTTTGATCGCTTGTTTCGCACGTATTTCACTTCGGAGTTGTGCGTTGAGTGGCAGCGCGAGGAACAGACTTTCTACGGCGCGGCTCACGAGCCGATGGGGTTCTATTTTTTCGAGCGT
>JADLDM010000005.1 GCA_020846695.1 bacterium | reverse complement strand
GCCTTCGAGGGCCCAAAGCGATGCGCTGGTACTGCCTCCCTGATTTACGAAAACGGTGTTTCGGATAGTGGTAGGATAATTAGAACTGGAGACCTGCTGAGCATAACCGTTAGTTATCGAGGAGAGAATAATGCAATCCTCGATGGTCAAGCTGCGCCCCGTGCTGCTGGTGCCCGGATCACCCCATGCGATACCGCGACTGGCATCGGTGAGAATGAAGTAGCAGCGGCGATAGGTAACAGAGTCCGTGTTGTTATATGCGCCGAGAGAAAAGCTCGAAGACGAGTAGCGCAGACCTTCGATAGACGAGCGATTTGCCCCTGTCCCGTTGAAGTACCAATTCGATGCGCCCGAATTGACAATAGTTTGATCCCAACCCGCGCCAATCCAAATCAAACGCTTGTTGGTTTCATTGATCGAGGTGGTCGAGTAGGAACCCGGGCCGACGAGAATGGTGTCACCGGAGACGGAGGCCGTTGCGGCTGCATTCATGGTGGTGTAGGTTCCTGCACCGGTTGAGGAGACAGAGCGAATGGTAGCGGATGCGGAGGATACGAGTACAAACATGAGGGCAAGGAGCCCAAGCGTGAAACTCTTCATACGTTGTCCTTTCATCGTGAAATTGGCTTGAAATTCATGTTGGGGCGAAAGGACTAAAGATACATAGGGAACATTAGAAAAGGAAGTGAGTAACTTGACATAAAACAGAAGAGTAGAAGTTGACAGGAGTTGTAATATAACAACTTAAAGTTGGCGCCTGTGAATTTTGGATGTCTGCCTCCAGAAATAGAAAAGACGAGCATGAACTCGTCTTTTAGATGGAGACTTTCAGATTTCGGGCGGGTTGTACGCGGGAGACCCCCTATCCCCAGCCCTTTCCCTTACAGGGCAGGCTCCCGTGAACGGAGAAAGGGGAAGCAGAGGAGAAAATCGAAAAGGAGAAGAGGTTTCGGCCGGGTTACGCGCGGTGGATGGGTGCAGTTGTATTCGGTGTAGAGCGCGAACCCGGCTCGGCGGCGCCTGTGCGTTCTCGAATTAAGTCCAAGTCTATTTGAGTAGGAGAATTTTTTGAGTGCGCATGGTGGTGCCGGAGTTTAGACGAAGTAGATAGACGCCGGAAGAGAAGTTGTCGGCATTCCAGATGTGCGAATGAGTTCCCGAACTTTGTTGTTCATTGAGCAGTGATGCGACCTTTCTTCCGAGCAGATCGAAAACATCGAGCGAGACAAGCGAGGGGGCGGGGACTTGATACTCGATGGTGACGGTGGAGTTGAAGGGATTGGGATAGGCGGAAAGGATGAAGGATGAAGGCAGAAGGATGTCGTTTGGATCGGCGGCGATTTGCCAAGCATTAATGTAAACGGTGTCCGCAACAGGCGGATTGAGCGGATTGCCTTCGTAATCTACGAGTGAGAGCACGACTTCATCGGTAGTGAAATACGCGAGCGGAACTTCGATCGAATCGAACACAACACGAGTTGAGGAGTCAAACAACGCATTTTGCCAGTAGTCGCGGACCTGAGAGTGTATTCTCCCGTCACCAGCTGAATCGGCTACAACAAAGTCCTCCACCTCAAAGTGAATATAAGGAAAGGCATCATTTGACCAGAACAGCGTATCCGGCGGCTGAGACGGCCAGGTAATGGTGATGCTTGGATTGAGCGGCGGATAGTAAAATACAACGAAGTCAGTTACGACGGGATCAAGCGGGATGAAGTCTTCATCAAGGAGGGAGACATAAATTTGGTTTTCTCCCGGCAAACTCTCGACGGAGTAAGGATCCTCGCTGAAGAGGGTATCCACAACGTGGCTGTTGACGATTACCCTAACAGAACCGTCGCCACTATTTGGATCAAGATCAAAATGATCCACATCGAAGACCAGAGAAATAGTGTCATTATGAACAGTGTCAAAGTCAGCGGGAAAGGTGATGCTTATAGATGGCGGCAAATCAGCAAGTGGACCAAGGGTGCCGCCGGAGTTGACGTTTTGCACATAGATGTCCATGACGGCGGAGCGGGAATCGGGCCAAGCTGCAATGATTTGATGGAAGGAGTTGATGCAGGTGTAGGGTCGGCCTTTTTCGCTGTTCACGTTGCAGAGGTCTGAGATAGTTGGCGACCAGGTAGATTGTCCGGCCTCACCCAATTGGCTTGCACGGAGAAATGTGTTGATGGCGCTGCCTTGCGCGTATTGCGAATAGAAGACGGAGTAGTTGCCGTTTTGAACGTAAGCCTTGACATTGAAACATGGTTCGGGAGAAAGCGCGGCGACGGTAACGCCGTTGGAATTCCAGTTGAGTTGTCCGGTCGGGCTTAAGTACTGTGCGTCAACACCGCCCTGTGATTGATTGGTGTTTGCAGTTTGATAGAAGATGACTACGCCAAAGCCTGTGTTGACTGCGGAGGGTGACATCTGCAATTCGTTTGCGGAGAGATCCACGTTGACGCCGTTTGTAGTCCACTGCGTAATCCCCGCGCTATTGATACGTTGGACATAGCAGTGATGCACGTTATTGCGCGTGTCATACCAGTAAGAGTAGGCTCCGCCCTGTCCGTCGTGAACGAGATCGGGCTTCATTTGGATGCCGATTCCGTTGGTGGTCATCACGGCGATGCCGGAGGGATTCCACAACATCGCGCCGTTCATGTCGAACTTCTGCATGTAGATGTGGCGCGGCGAGGTAAACTGCGTGCCCTGATGAATCAGATAGGAGAGAATGACTGAATTGCTGTCTGCGGCACAGATGCGCGGAATGGAGACGCCGTTGGTGGCGGTGATGGTAAGAGTTGCAGGAGTGAAGACGTCGGCTCCTTCGGTGGTGACACGACGGAGATGAATCGAATCTTCCTCCTGCCATGCGAAGACGATGTCGCCATTTTCAGCGATAGCAATGCGTGGATCGGGTTCAAAGCCGTCGTTATTGGAGATAGCGAGACCTTCGCCCCATACGAACTCGCCGTCGGGACTCATACGGTAGGCCGTGATGTCGCGATCGGAGCCGCTGCGAATGTCATTGACGGCGATGATACAATGGTCATCGAGATCAACGGTCATGTCCCAGTCGGTGAGCCACGTGTCCTGCGGATAGTCGGAAATGTGATTCCCACATGGGACAGTCCATTCGGGCACGCCGTCCGTGTCGAGTTTTTGCAGCCAGACATCATAGTTACCCGACGACAAATCCCACCAAGTGATGTAGCAGCCGCCGTCAGAGGTGGCGGCGATTTTGGGAACGACTTGTTCGCTTGAGTGATCGCAGATGAGGAGATTTTCAGAGGGTGAAGATGACCATTGCGCGAAGGCGGAGAGCGAGCAGAGCAGAAGGAGGGAAAGAATGCGGATCATGATGCACCTCATTTCGAGTATCAGATTCCGGCGGGGAAGTGCTTGAAAAGCACACGCGCCTTTATCCATGATTGGCGAAGACCGGCAGCCACAGGGGCAGCCGCTACATGCCGCTCGGCGAATCAGAAGCAAGTAGGTAGATGGTCCAGGGGGCGGTGGTTGTCTCGGTGATCCACTGGAAAGGTTCATCGGGGCGGGCGAGCGGAGAAAGTGTTTCGATCACGCGCAGTCCCGCCCGCGAAAAGACATCAAGATAGGATTCGTGCGACCAGAGAATATCTTCAACGGGACGCGGGTCTTCGACATCCTTCATGATGATCTTCACGCGGTCGCCGGTTTGCGCGAGTTTATTCTCGGGAAAATCGCACGTGGTGAAGGAGGCCCACTCATGCTTGTAGATTTCCGGTGACGAGACAAGGTTGACAATTTTGCCGTTTGGCGCCAGCGAGTTTCTCAGTTCTGTGAAGAGTTTGAGTTTACGTTCGGCGGTGGGGATATTGTCAAAGGTGAAGGCCGAGAGAATGACGTCGAATTGCAATCCTGAGACGACAGAAAGGTCATCTTCCGAAGAGAGTAGATAGCGGCCCTGCGGATCGCGTGCGCGGGCATGTTTGAGCATGTCCTCGGAAATATCCACGCCGATTGCATCAAGCCCGAGTTTTTTCAGAAAGCATGTGGAACGGCCTGCTCCGCATCCGAAATCGAGAGCATTTTTGCCCGTGACGTGACGCGCGATGAGTTCGGGAATGTCACGAAATGCGAGATAGTAGGTTCCGGGGAACTCTAACTTGTCGTAGGCTGCCGCTCGGCGATTGTCTTCGTAAACGTTCTGAAAGGACACGTTGCTATTCTTGAGCGGTTCGGTAAAGGCGGATGAATTCTTTCTCGATTCGGTCGTGGAGGTGCGTGAGTTCGTATTCGAGCCGCGGATTTTGTCTGATCATTTCACGGAGCGCCATTTCGACGCCGATCATCAAGAGAGAATCACGAAGGGAGATGGCGCGCGCGACTTGCAGATCGAGCAAGGCCATTTGCTGATCCATGATGATAGCTCCGATAGCACGCCCGACCTGTTCTTCGAAGACGGGGTCCTCGAAATGTTTTTCGAGAGAGATGATCTGCTCGCGGATTTTGTCTTCAGCGGATTTGTTGATGGAATCGAGCGTCATCTGATAGATCATTTCGCCGGGATCAATCACGATGCGCGGGCCGGAGGAATCGGTGGGGGGCAGATACTCGAAGGTGGTGGGGCGCGAGGTGGAATCGCGTTCTTCGACATCCACGACGATTTTGGGGCGTTGCGCGAGGAGAGCCGAGCAGAGCAGCGCGGAGAAAAGAAGGAGAAGGATGTATTTCATGTATTGTTCAGAGTTCAGATAAAGAGCGATTACGATATTACAACGATTTCAGATTCCGGCAAGGAAGTGATTGACAACCAAAGTAAGGTAGCCCCCCCTTGTTCCCCCCCGCGAAGCAGGGGGGATAATCATGCGTTTAGTCCCTGCTCGGCGATGAGATTGCAACCCCCATCCCCGGCCCTTCCCCCTCGCGACGAGGAGGAAGGGAGATGAGAATTAGTTTGAGGCGATTTCATGCAACCCCCATCCCCGGCCCTTCCCCCGTGAACGGAGGAAGGGAGATGAGAATTAGTTTGAGGCGATTTCAGTTTCGCGAATGGTTGAAGCAATCAGCATGGCGGCAAGGATGAAACCCGCTCCGAGTATTGTGAAGAAGGGCGGGATGTGATTCTGAATGATCCACGCGGCGAGTCCGGCCATGACGGGTTCGGTTGCGTAGATGACGGCGGCTCCGCTGACGGGGAGACGCGGTTGATAGCGCATCATCGCCCAGATCGCAAGCACGGAGGCAAAGAGCGACGTGAAAACAATCGTGAAGCCGACGTAATGCGTGTATTCAAAGTGCGCGGATTCAAAGGGAATCGCGAGCGCGCAGAGAATACCTGCAACAGACAGTTGAACCCACGTCAAGGGCAATTCATCTTCGGGGTGCGACCAGCGATTGATGAGCACGATATGCAGCGCATAGCACGCGGCACAGACGAGCGTTAGTTGGTCGCCGAAATTGAGCGAGAGTTGCGAAAGCAGATTTCCACTCTCGTCAAGAGTTTCTGGCAGAGCGAGAATTCCGATTCCGACTGAGGCGAGTGTGACGGCGAGCCACATGCGCGGCCTGATGTGCGCGCGGAAGAAGAGCCACGCCGCAATCGGCGTGAGCGGCACGTAGAGCGCCGTGATGAATCCAGCTCGCGCGGACGAGGTGTATTGTAGCCCGATGGTCTGAAAGATGTAGCCCGAGCAAAGCAAGAGTCCGAGCACAATCCCGCGGCGGAGTCTTTGCTTGGTAAGTTTTTGCGCACGGGGCCAAACGATTAATGGGAAGAGCAGACCTGCAAGCGAGAAGCGCAAGGCGAGAAAGACCAAAGGTGACACGAACTCGAGCGAGTTCTGGATCAGAGGAAAGGTGAATCCCCAGATCACGGTCACGGCGAGCAGCATCGAATACGCAGTCAACACGACTCAAGATAGGGAATGCCCCGCACTCGCGCAACTGCTTGACCACCTGAAAAGTGGGCGTTCACTTTTCAGAATCCGATCGAGAGGTGCATTCTCTGAAGTTCGAGTTATTTTGAGGTTATGTGACAATAGTCCGATAGTTATGCGGTGCGCGCGAAGAATCAGATAGAACAAAAACAATGAGATGGAGCGAATATTCGGACAATTAAGTCGCTAAATTGAATTGCCCCTCCGTTGCTTTCGGTAGGATTGTTTGCTAAACTATTCACAAACACATAACTACACTTTTGCGGCTGGGAAGCCCTTGGAGGAAAGATGAGAAAATTCTGGGTATTTGGATTGGTTGTACTAACGGCGTTGTTTTTCTTGGGTTGTCCAAGTGATGACGAAGAGAGCACTCCGCCGGAACCTGAAGACAATGCGAGCGGCTCAGTGACTTCAACGACATCGGGGACGATAGAAACTCCCGGTGGGGCGCAGATTGTTGTTCCGGTTGGCGCCGTACCGACGACGGAAGCCGGTGCACCGGGGACGATGGTATTCTCGATTGAGCGGAACAACGATATTAGTGTGACGGTGCCTACGGGTGAAGAGCGAGTATCGGATGTTTATCAATTCGGGCCGGAGGGATTCACCTTTGCGCGGCCTGTAGAGGTTGCGGTTCCCTATGATGGTGAAGGGGATCCGGGCGACCTGAGTTTGTGGAGACGGAATCCGACGACAGGCGAGCCTGAGTATTTCAGCTCGGATTGGGACGCGGAGACGAGAACTGTTCGTGCGCAGACGTATGTCTTATCGCCGTGGTTCATCACGAATCGTCCGCAGGTGGACGATGCATCGGGATGTCTGCATGTCAACAACATTGATCTGGGTTCGTGGCTCTATGCTTGCGTGGAGACGTATGATCTTGAGTATCCCACGCAGGTGGATTGGCTGCCTGAAGGCGGGAACGGAGTTTTGTATGCACCTCCGGGGACGATTGGCTGGGCGAGTGAAGGGAATTGGTATTTGCCGCAGGGAACTTACACGTTCTGTCTGCAGCGCGAGAGTGAGGTGAATCCTGGAACTTATTACAACGTGCTTTCGGAGCCTTATACGATCGGCTCAGCATGGCACTATGATAATCCCGTGTGTGTCAACATGACAGTTGGCGAGCTTGTGAATCCGGGTTCGGGTCGTTGTCCTTGCATACCGACACCGACGAGCGCAGTAGGAACAGGTGACATTCAGGTGACGCTGACTTGGTATAATGCGATGTCACTTGATTTGGATTTGTGGGTTATGGATCCCGATAGTGAGTGGTGCTATTACGGCAACGGTCAGGCTCCGGGAGTTACAGGTTCGGGCGGGCAGCTTGACCGCGACAATCTTTGCGGTAATTACACGAACGGCAGGCCGGAGAATATTTATTGGACGACCACACCGCTTAACGGACAGTATATCGTGGTGGTGGATTGGTACTACGGATGCGGAAACGAACACAGCGCGCAGAGTATCAATGTGCGCACGGTAGTTTCAGGTGATACGCGCACGTACAACACGACGATTGGCGTGGATGAAGACATGAAGGAGATCACGCGATTCAATTTCTCCGGGGGCGTGGTAACGTATCTGCCGCCGCGTGCCGGAACCGTGTATCCGAATCTACCTGAAAGAACGAAGGGATAGCTCGCCCGATTGATTTACTACCGGCGGCCTCCGGCCGTCTGTGAATGCCCGATCAGGCGCTGACCCCCTCAACAAAACGCGGGACGCTGTAATGGCGTCCCGCGTTCGTTTGGGAGAACAAGGAGAACCGGAAATAGGAAATTGGAAGCGGAAGCCGAACCGGGTTACTTATGGAAGAAGTCTTTCAGGATTTCGGCGACTTCGTCACCGACGCGGCCCTGGGCTTCAAGTGTTTGCGCGCCGATGTGCGGCAGGGCGACGACGCGCGGATGCTCGACCAAGTCGCGGCGCGGCTTCGGCTCTCCGACCCAGACATCTAATCCCGCTCCGTAAACTTTTCCTGAATTCAGAGCAAGCAGCAGCGCGTCTTCATCAATCACTCCGCCGCGCGCGGTGTTGATTAGAATTACGCCATCTTTCATTTTCGCAAGCTCCATCGGGCCAATCAATGCAGGCTCGCTCGCGGCCTTTGGCACGTGTACGGAGATGATGTCGGATTCGGCGAAGACGTCGTCGAGTTCACGCATCTGAAATCCTTTGACCTTCACTTTTTCGGGAAACTTGTCGTAACCCATGATGACAGTCATGCCCATGCTTCCGGCTTTTTCGGCAAGGCGTGTGCCGATGCGGCCCAGTCCGATGATGCCGAGCACTTTGCCTTCAAGCTCGATGCCTTTAGAAAAGGTCTTCTTATCCCACTCGCCGGATTTCATGGAAGCATTTGCGGCGGGAATCGCGCGCGAGATGGCGAACATCAATCCAAGCGCAAGTTCGGCAACGGATGTAGAAGAAGCTGCCGGAGTGTTGCGCACCGCGATGCCCTTGGATTCAGCATAGGCCACGTCAATGTTGTCAATTCCGACTCCGCCGCGCACGATAATCTTGAGATTTTTCGCGGCGTTGATGACGTCTTTGGTGACTTTGGTTGCGGAACGAACGGTGAGCGCTTCGACGGTGGCGACCTGTTCGAGCAGTTCTCCGCCGTCGTAATGTTTGGTGTCAATCACGAAGCCTGAGGATTTCAGCGCTTCGGCGGCAAGACTGTCTATGCCGTCGTTAAGTAAGATTTTGGGCATGTCTTGGTTGTATGTTAGTTTGTAGGGACACAATAAATTGTGTCCGCGTTGTTGATGTTTACGCGCTCCACTCGGGCGACGAGATCACAAAATCGGCTGTGCGCTTGTTGCAGGCGGTTGGTATATCGTAGAGCACGGACAGGCGCAGCAGAGCTTTGACGTCGGGATCGTGCGGGTGTGTGTCCATCGGATCCCAGAAGAAAATCAGCACATCCACTTTGCCCTCGGCAATCATGGCGCCGATCTGCTGATCTCCTCCGAGCGGCCCGCTCTTCAAAGCGATGATGTCAAGCCCGGTCGCCCGATGCACCACCTGCGCGGTTGTGCCGGTAGCGTAGAGCGTGTGCCTGCTCAGCGTTCCTTTGTTGTATTCGGCCCATTCCGCCATATCGGTCTTCTTGGCGTCATGGGCAATTAGTGCGATGGTCATAAATCTCTCTTGTCCCCTTGCTTCAGCGGGGGGACCATAGGGGGGTGAACGGTCATCTCAGATACAAAATCTTCCGGCTCTCCTGCAATTTCCCGCTCGCAAGCTTCACAAAATAGACGCCGCTTGATGTGTTCGGCGACCAGGTCAACGAGTGTTTTCCTGCAAGTCTATTCCCCGCGAACAACGTCTCGACTTTCTGCCCGAGCGTGTTGAAGACGGCAAGCTCAATCTCTCCCGCTTTCGCAATCTCATACTCAAGCTTCACGGATGAGTTGAAGGGATTGGGGAAGGAGGAAAGGGAGAAAGACATGGGAAGCGGATCGATTCTGTCAGATGCGCTAAGTGGAGCGTCCCAGGGTACAACAGCGAGACCGAGCAGGGAATCACTAAGCCCGTATGCGACAAGCAGATCTCCGTTGGAGGCGAAGTTAACTGTTGCCGAGTTCGGCATTGTATTCCAGCCAACGATACCGAAAGAGGCCGGGGAATTGCCGAGCGTATCCACGCGAACCAATTGCAGAGCAAGGCCATCAGATGTCAAGAAAGCAAATCCGAAATCTGGGTGCATGTCACAGCCCCTCTCCCACGATTCCGGCGTGTGCTGAGTTGTGCCAAGGCTGTCCATCGAGCCGTCGGAGTTTAGCCGTAGCAAGCGGTTATCGCTAAATGCAAGAGTTTGTCTGCCACGCGTAATCAAAGGGATCGAAGCATACGACTCCCAGAAGATAGGGGTCGGCTCACACGCGGAAAGACAGCGCAGATCAACTTCATCGTAACCCGTGCCGAAGAGGTTTCCTACAGTAAACAGTTGAAGCGTGTCAGGGTGAAACATCTGAGCAGACACGAACATTGTTTGATCGCTCTGCCAGTAGTCGAACGGCGGCAGCGGATAGATGTAGAGATCCGCAGCTAACTCCGGCCCCATGTGACCAGTCTTAACTCCTACAACCACATACCCGCTTGTCGGATCAGCAGCTATGCGCACGCCGGTAAGCGGGCCCCAGCTCACAAACTCATTTCGATCCTCGACCTCCTCATAAATGAGTTCCTCCTGATACTGCTGCCCGCCCAAACCCCTGACCACCCAAGCGCGATGAAGATAGGGATTCACCGGTTGGCTTCCGTATCCGGTTACGACGGTGATCCACTGACCATTTTCAAGCATCTCGGCATCCTGCACAGAGCGAGGGTATGGATTGCCAAGCTGAAACGCTTGAGGCGGGAAAACGATGGTCCCCTGCTCGATGTCGAAGCCGACGTGATAGACTCCATCGTTTGTGTTGTAGAACACATGGACGATGTTGTTCCCGTCACCAGTGGCGATAGCGCTCGTGACATTGCCCTCGACGGGGATTTCAAAAAACCTTGCTTCCTGCGCCAACGCGCTTCCGCAAATGATCAGTACTGCAAATAGCGCTTTCATGTGCATTCTCCTTGGTATAGTTGGGACCCACCGGGGGAGAAAATACGTTTATTATCTTCTTGGCGCGACCTCCGGGTCGCACGCAAACCCAGCGACCGGGAGGTCGCCGCTAGAAATCACTTCAAATACAGAATCTTCCGGCTTTGTTGATACTCACCGCTTGCGAGCTTGACGAAATAGACTCCGCTTGTTCCGCTCGGCGACCACGTGACTTCATGCCTTCCAGGCGATGCGTTTCCTTCAAACAGGGATTCCACTTTCTGCCCGAGCGTGTTGAAAACTGCAAGCTCAATCTCTCCGGCTCTCTGCAACTCGTACTCGATCGCCACGGATGAGTTGAACGGATTGGGATAGGTGGAGAGGGAGAAGGAACGTGGGACAACGACAGCAGGTTTAACGCCAATCGTAGCATCGCCGAAAGCAAAAAGGCCGCCCGATTCAATCATAGACTCGCCACGAACGGCCCACCCATGCAGAGAATCGAGAAATACCAATCCCAGCATTGCTGTCTCAACACAGAAAGCAACGGTGTCAATCCCCCAAGTTTGCCCCGCATCATGAGTTGAAACAGCATCGCCTGCGTAAGACAGAAACCAGCCGTGGGAGGAATCAGGAAACGCCGCATACCTTAGCAAACGCCTGACCTGACCCGCAGATTCGGACCAAACGAAAGTCCAGCTTAGACCACCATCGGTACTCCGATATATTTCCTCCAGCCGAGTCGGAGTGCCCCAATCACAACTCACATAGAAGATATCAGAAGTTGAACTCACGATGATATTCATGTACGGCAGGTTTTCGTCGTTCAGGATACTCCAATTAAACCCGCCGTCAACAGAACGAAAGTACTCGCCCCAACCGCTTCCGATTAGGATTGTCCCCACCTCTGAAGTAGACGGCTTACCAAGCCAACGCCCGATTTCTTCCGTATCCTCTTGGTAGGTTAGCTGCCACGTTATGCCGCTATCAATGCTGACCAAGATTCTGAGGTGCGAAGCACCAGCTTCACGCCATGTGCTTGTCACAATGAGATGGGAAGCAGAGAGATAATCTAATTCCGGGTCCACCATCAACGTCGGCATGTGTCGAAATTCCCAATTAACACCGCCATCGAATGTCAATGCAAAGAGTGAATCGTACATCATGAAGCAACTGGACTGTACCCCTGAGGCTGGACAGTTAGGGTGATGATTTCGTAGATTGGGTGTGGCAGAAAAGGAGTCTTGGTATGGCACGTCCCCGTCGGTCATTCAGTCCGGAGTTCAAGCTTCGGGTTGTTCAGGAAGTGGAGAATGGAGAGAGTCAGGCTTCAGTGGCTCGGAAGTATGATCTGAGTGCGCATCTGATTCCGTTGTGGAAGAAAGCCTTCTCTACCGGTCGCCTGGGGGGAGAGGCGACCGGCGGCCCTTCGGTCGCGGAGCTCTTGCAGGATCAGCAGATCAAAGCGGAGATCATTCAGGAGCAGGCGCAGCAAATCCATCTCTTAAAAAAAGCCTTGGCGCTGCAAAACTCAAAGTCACCCAGCGCAAGCAGCTTGTCCGCGACGAACGCCTTGCCCTCGCGGTCCAGAAAGCCTGCCAAGTGATCGAACTTCCGCGCAGCACGTATTACTATCAGCAACAACGTTCCGAACTCAAGCAGCAGGAAGATCAGAAGATCATCGAGCGTCTGGAACAACTCGCACGCGAGTTCTCCCGCTATGGTGTGCGGCGTATGACAGCGCAGCTTCAGCACGAAGGCTTTGTCGTCAACCGCAAGCGCGTCTATCGTCTGATGCAGGAGCAGAAATTACTCTGCAAGGTGAAGAAGCGGTTTGTCGTGACGACGAACAGCGAGCATCCCTTTGAACGCTATCCGAACCTGTACGAGAACAACATCCCGTTGTCACTCAATCAGGTCTGGATCGCCGACATCACTTACATCCGCTTGCGCAAGGGAAATGCCTATCTCGCCGTCATTCTCGATGCTTGTTCACGCAAAGCCATCGGCTGGCATTTGTCCCGCACACCGGACGCGTCACTGTCGCTGTCCGCACTGGAAATGGCTATTGCCACACGACAGCCGCAGACAGGCGTCATTCATCACTCGGACCAGGGCGTGCAGTACGCCTGTCATGCTTACACCGGTCTGCTGAAGCAGCACGGGTTCCAGATCAGCATGAGCCGCAAGGCCAATCCCTACGACAATGCCCAGGCCGAAAGCTTCATGGCCACGCTCAAAAAAGAAGAAGTCTACCTGTCAGACTACCGCACGTTCGAGGAGGCATCCCGTCGTCTGCCCCGGTTCATCGAAGACGTTTACAATCGAAAAAGACTACACTCAAGCCTCGGGTACCTATCCCCGATGGCCTTCGAACTTAAACAAAATCAAACCCCGCAACCCCATCTATCTCTACACATCTGACTGTCCAGAAAATGGGGTACACTCCAAACTTCCGCTAAGACTGTCAACGAACACTACTTTCTGGGGACAAATATCAACGGGCCAATCCTCAACGGGTTCCCAATTGAAACCCCCGTCCAAAGTTCTTTCTAACCCTGCACTGCAGCAGCACATAAAGCCGACGCGAGTGGTTGCAAAAGCCACAAAGCCGATGCAATCGGTGGAGGAAACGGGTTCGTATATCTGCTCCCAATCCTGCGCCCACGCGCTTCCGCAAACCAGTAGAACTACAAGCAGCGCTTTCACGTGCATTCTCCTTGGTATAGTTGGGACCCACCGGGGGAGAAAAATCGAAAATCGAAAGACAGAACCACCCCCCTGTGGTCCCCCCGCTAAAGCAGGGGGACAGATAAACACCATTTTTCAAATGGCCGCTCTCAGGCTCACGACAAAGTTTCGGCCGGGGGCGGAGATGCCGGAGCCGTAGGGGCGGTAGTGGCGGTCGAGAATATTTTCCAGCGCGCAGACGAGTTCGAGATGTTGAACGGGTTTCACGGTGCCGCGCAGATTCAATGTCCACCACGAGGGCACGCCGTCGGGTGTGTAGGCCGTTACTTCGCCGCCTGCAACCGGCATGTCGTGAAGCTGCTTCCAATTATTGTAGCGCGCGTAGAGTTCGCCGGTCCACTTCGTCGCTTCGTAGAGCAGACTTGTTTGACCGAACAGCGGCGGTACGGGGCGCATCGGCAGATCATTTTCCTTGTCGTGACCAGCTCCGTAGGACAGCGAAGAGGAGAAGGAAAACGCGCTTGTCAAGCGTGCGCGCGCCGAGAAATCGAATCCGGTCAGGTAAGCATTGCCCGCGTTTTGCAGCGACTTGACCTTCGCCATCGCGCCGTCATATTCAATCGAATCCTGTCCGTTGAATTGAGAATCCCTGACAACGACGGCATCCTGCAAGAGCGAATAGTAGCCGGTCGAGGAGACGGTGAGCAACGAGCCGAAGCTGCGCTCGAGGCCAAGTTCTCCGTTGTAGGAATATTCACTGGAAAGATCGGGATTTGGGAAGATGACGATACCGTCGCCGGAGTCGAAGACTTTGCCGACGTCATCCACGTTTGGCGCGCGGAATCCGCTGGAAACCACGCCGCGAACTTGCCACGAATCAAGTGAACAAACTGCACCGAGACTTGCGGTAGGCGCGCCGCTGTTATAGGTGATTTCGTCAAAAGGGAAGTTATAGAAACTCTTATCCTCGAATTTCGCGGTGAGCATGTTCTGTGTGTAGCGCAGACCTGTGGTCATCACGATGTTGGAAGAAACGTGTGTTCTCCACCCGCCATAGGCAGCAAGAGAGGTTGTGTTGCTACCGCCGTCGGGATAGCGCGTGGATTGCGGGGCAATTTCTCCGGTGACGATGTTCTCTTTTTCGGCGGAGGATTGCACGTCATTAAAGACGGTTTCAATGCCGTAGAAGAGTTCGCCGCTGCCCATGCGCTTGCCCAAATCCGCATTGACGGAGACGACGGCCACGTCTTCGGTGCGGTGATTAATGTTGTCGTTATCTCGCGCGCGGTCGTGACGGCTCTCCTGATAGTCTTGATGAGCGAGTGTGAGTGTTGCTTCATCATAGAATGCGCCGCTTGAAGCGTGAAGGGACAAGCGATTCATGAGCCACTGCTGCGGGCCGTAATACCATTCGGCATAACGCAGCGCGCCGTTGCGATATTGTTCGAGGCGGTCATAGCGTGGAATATCGGAACTCGTGGTGTAAAGAAGCGCGTAGGTCGCGTTCAAGTGCGCATTGTGGAAGTAGCGCACCTTGCCCATGATATTCGATTGTGTGTAGCCGGAGGGTTTCTGATCGGTGAAGCGCTCGTTTGCAACAATCACGTCTTCGCCGTTTATTCGCGTGACGTATTCGCGGCGGCGGCCGTAATCAGGATAGGCGTCGGATAAAACGCGGCCCGAGCGCAGATCGCCGAAATCGCTGTAGGTGAATCCCGCGAGCAAGGCCCACTTGCGAAGGCCGAATTGTGCGGTGGCTCCGGCGGTTTTTTCCTGCGCGGCGGTGGCATAGCGCGTGAAAGCATTAACGCCAATTTTCGTCTGTTTCAGAAGCGAGGGCAGCGGATCGAGTGTATTGAAAATCATCACGCCGCCCATGGCATCGCTGCCGTATTGCACGGAGCCGGGGCCGAAGAGTATGTCGGCGGAGCCAAGCGCGTTCGCATCGAGCGTGATTGAATTTTGCAGATTGCCAGAGCGGTAAATTGCGTTGTTCAGGCGTACGCCGTCCACGACGAGTAGGACTTGATTGGCGGTGAATCCGCGAATCATCGGTGAGCCGCCACCGAATTGGCTTCTTTGCACGAACACGCCGCCGTTTTCAAGCATGTCTGCGGCGGTGCGGGGATTTTCACGGGCGACGTCGCGCGCGGTGACTTCAGAAATCTGTTGCGGAATTTCGGATTTCTCTTTGCCGAAGCGATAGCCTTCAATCACGACTTCGCCGGTAGTGTATTTCACCGGAGTGAGGCGGATCGTGAAGTTTGCGTGCTCGATTTCTTCGGGAGTGAGCGCGGCCTTTACGTAGCTTGAGTGAAGAAAGAAGAGTTTTTCCGTGCCGTCGAACTTGCCGTAGTCAAACGCGCCGGAGGGATCCGATTGCGTAATGTGGGTTTGACCTTCCGTGTAGATGTAGCAGTCCGCGATGGCTTCGCCGGACTCCGCATCCACGATGGTGACGGGCCTGGTCTGCGCAAGAAGCACAAGAGTTGCGAGAAGTAATGCGAAAACCCAAGCGGCCCGAATCACGAGAAGTCCTATTGGTTGGTGAACAGAGAGAGAAAAATCGAAAAGCTATATTGTCGTCATCCTGACAAGCGCGTCAGCGCGCGGAAGGATCTCTCCGGAGAGATTCTTCGCTACGCCAAGCCTTCGCTCAGAATGACGACGTGATTAACCTATCTGATGTAGAGAATTTTCCGGCTCTCTTGCAGGTCTCCGCTCACAAGCTTCACAAAATACACTCCGCTCGATCCGCTCGGCGACCACGTGGCTTCGTGCTTGCCGAAAGATGCGCGTCCCTCAAACAGGGTTTCCACTTTCTGTCCGAGCGTGTTGAAGACGGACAATTCAATCTCTCCCGCCCTCGCAATCTCATACTCGATCTTGACAGATGAGTTGAAGGGATTGGGGAAAGCGGAGAGAGAAAGGAAGGTGGGAAGAGCGGGAGGAGAATGCTCCGCGTCAAGAGGGTCTTGCCAGTCAATCCACCCGATATTGAGTGCGTGTGGCCCTTCCCATTCGTTGATGACTTCACTCCAGACAATCACTACCTGCCCACTGTCGCCAATGGTAACGTCAGCATCCGCGAGAGTAATCGGAAACTCGGGCTCAAAGAAGACACCCGTAGGTTGAACGAGCAGTCCGCTCGTGTCGAGACGGGCAAGGTAGAGATGTGTGGAGTCCACATGAACAGCGGCGAATCCATAGTTTGGATGAAATGCCCAGCTTGGCGACCAATCTGTCGGCAACTCGGCGAAGGGAAGACAGTCCGTCTGACCCTGGGAGACGGGAACGAGTTGATGGAGAGTGTTATCAGCGAACACCGCGATAATGCGACCAGAGTCTGTGACGTAGAGTTCTCTGAGGAGTCTTGAATCGCCGCAGATCGGATGCGAGTAGTACTGCATCTCTCCGACTCCGCTCAGTGGACCGAGAAACATTGTGGCGTCACCATTAAAGCCGAAGTCAGAATACACAAGTAGGCTGTCACCTGAAAGGGGAAATGCAATGGCGCGGTTGAGAGGCTCGTTATAGGGTCCACTGATTGGCAATTCGCCTCCGGCTGTCGGCGCGTAGGTTGAATCATACTCTTGGTAATGAACCGTGTACCACACATCCCATGTAACAATGTCCGCTGAGACGTAGCACACCCCGATTCTCCCGTCATTCACACGAAGTGAGTGACCCTCGGTCCAATTGCCCGAAGCGAAATCGGGGAAGTTGACGTAGCTGCTGGTCTCAACAGGTACACCATCATCAGACCACACCGATCCATGACGAAGTTCGGTCTCGAACCAATACGAACCATACCCCCAGCTGCCGCCACGGCTATTTTTGTGGGACAAACCGACTCGGCACTGTGGTGAAAACGTTTGGAAGTCTATGGGTTCGAAGTAAATGGAACCCGTTCCCCAATCAAATAAGATCGGATCCGAAAGTCCCGCGGTCAGATTCAAATCATATGGGAGCAGGAGTAAGTGCGTTGAATCCTCTCGGGCTTCTACAAACACAACGTCCGCTGTATCACCACGAACACAAACCTCGATTTCTGTGACTTCGTAGGGAGCCGTCCAAAGGCCGTACCATTCCGGTTGCGCGAATCCGATTTGCGCGAGAGTGAGGAGAATCAGAAGTAACCACATCGTATCCCCTTTCAGAATTGGTTTGCGGGAGTGCCGCACAGAAAAATTCAAATTTACAAATTCCAAATTCCAGTTCAGAATTCAGAAGCAGAGAGATCCTTCCTTCGTCAGGATGACGACACTTTTGCCCCGCCGTTGTGGGTGTCCACACCCGCAACGTCTCCATTGCCGGTCTGGAGACCGACAACGGCGACAGGTATCAGCTACGCAATGATTTCGTCAATCCAGGTGAGCAGTTGTTTGATCTCGGCGACGGAGGTGTCGGCCATGTGGGCGATGCGGAAGGTGAGGTCCTTCAGGTCGCCGTAGCCGTTGGAGATGATGCAATGATGCCGCTTGGAGAGTTCGCCGTTCAGCGCTTTGACGTCAATCTTTTTCGTGTTCTTGATGCAGGAAAGCGTGACGGATTCGTAGCCTTTTTCAGGAAGCATTTCAAAGCCTGAGTCGAGCGCCCACTTGCGGACGATGCGCGCCATTTCGAGGTGCCGTGCCCAGCGGTTTTCCAGACCTTCGACATTCAGAATGTGATTGGCTTGAGCACTCAAACCGAAGATCAAGGGAATCGCGGGCGTGTGCGGCGTCTGATGCTTGTCGTTATATTTTTTCGCATCCACGAAATTGACATAGTAGCCGGGAGCTTTCGCCTGCGCGGCGCGCTCCATCGCCTTGTTGGAAATCATCGTGACGCAAATTCCGGTCGGCAAGCCCCAGCACTTTTGCGTTCCGGCAAGACAGACATCGAGCCCGAGCTTGTCGGTTTCAATTTTGTCACCGGCCATCGCGGAAACCGCATCCACACAGAACATCACGTCGGGATATTTCTTTAAGACCTCTGCATATTGTTCGAGTGGTGCGCGTGTTCCGGTGGAAGTTTCATTGAAGACTGCGCAGAAGACGTCGTACTGTCCGGTAGCGAGCGCCTTGTCAACAGCTTCGGGCATCACGGCCTTGCCCCACTCGACTTCGAGCTTGTCGGCTTGAAATCCGTTGTAGCCCGCGATTTGGAACCACCTTTTGGAGAATGCGCCGTTGACAGTGGTGAGCACTTTCTTCTGGCAGAGATTGCGGATCGAGCCTTCCATGACTCCGGTTGCGGAGCAGGTGAAGAGCAGCACTTCCTGCTGGGTGTAGAGGATTTGTTTGAGTTGGGGAATCAGGGCGGCGTGCATGTCGGTGTAAGCCTTGGTGCGGTGTCCGACTTGCGGGCTGGCGACGGCTTGGAGTAGTTCGGGGCGAACTTCGACGTGTCCGGGAATAAAGAGACGATCGTGCATGGAAACCTCGGAGGGGAAAGTGTTGTAAAGACTGTAGTTGAAATTGCGATTCTGAAATCTATCTAACCATTAACAATCTACGAAAAAGCGCAATGAGAGGCAACGAGAAACAAAACGGTGGTGGGTCAAAAGT
>JADLDM010000004.1 GCA_020846695.1 bacterium | reverse complement strand
GATGATCAGAGTCACCGGCTCATCCTCGAAGACCTGCACGTTGTCGGAGACTTTCACGGCATAGACGGGATAGACCTGTTCCAACATGTCTCCACGCGAATGGCCGATGGAGTCCACCTTGAAGGTTTCGGGAAAGGAATCGCGCAAGGCGAAGATGACGTCATAGAGTCCCTGACGCGAGTGATAGCAGTCGGGCAGAGGCTGCGCGATGGATGAGGCTGCGAGAAGCAGAAGAGTGAGTAGTGCGAGTGTGCGGTGCATGGGAGAGAAAAATCGAAAACTGAAAATCGAACCTTGAAATACAAAGTCGGCAGCCACAGGGGCAGCCGCTACGAGGTACGCGGAGAGAACCCCATCCCCTGCCCCTTCCTTACAGGACAGGCTCCCGTGAACGGAGAAGGGGTGGAAAAAGAGAAGAGCGGAATCGGACTGAGTGATACAAAGCGCGACATCTCTTCATGCCGTTTCTTTTCGTCATCCGGTCGCGCTTAATCCCCGCTCGGCGACAGAAGTGTCAAGCGCAACCCGGCTCGGCGACGCGGGCGGACACGCGGGTCCGCCCCTACGAGGTGCAGCGATGGTGCGGTCGGCAGCCACAGGGGCAGCCGGGTACGCGGAGAGAACCCCATCCCCTGCCCCTTCCCCTCGCGACGAGGAGAAGGGGAAAGACGAGGAGAAGTTATCGAAGCAGGGTCATCTTCTTGACGGTTTGGAAGCTGGGGGTTTCCAGACGGTAGAAGTAGGTGCCGGAAGCAAGAGCGCTGGCGTTGAACTCGACACGATAGGTTCCGGCAAGCATGACTTTGTTGACCAGAGTTTTCACTTCCTGACCGAGCGAGTTGAAGACGCGAATCTTGACTTCTTCAGTCAAGGGAACCGTGAACTCAAAGTGCGTGCTCGGATTGAAGGGATTGGGATAGTTTTGCGTCAGACGATATTCCCTGGGCAGCGGAGCGGGAATCTCGCGTACGTCCACCGAGCCGTCATTGATCCAGTTGCCCCAGAGATTGCCGAGAGGCTCTTTTCCAGAGGAGCGCCAATCCACCCAACAGATCATGCTGCCGCCGTGGAAGTCGTGCGCCATCGAAGGTTGATCCTGACGCTGATATTCGGTGTTGATGGCTCCGCCGCCACTGCCAACCGTACCCCACCAACCATCCGTGATGTCCCCATCGGTATTGAAGTGTGCCCCGTAGAGGTCTTCGTAGAAGCTGGAGCGGTTGTCCACCCAGATCATGTACCAACCGTTCGCCCATTCGAGCAGCAACTGCTGATCTGACTGGTCGCCATTCTGTCCGCAGATCAGGCGGCCTTCGGTCGGCCACTGACGTTGCCCTTGCGGGGTGAGTTTCTGTCCATAGATATCGAGGTGCGTGCCGGTGCGGTAATCCTGCCAGATGATGTAAAGAAAGCCATCGGGATCCACGGCGAGACGCGGAATTTTCTGCAGCTCGGGCGCGGTTACGATGAGACTTCCATTGTTGGTCCACTGAATTTGTCCGCTGGAATTGACGTGCTGCGCATAAACATCCACGTCGGCGATATCAAAATTGCGCGAGTCTTCCCAGACGTAGTAAGCTCCGCCCTGATTATCGCAGATGACTTGCGCGCCGCCCTGATCGAGCGGAGCGGCGGAAATCGGGAGACTCCAAATGATGGTTCCGTCCGGTCCGATCTTCGCGCTCTTTACATCGAGAGTTTGGAATCCGCCCGTCGTCCACACGGCGATAGCATTTCCGTTCTGATCGGAAACCAGACCTTGAAGAATATCGTCCTGTGAGGGATTGCTTGACAAGAGAATCGGCAGCGACCACATCGGCTGACAGTCTGCGCCCATGCGCATGACGAAGACGTCCATCTGGAAAGAGGTGTCGGTATTCGACCATCCGACGTAGCATCCGCCTTCACCATCTTCAACTACGAAGGCGTAGAGCTGATCGGCAGTGGACGGCGCGGCGACGGTTCCGGAGAGTGGGCAGACAATTTCGCCGCTGTCTCCGACTCGCGTCAGACGAACCTGCTTGGCCGAGCCGCGCAAATCGAGGAAGGCGCAGAAGAATCCGCCGGAGCCGTCCAGACAGACAGCGGGTTCGGTTTGATCGTAGCGCAACTGTCCTTGATTGTCGGGCGCAATGGTGTCGCCGTTTTGCGGGATGAAGTCAAAGGGATAGACGCCGGTTGTGTCCATGATGTGATAGAAGACCGCCTTGCCGTTGTTGCCGCCGCGATTGTCTTCCCACGCATAAGCGACTCGTCCCGGAGAGATCATGATGTTGACGGGATCCTTGACGTTGCCGTCCAAGCCGAAGATGATCTCGGGCGCATCGTGCGCTTCGCAATCGTCGAGGTCAACTTTTTTGTAGCGCAGAGTTTTGGAGCCGCGCTGCATGTCCTGATAGACGACGATGACTTGCGAGCCTGTCCCGTTCAAGCGAATCAACGCTTCGGTCTGCTGATGCGCTTCGGTGGCGACGGGATCGCCGCATTCCCCGCAGAGATGCTGGCCGGAGCTATTCAGGTGGGCGATGTAGCAGTCAAATTGCAGGATGTCGCCACTGACGCGGGTGTCATCCCAGACATAAAGTCCGCCGCCCTGATTGTCGGAAGTTAAGCGACTGCCTTCGCGCGTTTCGCCGCCTGTCTGAGTCGCGGTTCCACAGACCATGACGCCGTTTGCGGCCCACTGATGGACGCCTGCGGCATTGGTCTTCTGCGCATAGACTTCTTTGATTTCGCCGTTGACACGCACATCGTCCCAACAGGTGATGACGCCGTCCTGCACGCCGCCATTCATGCTGACCGCAACGCGCACGCCGCGCTGAGCGTTTTCAGCGTCACAGAGCAGAATGCCGTCTTCCTGCCAGAGGCTGTTGCCGGTGGCTGCGTCGAGCTTCTGCATGTAGAGGTCCACGAAGGACGCGCCGGCGCGATCATCCACCCAAGCGAGGTAGGCTCCGCCCGTTGTCAGATCGGGGCAGATTTTGACGGACGATTGCAAGCCGGCAGCATTACTGACCAAGCGACCGCCGAGTCCGCCCCACGGGAGCGTGCCTTGCGGAGTGATCTTGGCGGCATAGATGTCGCTGCCGTTATCGCGCGGATCATTCCAGGCGACGATCATGTTGCCTTGTCCGTCGCCGTCGGCGGTGATCCCTTTCTGGTAGCCGTTATGATCGGTAACCGGGAGCACTTGAGCCCATGCGCGAGTTCCGCTTGACGTGACGCGCTGCGCATAGATGTCGCCCAAATCGCCACGACGCGCATCTTCCCAGGCGATAATCGCTCCGCCCTGTCCGTCGTGAGCACAGCGCAGCGAAGTTTCGTTGACCATATAGACGACGTGCGTATCCACGAGCACACCGCTCGGGCTCCAGAGCTTGTTGCCCTGAAAGTCGAGTTTCTGGGCATAGACGTCGCCCGTGCTGTCGTGGCGGAATTCAATCCACGCGATGATAAAGCCTCCGGTCACCGCAACGGGTTCCGGGTCTTCCTGACGATAGTCGAAATCAATGACGGAAAGTCCGTCCTCCGGCCAGCCGGCCGCGATGTCTCCTTGCGGATTCAAGAGCTGCGCGTAAACATCGCGATCACCCGTACGGGTATCGGACCAGACGAGCATTGTGTGTCCGTCATCGGCGCGGTGTGCGGCGCGATACCATTCGATATGATGACCTTGACGGATGGGTACACCGGAGGAACCCCATTGGCGCGGGTCGGCATTGGCGCTATTGCCGAGCCATATCCCGAGCGTGCAAAGTAGCAGTGCAAAGAACCTCCAAGAGGCGCTACGGCGATCAATCATCTTACTCTACTCCTCGTTCGTCTATGGTGAGAAAAAATCCTGGTTCTGCGTTTCGGCCGGGTTGCGCGTGGCTGATTGGTGCAGTTTGCTACGGTCTTGCGCTTAACCCGGCTCGGCGGAAAGAGCCTCATTGAGAGGGTGAGATTCCGGCGGGGGATGCGCGCCGTGAGGTTGAGAATCTGCAGCCACGGGGGCAGCAGCTACATCAGAATCCTGCAACCCCATTACAGCCTTATATTTTACGGATTTCGGGGCCGATAATCAAGTAAGCTCTTGGGAAGAGAGGAATTAGGAGAACCGCGTCAGGCGCGGATCGAGACGTGTAAGGCATGCGCGGTGCGCATAAGTTGCATCGGAGTATCCGCGTGTTCCAAGGCGTGAACGTTTTCATTTTTCGATATTTGTGCGTGATTATCCGTGAAATTTGGGGATGGAGTTCGATGAGCCCACGAGCATGACCAATTCCATCCAAAGAGCGGGCCAGAGGGTTTTGGAGTTTCAACAGGATTGGCTATATTAGAGCGACAATAACTCACGAGGCACAATATGCTTGTCCGATACGCGACACTTCTGGTGATTCTGCTGGCGGGACTGGCTTCCGGTGAGGAGACCATCCTCCGCACGATGCACACGTCGGCATCGCCGCTCCAGTGTTTTCGCGCGCTCACGGAAGACTGGATCTACAGGCAATGGAGCCGAGCCGAGAATGCCGCCTTTGGCATCGCGCCGGAGACTCCGTGGCGCGTGACAATGGGCCCCGCTGAGATTGAAGAGGGAATGATCAAGGTTCTCGAACCGGGGCAGGTATTTGAATACACGGAGATTCTTGACGACGGGACAACGACGGCGCGGTTTGAATTCACGCGAACGGACAGCGGAACGACTATTCGCCTGACTCAAGTGATTCCGTGGGGCGCCGGGCAGTCACTGCGCGCGGCGATGATTCTTGGGCAGCGCTGGGACGTGCGCCTAAGGCTTCTTGCAAACTACTTAAACCAGTGGCCCGGCTCTTATTTGACTACGCCTCCGGGCGACGGACCCTACCCGACGCTGATTCTGCTGCATGATCGCTTCGGGCAATCGAAGGACGTGCGCGAGATGGCAACCGCACTATCGAATCGCGGCTACGTGGTGTGCTGCGTGGATCTATTCAGAGGAGACCGGACTTCGGACGTGAACGAGGCCCAGCGCTTCATGTCGCTCGTGAATGACGAAGCGGCAGCGCGAGAGGTTTCGAAGGCATACGAGAAACTGAGAACTCTGAAACAAGTGAGAAAGGATCGGATTGGAGTTCTGGGCATGGGTTATGGCGGGAGAATTGCGTTTCGAGCGGCGGCGGAATTGCCCGGCTTGAGAGCGGGCGCGGCATGGTATCCCGATCAGCTTCCGGCGGATTCGCTATTGCAGCGAGTGGCCACGAATTTCTTGGTCGTACACCCCACGGCTTCCGCGAGCCAACCGACCGCACTTGCCGAGCAGTTCAGCCAGACTCTGATGCAGCAGGGTGTGCGCGCGGAGAACGTCTTGGTTATCGGCGAAGCCGGTTTTGTGGATCCCGCAAACGGCCCTGCTTACAGCGCGAATGCGACCGCCGATGCGCTCAGGATGACGATCAATTTCGTGGATCGCATGCTTAAACTGTAGCTGCTTTCATCATGCAAATACGAAGGAGCCGTCCCATAGGTTATGGGGTGGCTTCTTTGATTTTTGGGATTGGAGTGTCTTCATTGGGGAGGTTTTGTCTTGAAGGAGAGGTTTCAATGCCCAAGGGGGGTCGGACAGATCAAAAATAACAGCGCGTTCAGACTAATTCTCCAACGCGGTTTCAACCAAAGTCAAAATGGAATCCCATCTTGTCGCCCTCCCATTTCAAGACGAAAACTACCCCCAATAGAAGAGCCGACCCGGATACTTCCGAGTCGGCTCCTTCTTGATCATGACAACGGACACAATGTATCATGTCCCTACGTTCAGGCGATGGATTTTGCAATTGAGACGGCCAGAGGCCGCCGCTAGTGAACGGCGCGCCTGCATATCCTCACAACGGACACAATGTATTGTGTCCCTACGTTCAGGCGATCGATTTGCAATTGAGACGGCCAGAGGCCGCCGCTAGTAAATCGGCGCCGCTTGTGTGTTCATGGCAACGGGCACAATGTATTGTGTCCCTACGAAGGTCGTGCTACATCCAGCCGATGATCTTGACGGTTTCGAAAATCCAGACGCCGATGAAGACGCCGATGGCAAGCAATAGGAAGAGACGACGCCACTGCGGCGCGCTATTCCACGGTTGATTCTCGACGTAGGCTGCGGCTCCGAGAATCACGGCGGGCATGAACGGAAAGTGATAGCGGGGAAGTCCGTAACTCGCGAACGCCGCCAGTGCGCCGAGCGAAAGTTGAAGGATGAAGAAGCCGCGCGCGGGAAATTTTGTGACCAGATAGAAGCCAGAAAGTCCCAGCAGTACGAGCACCGCAAAAGGAATCGCCAGCAGAATCAGTGCGCCAAGTGGCTGCGCGTGCAGCGTGTCGGCAAGCGACGGAGCCCCGCGAACGGGTGCATAATGCGCAAGCATCGCCATGTCCGTGCTCCACAAATAGGCGAATTTCGTGGCCCACATCTCAAAGGTTTTCGATAGATGGCCCTGCGCGTATTCTCTCGCAGCTCGGGAGGCGGCGCGATCGCGTTCTGCTTCGCCTCTTGCACCGGCAATGATCTCCTGCACGCGCTCATCATAACGATAACCGCCGTTCGCGTAGGGATTGTTGCCGATCAGAAGATTGATACCGCCATTGGTGTTCAGTGCGAACCGATCAAGATATACATAGTTGCGCAGCATCCACGGCAGCATCACGACGATCGAAGCTAACAGAATCAGCGAGACGGATTTTGAACGAAGCGCGAACTTGGCTTCCCAGCGAATAAGCAACACATAGATGAACACGGTGGCGAGGAGAACTGCGCCGGCCGCGCGCGTCAGACAGAGGAGGCCAAGCACAGCGCCGAGGAGGAGAGATTCACGGATGGAGTAATCGCTTTCTTCGAGGCGATCGTGCAGCCACATCGCAAGCACCCAGAAGAAAACGAAAAGCGTTTCGGTCAGCAGAAGCGAGGAGAATAGCGACGCAGCAGGATAGAGCATCCATGCGGCGGCGACTGCGTAGGACATGCCCTCGGAAAAGCGGCGCGAGGCGATCAGATAGAGCAGCAATCCGGTGAGCAAACTCAAGAAAATCTGCACCCAGAATACGAACTCGAAGTCGCCGGTGATCCAGATCGCCGCTGCGGTAAGAGCGGGCATCAACATATCGCGATAGGCCGTGCGCTCGCCGTGCAGTGAGAAGCCGTCGCCGAGGGAGATGCTCTGCGCGATCTCGAGGTATTCCGGTTCGTCGGGCGCGCGCAAAAGCGCTGCTTCCGGACGCAATTCCAGAGCAAACATGCGGAAACCGAATCCGAGCGCGGTTAAGAGAAGAAGAATAGAGATTTTTTTCATCTCTGAGACTCACTCGTTTCGTTGCGGGTCTGGAGATCCGCAACGGCGGTCAATGAAGATGACGGAATGGAAAAACGGAGAAGCAGGTTGTGCTTCTCCGTTTCAAATATAGGAATAATAGCAATCAAATGCGCAAGCCCGAAATAGAACGGTCGGCCACCCTAACACAGGGCAGGCGCTGGACCGCCCCTACGAGCGAAATCGCGAGCAGGTCAGTGGCGGGCTTGGTCGCGCTCCTCCATCGTGATGCGGAGATTGACCAGACAGTCGGGAGTGGCTTCGACGCCGCCGTTGCAGTTGGTAACATGTTTGACGAATGCGGCGAGGCGCTCCAATGTGTCGTCATCGAGGTGATGCTCCATGACACATGCCTCGCGCTCGGCCGCCTCCGGTCGAACTCCGAGCACCTCGCAGAGGAATTTCCGTGTGAGGTTAAACCTATCACAGATTGCGCGACCGAGGCGCGAACCTTCATCGGTCAGTTGGATGCGTCCGTAGTTTTCCTGAGATGCTAAACCGAGTTCCCGCAAGCAATTGACCGCATGGCGCGCGGTGGGGAGGCGAACCCCCTCGGCACGGGCCAAATCCGTGAGCCGAACCCCTTCGCCTTGCTGTGAGAGCTGAAACAGCGTGCGCAAGTAGTTTTCGCGCGTCGGCGTCAGCCCGTCCACATTGTTTTTCGAGTACTTGGCGGTGGCGTGGCTGTTGTCGTGCCCGTTGAAATAGACCTTACCGTTCCCCGTTCCGTTGCCTTGCATATAAATAAGGTGTTACGATTTTCGGTTTCTGCGCGTGGGGATTAGTATAAGCATTTTTTTGCGCGAAAACAAGATGCGCGGCTCATGGAAAGAAAATTGAATTTGAGAATTGTGAAGCAAGAACGGAGTAAAACGATGTGCGGGATACGCGCTTGCATGTGAAGGTTATCGCATTTGAACGACGGAGGAATGAGAGAATCGCTGGAACATGATCCAAACAGGATGCAAACAGGATTACAATCTTCTGTCGCTATACTTACGCGCTTCACTAACACTAAGGAGAGACCAGATGAATCGTCCGTCGCGCTTTGTTGTACTGTTTTCAGCACTTGCAGCGCTTTTCCAGACCGCCTTTGCGGCCGCACCTAATTTCAATCTTATCGGGCAGTTTCAAACGGGGATTTTCGATGCAGGCGCCTGCGAGATTTCCGCATACGATCCGGTGTCGCAAAGGCTGTTCGTCGTGAGCGCGGCGGCGGCGAGCATTCTCGTCCTCGACCTCAGCAATCCTGCTGCGCCGGTGCAACTTTTCACAATCGTCGGCACGCCGTATGGCGCCTCATTCAACAGCGTGGACGTGCATAACGGTATTGTTGCAGCGGCGGTTGAGGCAAGTCCCAAGCAAAATCCCGGCTCGATTGTGTTCTTTGACACGAACGGAAACTTCCTGAATCAGGTTCCCACAGGCGCGCTGCCGGATATGATCACTTTCACGCCGGATGGAAGTTACGTGCTGACGGCGAACGAAGGCGAGCCTGCGAATGACTACTCGGTTGATCCTGAGGGCAGCGTGACGATTGTGGATATTTCCGGCGGCGTTGCTTCCGCGACGGTCATGACGGCGTCGTTTGCATCCTATAATGGTCAGGAAGCTGCGCTTCGCGCGCAGGGAATCCGCATCTACGGACCCGGCGCAAATACGGCAAAGGATTTTGAGCCGGAGTACATTGCGGTGACGAGCAATTCGCAGACGGCCTATGTTACGCTGCAAGAGAACAATGCGCTGGCGATTATTGATATCGCAACGGCGACGGTGACGAGTGTGAAAGCTCTTGGATTCATTGACCGCAGCCTCCCGGGCAACTCGTTTGATCCGAGCGATCGTGATCTTCCGGGAAATCTTCCCGCGATTGATATGGGAACGTGGCCTGTGTTCAGCATGTACAATCCCGACGCGATTGCTTCATACGAAGTTGCGGGCAACACTTTTCTGGTTACGGCGAATGAAGGTGACGTGCGTGAATACACCGCGCTGACTGAAGGCGTGAGATTGGGTAGTGGATCTTATGTGCTCGATCCGACCGCGTTTCCCAATGCGGCGACTCTGAAGAACAATGCGAATCTCGGACGTCTGAATGTTACGAACAAGCTGGGCGATACGGACGGCGACAACGACTTTGATCAGATCTATACATTCGGCGGGCGTTCGTTCTCGATCTGGGATGCGAACGGCAACTTGGTTTTCGACAGCGGAAATCAGTTTGAGACGATTCTCGCCGGCTTGCTTCCGACACAATTCAATTCCACCAACAGCGCGAACAGCTCCTTCGACACGCGCAGCGACGACAAGGGACCGGAACCTGAGTCCGTGACGGTGGCCAACGTGTGCGATCGCTGGTTTGCGTTTATCGGCTGCGAGCGCGTCGGCGGCGTGTTTGTCTATGACGTCACCAACCCGTCGCTTCCGTTCTATGTGGACTATTTCAATTCGCGCGACTTCAGCGTGACGGTTGCCAACACACCTGCTGCGCTGGCCGCCGTGGTAGAGCTTGGCCCTGAAGGCATTCTATTTGTGGACACTGCCGAATCGCCGAACGGTATGCCACTGCTGATTCTTTCCAATGAAATCAACGGCAGCGTGACCATTTACTCCGCGTTCTGCGACGGCAGCCTGCCGGTTGAATTCGGTAATTTGGATGCGGTCACGGGTGACGAACTTGTGACGCTGAGATGGAATACGCTTTCCGAAAGTAACAACGCGCGCTTCGAGATCACGCGTGACGGTCTGAGCGTGGCGAGTGTGACAAGTCAAGGCAACGCGGCGACCGAACAGCATTACGCGTGGACGGATCGAGGCGTTGTGAACGGACGCACTTATCATTACGTTTTGACCTCCGTGTCGTCGGACGGCGCGCGCGAGGAGTTGGCGACGGTTGATGTGACTCCCCATGCGACTGCCAATTCGCCTTTGGAGTTTGCGCTTCATCCCGCGTTTCCAAATCCCTTCAATCCGACGACTTCGTTGAGCTTTACGCTTCCCGAAGCTGCGGATGTGACGCTGGTGATCTATGATGCGACGGGACGCGAAGTTGCGACGTTGGTGGACGGACACTACAACGCGGGGAGTTTCCATGCGGATTTTCATGCCGCCGGTCTTTCCAGCGGACTCTACTTCGCGCGCCTGGAAGCAGGATCATTCAGCGCGATTCAGAAACTCGCGCTGATCAAGTAGCTTTTTCCGCACGACGCGTTTCTTGAATTGATGCAATAGGCTCGACACGATGAACAGGAAGCGGCCCCTCCAATTTGACGGGCCGCGT
>JADLDM010000003.1 GCA_020846695.1 bacterium | reverse complement strand
GGTGATCTACGAGTTCCAGACCATGATCTGCGAGCTCTATGGGATGCCGTGCGCAAACGCGAGTCTCTATGACGGGGGATCGGCCCTCGCCGAGGCCGTCATGCTCTCACGTGGGCACACGAAGAAGAGACGCATTGTTTGGAGCGACGCAGTCAATCCGAACTACCGCCGCGTGACGGAAACGATTACGTCCGCACTCGGAGTCAGCTTCGTTACAGGCCGCACAAGCGGAGGCAAGCAGACGGCCAACGATCTCGCCATGCTGATTGACGAGCAAACAGCAGCGATTGTCCTGCAATACCCGAACTTCTATGGCGTGGTGGACGACTTGCGTCCGATCATCGCCAAGGCGCATGCAAACGGAGCGCTCGTCATCGTCGTCGCGGATCCCATCGCAATGGGACTTCTGACGCCCCCGGGTGAGATGGGCGCAGATGTGGTCGTCGGCGAAGGACAATCTCTCGGCAACTACATGAGTTTCGGCGGCCCGTATCTCGGCCTGTTCGCAACGACTGATGAGTTGGTTAGACTCATGCCGGGTCGAGTCGTCGGCATGACCAAAGACGTTGACGGACGAAGAGGCTACGTGTTGACGCTGCAAACGCGCGAACAACACATTCGCCGTGACAAAGCAACTTCCAACATCTGCACGAATCAGGGCCTGATCGCGACTCGCGCGACGCTCTATCTTTCCATGCTCGGACCGACAGGCTTACGCGAGCTTGGACTTTCTTGCTCGCGCCGCTGTCACTATCTCATGGATGAACTCGCCAAGATTCCCGGATACCAACAACCGCACAAAGGTCCTCACTTCCGCGAATTTCTGCTGACCGTTCCGATAAGCGCCGAGAAATTCTGCGAGTTCATGACCGCAAACGGCGTGCTTGCGGGAGTTCCCTTGTCACGACTCGGATTATCCGATGACCGAAGTGTGCTGGTTGCTCTAACCGAAAACAGAACCGTCGAGGAGATGGACAACTTTGTGACACTTGCTCGCCGCTTTGCGAAGGAGGTGGCTGTATGAAACGCGCCCCCGTCTCATTGCAAAGCGAAACGAAACTCATCTTTGAGTTGAGCCGTCAAGGCCGCATCGGAATGGACTTGCCTCCGACTCCGGATCATCTTCCCGATCCTGATCTGCCCGCCGACCTGATTCGCAATAGCCCGCTGAGACTCCCTGAAGTTTCCGAAAATGTCGCCGTGCGGCACTATGTGAATCTCTCGACTCGAAATCATCACATAGACAAGGACTTCTACCCCTTGGGATCCTGTACCATGAAGTACAATCCCAAGATTAACGACGAGCTGGCCGCGCACGTCGGATTCGCCGCGCTTAGTCCGCTGCAATCCGTCGCCACCACACAGGGCGCTTTGCAAATGATTCATGATCTTTCGCAAGCCCTGCTCGAAGTCACGGGCATGGACGACATCACTCTGCAACCCGCTGCGGGCGCGCAGGGTGAATTCACTGCGCTGCTGATGTTCCGCGCCTATCATATCAAGAAAGAGGGAACTCCGCGTAAGCGAATCATTATTCCTGATAGCGCGCACGGAACTAACCCCGCGTCAATCGTGATAGCAGGCTACGACGTGACTCAGCTTCCTTCGGATACGTCAGGGCTCATGGACATCGAAGCGTTGCGAGCGAATCTTAGCAACGACGTCGCGGGATTAATGATCACCAACCCGAATACCCTCGGGCTCTTCGAATCGCATATCAAAGAGATCATTGACCTCGTGCATTCGGTAGGCGGACTCGTCTATATGGATGGCGCAAATCTGAATGCGCTGATGGGCATCGCGAGACCCGGCGACATGGGCTTCGATGCGTGTCACATGAACCTGCACAAAACTTTCTCGACTCCCCATGGCGGCGGTGGACCGGGCAGTGGACCCGTGGCCGTGAAGAAACACCTCGCTCCATTCCTGCCGATACCGGTGATCAAATCCGAGAACGGCAAGTATGACATCGAGTGGGATCGCGCGGATTCCATCGGCAGCGTCCACAGCTATTTCGGGAACTTCGGGATGCTCGTTCGCGCTCTGGCTTACATTCGCAGCATGGGCGGAGACGGACTTAAGGCGATCAGTGAGAACGCCATCATCAATGCGAATTATCTTCGAAAGAAGCTCTCGCCGACTTACAAACTGCATTGCGACCGCCCCTGTATGCACGAAGTCGTCCTATCGGGAAACAACCAGAAGGCGAAGGGCGTGCGCACAACGGACATTGCCAAACGCTTGCTCGATTACGGCATTCATCCGCCCACCGTCTATTTCCCTCTGATCGTGCCCGAATGTCTGATGATTGAACCAACGGAATCCGAATCACGAGAGACGCTCGATGAATTCGTCGAGGTCATGCTGAAAATTGATCAGGAAGCAGGCGAGAACCCTGAAATCCTAAAGACCGCACCGCACAACACTCCGATCAGACGACTTGATGAAGCAGGAGCCGCAAGAAATCTCAATATCCGCTACTTCAAAGACAAGTAGATCCGAGCCATCGAGCAGGTCGTGGCGCGAGGCGCTGGGCCTCAGCGAGTTCGTCGCGCTCGATGTCGAAACAACAGGACTTGACCCCGACCGAAATGAACTCATCGAGGTCGGGGCTGTTCTATTCAGAAGCGGAGTAGAAGAGAAGAGCTTCACGTCGTTCGTCAAA
The DNA here is from genome assembly GCA_020846695.1 of bacterium. GTDB lineage: Bacteria > Electryoneota > RPQS01 > RPQS01 > RPQS01 > JADLDM01. The sequence goes on along the minus strand of JADLDM010000003.1, from coordinate 23,559 downwards.
CCGCGCACGCTTCCCGATGCGTTCATCACTGAACTCACGGGAATCACCTGCGCGGATCTCCAAGATGCACCCGAACTCGATGTCGTTCGCCGTCAATTCCGGGAGTTCATCGCGGATTACCCCATCGTTGGTCAGAACATAGATTTTGACATCGGATTTCTCTCCGCACACTTCGGACTGGAATTCCGATTCACAAATCGCTTGGTCCTGGATACGGCGATGCTGGCGCGAACCTTCTTCCCGTTTTCGCCTCGATTCGGTCTGGCTTCGCTTTGCAGACAATTCGGAGTCTCGCTCGAATCGCACCACCGCGCGACCGCAGATGCCAGGGCGTGCGCGCAAGTGCTCGAGAAAATTGTGGAGCGGCTGCCCGATGAAGTTTGGGATGACCTCGCGAAGGGACTTCATCGCGTAATTGCTCCAACCGAGCATCGCTCTGTTCCCTTCTTCAAGGCGTTGATTCGCTGCGCGGAGGGGATAGACAGACCTGAAGCGCCGGATGATCAGCGCGAGTTCATTGCCGCTGACGCTATTCCCGATCCGGTTGCAGTGTTGGATGAAGGCGGCGAATGTGAATCGGCCTTACCTTTCTTCTCGCCACGCGATGCCCAAGTGCAGATGGCTCGCGATGTACAGAGGGCGCTGGCCGGCGACGAAGTCCTCGTAATTGAAGCGCCCACTGGTGTCGGGAAGTCGTTGGGCTACCTCACTCCCGCGCTTGCTTGGGCGTTGGACTCTGAAGACGATGAGCGGCAAGTTGTCATCTCTTCACATACGAGGGCGCTACAGGAGCAACTTTGCAGCAAGGACTTGGCTGATCTCGAACTTGCTCTGAGTGGTCGAATCCGCAGCGCTGTGCTCAAAGGTCGGCGCAACTATCTTTGCCTTCGCAGATTCCAAGCTCTGTGGGAAGACGCGGATTCAAGATTGAGTGACGGCGATCGTCTCAAGCTCTTGCCTCTCCTGAAGTGGGCCGAACTCACTCAAACCGGTGATATCAGTGAGATCGGTGCGTTCTCATCCGAGTCCGAGAGTCTCCTTTGGTCTCACATCTGTTCCGATCCCGTTTCCTGCAGTGGCGCTAACTGCGGCGCGCATCGCGGCGATTTCTTTCGCTCCGCGCTCGACCGCTCACAACAGGCGCACTTGCTCTTTCTCAATCACGCATTGCTCACTACCGATGCGGCGCGTTTCCTCGGCGCCAAGAGCGGAACGCGTCGCCTGATCATTGACGAGGCGCATCAGTTGGAACGCGCAGCTGTGTCCGCCGCAACCGTCGAGTTCTCCAGCCAGACGGTTCGGTCCGCGCTTTCAAGATTCACGGATGAGCGTGCGAATCGTGGATTGCTTTCAAAACTGGCGCGGGAATTTGCGTCGAGTAATGAAACTGCTCAGAAAGGGATATCCGCGCTTGATCGCGTTGTGAAGCAGTGCTATCGGGCGTCGCGCCAGGCATTTCAATCGGCGGCATCGCAGTTTCAGCCCTCAAGAAATTCCGAGCGGATCAGAATCCGTGCCGGAAGCCCCGCCCAAACTGCCCTCGCCTCCGAGTTCTCATCGCTGATCTCCGCCTTGAAGGAGATACTCGATCTCGCCGAGGACTTGGCAAGGTCACTGAAGAGCACTAACGAGAGCAGTCGGAGTGAGCGTGAAAGGCTCTTGGAATTTCGTTCGGCACGAGAGCAGCTTTCTGAATTGCTTCAAGAGGCGGAGCAAATCCTAAATTTCGAGCAAAGAGTGGTCTGTTGGGCGGATGTGTATGGACAAGCTGCTTCGCGATCGCTTTCGCTCTCCTGCGCGCCGGTGAATGCCGCCGAATTCCTCTCTGCATCGCTCTGGCCATTCGCGGAATCGGCCGTACTTACCTCAGCGACTCTTACTACTGCCGGTGATTTCGGACACTTGACCTCGTCACTCGGACTCAGTTCTCTTGATGCCGCGCGACTCTCCACGAAGAGTCTTCCCTCGCCGTTTGATCTTCCGGCCAAGATGACCGCGCTCTGTCCCACTTTTCTTCCGGAGACGCGAAACGCAACGGAACACCTGCGGGCAGTTGGAGATTTGATTGCCGAAGTTGTGAGTGAACATGCGCGCGGCACGCTCATTCTCTGCACGTCTAACGCGGCGGCAAATGAACTCAATTCAAGACTGCAACCGCTGGCCCGAAAACTTAATCGCGTCTGCCTGCAGCAGACTTCAGCAAGCCAGATTCCGGAACTTGTCCGATCGCTCCGCGAGGAACGCAATGGAATCCTGATCGGCTCAATGGGCTTGTGGGAGGGCATTGACGTTGTCGGCGATGCTCTGCAGATTCTCATCGTCGTCAAACTGCCTTTCGATGTGCCGACAGAACCCTGGATTGAAGCGAAAAGCGAACTCATCACCGCATCGGGCGGTGACGCTTTTAATCAGTTCAGTCTGCCGGTTTGCACGCTGCGCTTGAGACAGGGAATCGGTCGGCTGATTCGGAGCGGTGAAGATCACGGGGTCGTGGTCATCACCGACTCGCGGCTAGTCAACACGCGCTACGGATCGCGCATTTCTCAGTCCATGCCGGTTCCTGTCAACCGTGTATCAACAACTGACGAGGCGCTTGGAAGCATTCGAGCGCACTTTCTGGAGCACTAATCATGATCAAGGGACTTGATCACGTCGCCATCGCCGTTGCCGACTTGGATTCGGCCGTCGCACTGTGGGAGAAGCTGCTTGGCGGTCGCTGCGAACATCGCGAGATCGTTGCTGAGCAGAAGACCGAGGTGGCCATGATCAGATTTGGTGACTTGTGTATTGAATTGATTGCCCCTTCAACGCCCGACTCTCCGGTCGCGAAATTCATTGAGAAACGCGGCCCTGGGTTGCATCACATAGCAGTGCACGTCGAAAGCAGTTCAGATCAAATCGCTCGCTTCAAAGCGCGCGGAGGAGCGATGATTGACGATGCACCGCGATTAGGTGTGCATGAGTCGCGTGTCGCTTTTGTTCATCCCAAGTCATTGGGTGTGTTGATTGAGTTCGTGGAGCGCCCCAAGCAGACGTAGCAGTGGAACTGACGCTGCAAGAAAAACTCGAAGCCCTACCCAAGCAGCCCGGCGTCTATCTATTCCACGACTCGTCGGGAAAGATTATCTACGTCGGCAAGGCAAAGGTTCTCCGAAACCGCGTGCGACAGTATTTTCACAGTGGAAGCGACGGTCGCCCACAATTCGAAATGCTCGTCGCGCGCATCGCCGACGTGGAAGTGATCACAACCGCGACGGAATATGAAGCGCTGCTGCTTGAGAACAATCTGATCCGCAAGCACAAGCCGCGCTACAACGTGATGCTGAAAGACGATAAGTCTCAACCTTATCTTCGCATCACGAATGAGCCCTTTCCTCGAGTCTTCCTTACGCGAAAGATTGAGCAGGACGGTTCAAAGTATTTCGGACCATATAGCGACGTGCATTACATGCGCGGGCTTGTTCAGGTGCTGCGCGGAATGCTTCAGATTCGCACGTGCAATCTCCCGCTCACCGAAGAAGGCGTTCAGAAGGGGAAATTCAAGGCATGTCTGGAGTATCACATCGGCCGCTGCAATGCGCCGTGCATTGCCGTTGAATCAAAGTCGCAATATGCCGAACGGCTGCGTGACTTCACCTCTGTAGCCAGAGGAAAGGGCAAGGAGATTGTTGGAAGACTGCGCGATGAAATGGAGTCTGCTTCAGATGCGCTCCGTTTTGAGCGCGCCGCGCAGCTTCGAGATTGGCTCGCGTACGTAGAGAACCTTTCGCGCAGACAAACCGTACTCTCAACTGAGCCTGTTGATCGGGACATCATCGGTGTCGCAGTTCAAGATGACGACGGCGCGCTGGTGATCATGCAGGTAAGAGGAGGGAGGCTTCTCGGTCGCGTCGCCTATCCGCTCAAGCATGTGCTTGATCTCCCCGAAGCTGAAGTGCTGGAGAACGCGCTCAGACTCTACTACGCTCAATCCACGATGCCGGATGAGCTCGTCCTGCCGATAGAGCCTGCAAATTCAGACGTCCTGTTTCGCTGGCTGAAGGAGCAAGCGGAGAGCCGATTGGATATCCGTGTTCCTGAGCGGGGAGAGCGTGTGCAAATGGTTGATTTGGCGAAACGCAATGCTGAATTGCAACTCTCTGAGATTCTTCAGGCGCGTGTCAAACGTGAGCGAATCCCTGCTTCAATCGAAGAGCTGAAGCGTCATCTTTCGCTTCCCCATCTTCCGCGCGAAATCTGCGCCTTTGACATTTCAACTTTGATGGGTGAACAGAAGGTCGCGTCCATGGTTGTCTTCAAGAACGGCAAGCCTGCGCGATCCGAGTACCGCCGCTTTAAGATTAAGTCTGTCATCGGACAGGACGATTTTGCTTCGATGCACGAAGTGGTCAAGCGTCGTTTTGGCAGACTCGTTGCTGAAAGCGGAGCGCTTCCCGACCTTGTCCTAATTGACGGTGGAAAGGGACAGCTTGGTGCGGCATGTCAGGCATTGAACGAGGTCGGAGTGAAAATTCCGATTCTGGGTTTAGCAAAGAAGCTCGAAGAAATCTATCTTCCAGATGAGGAACTCGCGCACAATCTGCCCAAGACGTCTTCTGCGCTTCGACTGCTTCAGCAGCTTCGTGACGAGGCGCATCGCTTCGCCATTACTTATCATCGCCACCTCCGGGACAAAGAAGCGATGCACTCAGAGTTGCAGGACATCCCCGGCGTCGGACCCGCGCGACGTAAGAAGCTACTAATCCACTTCAAGAGTATGCAGCGGCTCGCGCAAGCTGCCATTACAGAAATCACCGAAGTGCATGGCATCAGTCCCGCGCTTGCCGAAAAAATTCATAACTTCTTCCTTGACGCACGTTCCAACGAAAAATAGATATGCAATATCCCGACGTCTCCTCACAGATCGCAAAGCAGCACGGCTTGACTCCTGAAGAGTTCGAGCAGATCTGCAACACGCTGGGAAGAACGCCTTCGTACGTTGAGCTTGGGCTCTACTCCGTCATGTGGTCGGAGCATTGCTCCTACAAGAATTCAATTCTTGAATTGAAGCGGCTTCCGCGCAAAGGGGATCGCGTCGTCGTCGAAGCCGGAGAGGAAAATGCGGGTTTGATTGACATCGGTGAAGGGCTTGCGGTGTGCTTCAAGATCGAAAGCCACAATCACCCTTCGGCAATCGAGCCCTTTCAGGGCGCCACGACCGGAGTCGGCGGTATCTTGCGCGATATCTTTTCTATGGGAGCGAGGCCGATCGCAGCTCTTAATTCGCTGCGCTTCGGATCACTCGATCACCCGAGAACCGCGCGTCTCCTCGAAGGAGTCGTGAGAGGAATTGCTCACTACGGAAACTGCTTCGGAGTGCCGACGGTTGCAGGCGAGATTTACTTTGATCCGTCCTACACCGAGAATCCCCTCGTAAACGCGATGGCGGTCGGAATCGTCCCGATCAACAAAGTCATCAAGGCTGCCGCGCATGGACCGGGAAACCCGGTGTTTGTTGTCGGTGCGTCAACCGGTCGCGACGGAATCCATGGAGCGACTTTCGCATCGGAAGACCTTTCGGAATCCTCAAAGGAAAAGCGCCCGTCGGTTCAAATTGGCGATCCATTCAAAGAAAAATTGCTGCTTGAAGCCACTCTTGAACTCGCGGAGACGGATGCCTTGATCGGCATTCAGGATATGGGCGCCGCAGGGATCGCTTGTTCGTGCAGTGAAACTTCCGCGCGCGCCGGAACGGGTATCGAGATTGACGTGAACAAAGTTTCGCGCCGCGAGAACGGAATGAACGCGTACGAGATTTGTCTCTCCGAGTCGCAAGAGAGAATGCTCGTGATACTCAAGAAGGGTCATGAGCAGAAGGCCATTGACATCTTTGAAAAGTGGGATCTCCACGCGGATGAAATTGGCATGGTGACCGATAGTAAGCGATACGTGATCTTCGAGGACGGCGCCCAAGTTGCCGTCGTGCCATCCGATCACCTTGTGCTCGGCGGAGGCGCGCCGCAAAACAAACGCGAATACTCCCGCCCGGCGGAGCTTGACACGCTCTTGCAGTTTGATCCCACGCATCTGCCGGAACAGCCCGATTGGACCACTGTCCTTGAGAAGCTCCTCGCATCGCCGAACATCTCCAGCCGTCGCCACGTCTTTGAGCAATACGATCATACCATCGGCGCAGCGACACAGCAGGGTGGAGGGCGAAGTGACGCAGGCGTCGTAAGAGTGCCCGGCACGCGCAAAGCGCTCGCGCTTTCTGTGGACTGCAACTCCCGCTATGTCTCCATTGATCCTCGTCGCGGCGCACAATTGGCCGTGTTCGAAGGCGCGCGCAATGTCGCGTGTGCAGGAGCGGTTCCCGTCGGAATTACGAACTGCCTCAATTTTGCAAATCCCATGAAGCCGGAGAACTACTACTTCTTTCACGAAAGTATCTCCGGAATGTCCGATGCGTGCACCGCCCTCAATATTCCTGTGACGGGCGGAAACGTCTCGTTTTATAATGAATCTCACGCAGGCCCTGTTCGCCCGACACCTGTTATTGGCATGGTAGGAGTGCTCGAAGACATAGATCACGCCGTGACAATTGGTTTCAAGGATGAAGGTGATTTCGTTGCGCTGCTCGGCGACATAGGCCCTGATCTCGGCGCGAGCGAATATCTGTCGGTGATTCACGGTGTCGTTGCGGGTGCGCCGCCGAAACTCGACATGGATGCGCACACACGCTTGATCCGTTTACTCCCCGAGCTTGCCGCGCGCGGCCTGCTGAAGTCTGCGCACGATATTTCTGAAGGGGGCTTGGCCGGCACTGTTGCGGAATCCTGCATCGCCGGGAACACCGGAGTCATCCTGACGTTTCCTGGGAAGGGGCGCGCCGTTGATACCTTGTTCGCTGAATCCGCAGGGTGCGTTGTGGTGTCGGTTGACCACCAATCCTGGCCGATGTTCAAGCAACTCTGTCACGAATTCGGGGTCTTAGTCCAGATGCTTGGCAGGGTAGGGGGGGAACTCATAGCCATCAACGATTGGATCACGCTGCCTGTGAGCTTCGCCGAGGACATCTATGAATCGGCCCTGCCCCGCCTCCTGAAGTCCAAGCAACCCGTGACCGGGCAAACTGCAAACTAACAAAGTCGTGATTATACACCGGTTAGAGCGGGGTCAGATTCCTTGCTTTTCCCCTCTATCCTGATTATATTTATGCAATAAGATGGAGTTCTCGACCCCCTCGCGAACGCCAGACCCCCGTAGCTCAGTGGATAGAGCACCGGCCTCCGGAGCCGGGAGCATGGGTTCGAGTCCCGTCGGGGGTGCAGATATTCTTCATGGACGCTGAACAAAACCCACTTCCCCCTCAGTCGGAGTCGGAGGTAAGCGAGGACGAGAGGTTGCTCTCTGTCTTAGCGTATATTCCCTTCGTCTGCTTTGTGCCCTTCTTCAAGCGCGATTCGTCGGCGTTTGTCGCGGGGCATGTGCGGCTCGGTATGGCCCTTTTCTTCATCGAAGTGTGCGCTATGCTGCTAAGATTCCGCTTCATCTGGGACCTTGTTCTCTTCTTCTGTATTGTCATCGCTGCCGTGGGAATTGCAAATGTCTTCCGGGGCAAGGGCCTTGTCATCCCTTACCTGTCCGACATGTTCTCACGCAAATACTGATTTCCTCCCCTGACTTCTTCTTCACTCTTAAGCCTTCTTCTGGAGCCGCAGTTTGAGACTTTCTGAGAGAGTCGCCGAATTCAAAACCGCGCGTCAGGTGCAAGCCGCCGGTATCTATCCCTACTTCCGTGAAATTGATTCGGATCAGGACACCGTCGTGCGCATGAACGGACGCGACGTCCTCATGATGGGCTCCAACAACTACCTCGGCCTGACCAGCCACCCCAAAGTGAAGGAGGCTGCGCGAGATGCCATCTCGCGGTTTGGCGCAGGATGTGCGGGTTCGCGATTCTTGAACGGAACACTGTCCATTCACCATGAGTGCGAAGACCGCCTGGCCGAGTTCCTGCAAAAGGAAGCTGTCTTACTGTTCACCACAGGCTATCAGGCAAATGTCGGCGCCATTGCGACGCTTGCGGCTCGCAACACATGGTTGATCGCCGATGCGCTTTCGCACGCCTCGATCATGGATGCCGTGCGAATGTCCTTTGGACGCATCGCGAAGTTCGAGCACAATGATCCGCAGGATCTCGAACGTCTTCTGAAGGCGCATGAAGAACATGAGAAGATCGTCATCACGGAAGGCGTTTTCTCCATGGAAGGGGATACTGCCCGCCTTCCCGAAATTGAGGCGCTGTGCAGGAAATATGATGCCGACATTATTCTGGACGATGCGCACGGAGTGGGAGTCTATGGCAAGCACGGCGAAGGAACCGCCGGGCACTTTGATCTGATTGACCAAACCGATCTCATCGTCGGAACGTTCTCAAAATCGCTCGCGGCAATCGGCGGCTTCGTCGCGGCCTCTGAGCCGATCATTCACTACCTTCGCCACCATGCGCGCGCGCTGATCTTCTCTGCAAGCCCGCCACCTGCCGTCGTGGGAGCAGTGCTTGCCGCGCTGAAAATCATCATGGAAGAACCAGAGCGTCGCGACCTGCTTTGGCGAAATGCTAACTACCTGAGAAAGGGGCTGCAAAACCTCGGCCTCGATACGGGCCACAGCGATACTCCGATTATTCCTGTTGTGGTCGGTGATGCGATCAATACCTTCACCGTTTGCAAGATGATGCAGGATGAGGGTGTGTTCATCAATCCCGTCGTGCCGCCCGCCGTGCAGCCCGGACAAAGCCTGATTCGCTTCTCCGTCATGTCCACGCATACGCTTGAACAAATTGATTTCGCGCTGGACAAAATTAAGAAGATTTCACAGATCATTCCTTTCCGACCGGAGGCCGCCGATTCCAATCCGCATCCAAACGGTATCGAACCGAAAGACCCTCAAACAGTTTCTCCTCTTCCCGTGGAAAGTTCAGGGAAGTGATCCCAACTGGGTCCCGCCGTTACTCTTTGACGTGCGGAATCTCCTGTCGCCCAAACATCCGTTTCATCGCCACGCAGTCGTACGCAACTTCATCGCAACCGATGATCACGGCAGTGTACGAGGACGAATCAGCGCGATTGTAAATCACGCGCACAACGACTTTCACAAGGACAAAGTTGGATTCTTCGGCTTCTTTGATTGCGTAGAAGATCGCGGCATTGCAGCCGCGCTGCTTCAAGAAGCTGAGAAGTTTCTTAAGGACCAGGGCCTCGACACTGTGCGGGGCCCAATGAATTTTTCGACCAATGAAGAGTGCGGTATTCTGGTGGACGGCTTTGATACTCCGCCCGTTATCATGAATACACACAACCCGCGCTATTATCCCGCGCTGATTGAATCCTGCGGGTACGCCAAGGCCAAGGACATGTACGCCTATTGCATGGCGGAGGGGCAGATCACGGATCGCGTCATGGAAATCGGCAAGAAACTCGAAGCGCGAATGGACGTTAAGTTTCGCAAGTTCGACCCCAAGAACTTCAAGGCTGAAGTCGAACGATTCAAGATCGTTTACAATCAGGCGTGGGAAGACAACTGGGGTTTTGTCCCCATGACCGATGCGGAAATTGACGTCATGGCCGCAAATCTGAAGATGATTGTTGATCCCAATTTGATCTTCTTCGCTGAGAATCAGCAGGGCGAACCGGTCGGATTCATTCTGGGATTGCCCGACTTGAATGTGCTGATCAAGAAGATCAACGGCCGTCTCTTTCCTTTCGGCATTTTCACGCTGCTGACTCAGAAGAAGAAGATCAATCGCGCTCGAATTCTTGCAATGGGCGTGCTTCCGAACTATCGCAAGCGCGGGATTGACACCGTCATGTACTACAAGGCTTACAAAGTCGGTACGGAAGCTGGTTACAACTGGGGTGAATTCTCCTGGGTGCTGGAAGACAACGTCCTGATGAATGAAGCGGCGCGCACGATGGGCGCTGTGCCCTACAAGACCTGGCGAATCTACGAAAAGAATTTGTCTTAGTTCATGTTCAGCGATGTGACAACTGCCGCCGTGCTCGGCGTGGACTCTTATCAAGTCCGCGCGGAATGTCACATCGAAGACTCCGGAAAAGAGATATTCATTATCGTCGGTCTGCCCGACAACGCGATCAAGGAATCGAAGGAGCGAATCTCCGCCGCGATCAAGAACAGCGGCTACGCGATGCCCGAGCGCAAGGTGACCATCAACCTCGCTCCGGCCGACATTCGCAAAGAAGGTTCGAGCTTCGATCTTCCCATGGCAATCGGTATTCTCGCCGCGACCGGGCAGGTTGCAATGGAGGGCTTGCGAGAGGTTGCTCTGATCGGCGAGCTTGCTTTGGACGGACATGTTCGCCCAGTGAAAGGGTCGCTGCCCATTGCAGGCGGACTGCGACGCGAGGGAATTCCTAAACTGATTGTGCCTGAGGCCAATGCACGTGAAGCGGCGCTGATTCCCGATATCGAAGTTTATCCCGTCGGCACACTGCGCGATTGCGTGGACTTTCTGAATGGCCATGAAAAGATTCCGCGTTTCACCGTGGATCACAATCGCCTGTTTGAGGAGTCGCGCGAACCGGTCGGAGACTTCAGCGACGTGCGAGGACAGCAGTCCGTCAAACGCGCGCTCGAAGTGGCTGCGGCGGGCGGACACAATGTCTTGATGATCGGCCCGCCCGGTTCAGGCAAGACGATGCTCGCAAAACGGCTTCCCGGAATTCTACCGGACATCAGTCTGAATGAAGCGCTCGAAACAACGCGCGTGCATTCGGTCGCCGGTCTGATGAAGCCCGGTCAGGCCATCGTGGCAAATCGTCCATTTCGTTCTCCGCATCATACCGTTTCAGACGCGGGACTGATCGGCGGAGGAATGATTCCCCGGCCCGGAGAAGTCTCGCTCGCGCATCACGGTGTGCTGTTTCTCGATGAACTCCCAGAGTTTCACAAAAACGTGCTCGAAGTGATGCGCCAACCGCTCGAAGATGGCGTCGTGACATTGTCTCGCGCGGCAATTACGCTCTCTTATCCCGCGCAGTTCATGCTCGTCGCCGCAATGAATCCCTGTCCCTGCGGCTTCGCAACGGACCCGGAACGCGAATGCAAATGCACGCCCGAGCAAATTCGCCGCTACGTATCGCGTATCTCCGGACCGCTGCTCGACCGAATTGATCTGCACGTCGAGGTTCCGCGCGTAAGCTGGAAGGACTTGTCCGCTCCGACGTCGGGCGATTCCACTCACGAGAGTCGCAAGAAAGTTCAGATTTCGCGCCGTCGGCAAGGAGAACGCTTCGAAAAATCGCGACCCGATCTCTTCTGCAACGCGCAAATGAACACGAAAGAGATCGAGCAATTTGCGCCTCTGGACGGACACTCGCTTGAACTGCTCCGCCAAGTCGTCGAGCGCATGGGACTCTCGGCCCGCGCCTATCATCGAATTCGCAAAGTTGCCCGAACGATTGCAGACTTGGAAGGCGCCGAGCAAATCGAGCTTGCGCACGTGACTGAGGCCGTGCAGTATCGTTCACTTGATCGCCTCGGAGAACTCGTTTCGTGATTCTGCGTACCCCTCAACACTTCTCAATCGCAAGACTGCTCGAATCGCTCGAGGCTGACCCCGAGCGGCTCGTGCTGCGCGTTGGCGGACGCTTAGTTTTCTCCGGCGAACTTCTCTCTCGGATTTCTGCCATCCGCGCTTCTTTGCGCGCGGCCGCTTTGAGTCCTCAGGACGTCGTTGCGATTAGTGCAGAGAGAAATGTTGAGTCTCTTGCCGCAGTTCTGGCTTGTTGGGCAGAGGGACTAACACCGCTTCCCCTCGACTATCGGCAGGATACGGCGATTATCTGCCAGATCATGGATGGAGTTCGCGCGAAAGGCTGTCACCTCGGGGAGTTGCTGGATGCCGATGCAATCCTGTCGCGCATCCCCTATCTGCGTTGGAAGGCGGTGTGCGGACGCAATAGCAACGGCTGTCAGCGAACGGATAATCAGACCGAGACTTCAACTGCGGCCGGTTTCGGCCTGAACGAATCACGCGAGTCCGTCGTCCTGCACAGCGCCGGAGTTTGCACAATCCCTCACACCGTTCGGCTTGAGACACGATCATTGATGCTTCAGTTCTCAGCGATTGCCTCAGAGTTCGCTCTGCGCGAAAGTGACGTCATCTTCTACTCGGGAACTTTCGCGACTCCCGCGTCTTTCTCACTGCTCTTCGCGGGTGCGCTCATGCAGGGCGCGTCCGTTTCCCTCGACGATCCGACTTCGATTTCCTCGCCCATCGGCCTGCGTGAATCAGAGCGAGCAGTGATCCTGCTTTCCGAGGCTCGCGATCATCACCTGACCGCAGAACAGCTCTTGCTCCTCAAGGGTGCGAAATCAATCATCCTGACTGATTCTCCCTTGACTGATGACCGCGTGGCTCTCGTGCGCCGCGCCACCGACGCACACATTTTCTACGCCTATTACTGTGCGGAAGCGGGCGGCTTCCTGTGCGTGAATGCATCCCCCGAACTCTGGCCTTCCGAAACAGTCGGAGTCCCGGTTCGTGGAGTCGAGGTTGTTGTGCTTGACGTCAACCGTCGCCCGATCCATGACTCATCCTTAGGCCGGATTGCGTTCCGATTCTCCGACACTGAGAGCGATACATGGATCCTTACAGGTGACTGGGGTCGGCATGATGAAAGAGGATTACTGCATGTGGAGGGTTGTGAGCGTTCCGTTATTTGGAAGGCGGGCTTCCCTGTGCTCGCTTCAACGGTTGAGGAAGCGCTTCGCACCGTACACGGTGTCAAAGATGCTTGGGTTTTCGGAATACCTGACCGCGAAGTGGGGGAGGAGGTCACTGCTCATATCGCCATTTCCGATCCTGCACTCACAATCGAATCCGTCTTGGAAAGTGTCTCAGCGAAATTGCCGGCGTACATGATCCCGCACGAACCGCTCTTTGTGACGGAACTTCCGTCCACCCCTTCGGGTAAGAAGATAAGGCGAATTTCAAGGAACACTTCAAATTCATCCCACCACAGACCTCCGGCGCCCGCAGTTGACCGCGGCCCGAATCTTGCCGCGCACATGGATAATGCGGACCTCGGGACCGCTACTCAAAATTGACTTCTGACCTCCATCGGAGCATATTCATGATCTCTGTTGAAGTAATTGGAATTTCCGTTTGCCCGCCCTACCAGGGCTATGTCGTCATCCTTAAGGAAAAGGAGGGGGAACGCTGGTTGCCTATCTTCATTGGCGCCGCGGAAGCGCAAAGCATTTCGTTCCTGCTTCAGGGACTGGAATACGCGCGGCCCATGACCTACGACCTCTTCGCTGCAATCCTCACGGAAGGTGAAATTGAAATCCGTTCCACAACGGTCAGCGATCTGAAGGACAACACGTTTTACGCTGAGGTTGAAGTCAAGATCGGATCGGGTGAACTTCGTCGTATAGACGCGCGGCCAAGTGATGCAATCGCGCTTGCTCTGAAGGCGCGAGCGCCCATCTTCGTTGCGCCAAAAGTAATGGACGGCGCCGCCGTCAGCAACGAGCCCGTCAATCGTTCCATTGTCGAACAGATTGCCTACCTGCACCAGAAGCTCAAGGAATATGTCGAGATGGAGGCGTACGAAGAGGCCGCCAAAATCAGGGACCATATCCGATCCCTCGAAACCAAATTGGTCGGAACAGACACCGAACCGGGCGGCGACCAGCCCCGAAGTTAGGGTCATCTCCAATTAGTCTCCGCAAGCCAAGATAAATCAATACATTCAGCTTGCAGGTGCTCGGCTCTTGGCCGCAATAGCTTACGCTGTTGCGGCTTGATATTATTGCAAGCTATTGTTATATTTGTTACTTCTGGACACCACGGTGAAGCTGCACCTGCCCGCCTATCCCGAAGGGATACACGAAATCCACGAAAGTGTTGAGCCTCGTGAACTCGAACTCGACACGAGTCAGTTTCCCAACCCGGTCGAAGCCAATCTTCGCCTCGATCGGCATGACCCATATCTTGATTTTCGTATCCTCCTAGAAACCTCAGCTTCGGCCGAGTGTGATCGCTGCTTGGAACCAATTGAACTAAAGCTCACGGCGAAGAGCCCGATGCTCTATGTGTTCGGGCATCCACCCGAAGGTGACGAAGTGGATGATACCGAAATCGCCTACATCCGTGCCGGAACAACTGAGCTCGACATGTCCGCTCAGTTGCGTGATCTGCTGATCCTTGCATATTCCGGTCGCCACCTTTGTTCCGATGATTGCAAGGGCCTTTGCCCCACTTGCGGCGCCAATCTCAATTTGGACTCGTGTGAGTGCCATGCAGAGAAACGGCATACAGACTTCGATAATTGAACTTCAACATAAACCCATCAACTGATCATGCCAGTACCTAAAAGACGAACAGGGAAATCGCGCCGCGATCGCCGTCGCGCTAATTTGAGTCTGAGCGGCCCTGCGCTCGCAAAGTGCGCCAATTGCAAGGCGACGATCGCACCTCATCGCGTTTGCCCGTCGTGCGGCTACTACAACGGCCGCTTTGTCCTCCAAGTCAAGTCAGCCTAAATCTCAAGACGAAGCTACATCCATGGTCATTGCCTTGGATGCAATGGGAGGAGACTTTGCTCCCAGAGTTCCCATTGAGGGCGCCTGCGCCGCGCTCGACGAACTCCCGGATATCAAGGTCACGCTCGTCGGGCGTGAAGAAGTTATTCGTGAGGAGCTCTCGCGCTTAGGCCGAAGCGCCGATCAGCGCCTGCACATCGAGCATGCCTCCGAAGTCGTCGAAATGACCGACTCGCCCGGGAAAGTGGTCAGATCGAAACCGGATAGCTCGCTCTTGCGCGCCATTGATTTGCATCAGGAAGGCCGAGCCAATGCAGTCGTCTCGGCCGGACACACCGGCGTGCAAATGGCAGCAAGCTACCTCAAGCTCGGACTGATTAAGGGAGTCCGCAGACCTACGATCGGCGGTCTCTTCCCAAAGGGAGAGGGCCGCTTAGCCGTCTTGCTCGACGTCGGAGCTAACACCGATTGCAAACCCATTCACCTGCTCCAATTCGCGGTCATGGGAGCGATCTATATCGAACTCTTGACCGGAGTCGCAAATCCCCGAATCGCTTTGATCTCAATCGGCGAAGAGAAGACCAAAGGCAATGAACTGGTGCTCGCAACACATTATCTGCTTGAGCAGAGCGGACTCAATTTCGTCGGAAATGTGGAAGGACGCGACATTCTCGCCGACAAGGCAGACGTCATTGTTTGCGACGGATTCGTCGGAAACGTAGTCTTGAAACTAATGGAATCCATGTTCCACTCTTTTGTTTCGCGCTTCAAGTCCTGCAACGGCGGCCCGACTGAGATACCGCCGACCATCAAGCAATTGCAGAAGGAGTTCGACTACTCGGAAGTGGGCGGAGTACCGCTGCTTGGTGTCAACGGTGTGTCCCTGATCTGTCACGGCGGTTCGCCCGCCAAGGCCATCAAGAACGCAATCCGTGAGGCTGCAACGCTGGCAAGAAAGAACCTGCCCGAAGCGCTGAGTCAGGGCGTTGAACACTATGATGCCAGCATGTTGGCTCGTGGTGTCGCGCGCTACAAGGGCCTTTCGGAAAAAAGAGATGAACTTGAAGCGGAGGAGGCCGAAGATGAGTAAAGGTGTGAAACCCTTTTCCCGCATCACTGGCCTGGGCGTTGGGATTCCGGAGAACGTGCTCACGAATGCTGATCTTGAAAAAATCGTAGACACGACGGATGACTGGATTTCCTCTCGCACGGGAATCAAAGAGCGTCGCATCATGAAGAAAGGCGAGCGGACGTCGGACTATTGCATCAAGGCCGCGAAGGAAGCGCTGGCTGAAGCCCAGCTCGATCCTGAACTGCTTGACGCAATTATCATCGGCACCATTTCGCCCGACATGCGCTTCCCCGCAACCGCGATTTACGTGCAGGAAGCAATCGGCGCAAAGAATGCCGCCGCCTGGGATGTCAGCGCGACTTGCAGCGGATGGCTATACTCGCTCTTCATGGCGGACACCATGATTGCAGCAAAGCGCGCCAAGAATATCCTCGTAATCGGCGCGGAAATGCTGACTCCTATGGTAGATTGGACGGATCGTGCTACCTGTGTGCTCTTCGGCGACGCCGCAGGAGCCGCCGTGGTCAGCGAGGCTGTTGATGATCGAGGGATTCTGTCCGTCGTGATCGGATCAAATGGCACGTTTGCGGACCTGCTCTATTGTGTCGGACACGGAACCGCCGGATATGCCACGCCATCCGGTCAGGAGAACGGCAATCGCTTTCTGCGCATGAACGGCAATGAGGTCTTCCGTCATGCGGTGCGAGTGCTCGAACGCACCGCCAAAGAGGCCGTCGAACGAGCAGGACTTGAGCCGTCCGATATAGATTGGCTCGTCCCACATCAGGCTAACACGCGAATCATCAAGGCAACTGCCGAGCGCATGAACCTGCCGATGGAACAGGTCTTCATGAACATTCACAAATACGGCAATACTTCAACTGCGTCTGTGCCGCTGGCAATCTACGAAGCTCGAAAGGAAGGCAAGTTGTTGCCCGGACAAAATATGCTGTCCGTGGTCTTCGGCGGCGGCTTCACTTGGGGCGGCAGCGTCATCCGGTTCTGAGTCTTATCCTGTTCCGCATCCGATTTCTATTCCAATCTTGAACTACTGTTTTCTTTGTCCCGGACAAGGCTCGCAATCCGTCGGCATGGCGCGCGATCTTCATGAGATGTCCGCGCTAGCTCGAACACGATTCGCGCAAGCCAACGAAATCCTCGGCTTCAACCTTGCCGAAGTCTGCTTCGACGGACCCGAAGATGAGCTGCGTCAAACTCGAGTGACGCAACCCGCTCTGTTCGTGCATTCCGTCATCGTTGCCGAACTACTCGCAGAGCGCGGAATCAAACCCTCATGCGCTGCGGGTCACAGCCTCGGCGAATACTCTGCTCTTGCCTGCGCCGATGCCTTTTCATTTGAGACCGGTCTCGCCTTAGTCAGAGTTCGCGCCGAAGCGATGCAGAGAGCGGGGCAGCAAAATCCCGGAACTATGGCTGCGGTCGTTGGACTCGCGGATGAGAAACTCGAACAGGTTTGCTCCGATGCATCTTCCGCTGGGGTTGTCGTTCCCGCAAATTTCAATTCATCCGGACAGATTGTCATCTCCGGTGATGTGCCGGCGGTTGAAAGAGCCATGGAGCTTGCAAAATCCGCGGGAGCAAAGCTGGTCAAGAAGCTTGTAGTCTCTGGCGCCTTTCATTCGCCTTTGATGAAGCTCGCGGCAGATGAATTAGGCGCGGCTTTGGAAAGCGCCGACATCCGAACGCCCCGCGTTCCCGTTATCTCAAATGTAACGGGCAAAGCCCACACGACTCCAGATTCTATTCGTGAAATGCTTGCAGCGCAATTGCTCTCACCTGTTCGATGGACGGCATGTCAGAGCGCGTTGGCCGAGATGAATCCCGACTCTTGGCTTGAAGTCGGAACGGGAAGCGTGCTCGCCGGCCTGCTCAAACGAAGTGTAAGCGGCGCTTCCGCTACACCCGTCGGAACGGCCACTGAAATAGAATCGCTTACAAGCGGAGTGACGGCATGAGCGAAAAACCTCTGAAGGGTCGTGTGGCATGGGTTACCGGTTCCGCTCGCGGAATCGGAAAGTCTATTGCCGCGAAGCTCGCCGAACTTGGTTGCGATCTCGCACTCTCGGATGTTCTCGAAGCTGAACTTGCCGCAACCGCAGACGAACTCTCTTCGGCAACCGGATGCAGAACCGTGCACGCAGCGCTCGACGTCACGAATCGCGACGGCGCCGCAGCCTTCGTCCAGAGAGTTTCAGACGAACTCGGCGGACTCACTATTCTTATCAACAATGCGGGCATCACGCGCGACGGACTGCTGATGCGCATGTCTGAATCCGATTGGGATCGCGTCATCGGGGTGAATCTCAAGGGAACCTTTGTCTGCACGCAGGCTGCCATTAAGCCCATGATGAAGGCGCGTTACGGCAAGATCGTTAACATCGCCTCTGTCGTCGGCGTCATGGGAAATGCAGGCCAAGCGAACTACTCCGCTTCTAAAGCAGGCATAATCGGATTCACAAAATCCATTGCAAAAGAGCTTGCCGGTCGCGGAATCCGCTCAAACGCCGTCGCGCCGGGATTCATCAAAACCGAAATGACTCATGAACTGACTCCCGAAGTTCAAGAGCAGTATCTCAAAGCTATTCCCTTGGGCTATCTCGGAACTCCCGATGACATCGCTCAAGTCTGTGCCTTTCTGTCAGGCGCCGATTCCGACTACGTGACCGGACAGGTCCTGGTCGTAGACGGCGGCCTGCACATGTAATCGTCAGCTAAGCCATAACACATAATCCACCTTCACCGGAGGCTCAAATCATGTCCGATATGGAAAACAAAGTCAAAAAGATCATCGCGGATCGTCTGCAAGTGGACCTCGACAGCGTAACCGACAAGGCCGGCTTCGTCGAAGACCTCGGCGCCGATTCACTCGACCTCGTCGAATTGATTATGGCCTTTGAAGAGGAATTTGGTCTCGAAATCCCGGATCAAGACGCGGAAACCATGAAGAGCGTCGGCGATGCAATTGCCTATTTGAAGAGCAAGACCGCCGCGCAAAACGCCTAACATATCCGGCTCGCCGGACCCATGAATGCTTAGAACTCGTGTGGTCATTACCGGTATGGGAGTTGTGTCTCCCGTAGGAAATGACGTCCCTTCATTTTGGAATTCAATTACATCCGGCGTATCAGGAGCGGCGCCGATCTCTCTCTTTGACGCTTCCGAATTCGCAACGAAATTTGCCTGCGAAGTAAAAAACTTCTCTACCGGCGACGTGCTCGATCCGAAGGAGATGAGACGTTTTCAGCGTTTCACTCAATTCGGGCTCGTCGCGTCGCATCAAGCTCTGACTGATGCAGGTCTGCTTGGCGAGAGTCCTCCGATTCCCAAAGAGAGAATCGGCGTCATCATCGGTTCGGGTATCGGAGGTATACAGCTCTTTGAAGAGCAATGCAGAACCTATTTCGAAAAGGGCGCGCGGCGCATCAGCCCGTTCTTCGTCCCCATGATGATCTCCGATATTGTCTCCGGGCAAGTCTCGATCACCTTCGGACTCGGCGGACCCAATTTCGCCGTAGTTTCTGCCTGTTCGACCGCCGGCCACAGCATACACGTCGCCGCGCGGTTGATTCAAGCCGGTGAATGCGATGCCGTTCTCGCCGGAGGAAGTGAAGCCGCCGTCACCCGCATGGGAGTCGGCGGTTTCAATGCGCTGAAAGCCCTTTCGACGCGGAACGACGAGCCTGCGCGAGCAAGCCGTCCCTTCGATAAGGATCGGGACGGTTTCGTGATCGGTGAAGGAGCTGGAGTGCTCGTGCTCGAGAGTCTTGAATCCGCCCAGCGTCGAGGCGCAACCATCCACGCCGAGTTGATCGGCGCCGGCGCAAGCGCCGACGCATTTCATATCACCGCTCCGCATGTGGACGGCGACGGTGCGCGGCGAGCAATGGAAGCCGCGATTGCCGAGGCCGCCATTCAGAAATCTGAAGTGGCCTATATCAACGCCCATGGAACCTCCACGGACGTCGGCGACCCAACCGAGATCAAAGCCATTCGAAGTGTCTTCGGTCCTCATGCGGAGAAGCTCGCGGTCTCATCCACAAAGTCCATGACCGGGCACTGTCTCGGCGCTGCGGGCGCAGTGGAACTAATGGCTGCGATTCTCGCCACCAAGCACGATTTGATTCCACCGACGATCAACGTGGACAATCAGGACCCCGAATGCGATCTGTTTGTGACCCCGAATCAAGCCGTGAAACGCAGCGTGAATGTGGCCATGTCCAATGCGTTTGGCTTCGGCGGCCACAATTCTTCGCTCATTGTCACCAAGCCCGGACTTCGAGATGGAGCATAAGTGATGCGATGGCCGCGCAGATTCTTCTTTCCATCTACACCCGAGATTACGGGAGATGTTCGGAAAAGTCTTCGGGCGCTTGAAAAACGCATTGGCTATCGCTTCCGCGACAAACTATACATGATTGAGGCGCTGCGGCATCGCAGCGTTCTCTCTAAGCAAAGCCTCGATCGCCATGAATCCAACGAACGGCTCGAATTTCTCGGAGACGCCGTGTTGGATTTCATCGTAGCCGAACATTTCTTCCGCCTCTTTCCCGAGATGGTTGAAGGACAACTAACCAAATTGCGCTCCGTGATCGTCTCCGGCACTTCACTGGTCGGAGCCGCCAAACGAATCTCGCTTGGCGACGCGCTGATCCTGAGCGAAAACGAACACCGCGCCGGAGGAAGAGCGCGCGCCTCGATTCTTGAAGACGCCTTCGAGGCTTTGGTCGGAGCCATCTACCTTGACGGAGGACCGGGACCCGCCAAGGAGTTCATCGAATCCGCGCTGCTGGATAATTGGCGCGACGTCGTGCGCAAGGACGAGTTCGTTAATTACAAGAGCATCGTGCTTGAGCACGCGCAGGCAAACTCCTGGCAGTCGCCCGAGTACCGACTGGTCGAGGAGACCGGACCTGATCATGCCAAGCGTTTCGTCGTCGAATTGCTCCTGAACGGAGTCTCTTACGGCAGGGGGGAGGGCTCTTCAAAGAAGACGGCTGAACAGAAGGCCGCATCGGCAGCGGCAGCAAATCTCGGACTACTGAATGCCGACGAATTCGGCCTTGATGACGCCGGAGCAGAGAAATAGCCGCTACATCCGGCATGCAAGACAGATTTCGATTCTGCCCGCGCTGCGGCGGAATCCTTGAACAGCAGAACCGCGAAGGTCAACTGCGTCAGGTATGCATCGTCTGCGGAGAAATTCTCTATCACAATCCGATTCCTGCTGTAGCGGCCGTTCTATTTCAGGAAGGCCGCGTTTTGCTCGTCAAACGTAAATTCGAACCGCGCAAAGGACTGTGGGGACTTCCCGCCGGATTCATGGAGTGGGGTGAATCTCCCGAACAAGCGCTCATTCGTGAAGTAAGGGAAGAGACCAACGCAGTTTGTGTTCCGCGCTCGCTTCTCGGCGCAGAGAGCCATCTCGCGGATCCCTATGGACACGTGCTGGTCATCGGCTATAGAGCGGAACTCAATTCGCCACATCACGAAATCAAGCCGGGTGATGACGCGGAAGAGGTTGCTTGGTACGAACTGGACAAGATCCCTACGCTCGCCTTTCACTCACATCAACGATTTCTGTCTGTGGCGCTACAACAAAGTTCACTGCAACATGAACAAGACATCGAATAGAAAACTGATCGCGATCTTCCTCGCAAGTCTGGTTTCGCTCATTTCTCTTTTCACTATCGGATGCGAGATTGAAGCGGACGAAGCAAGCACGGGCAAGATATTTGTTGAGCTGCGCGACACCGGCGGAGCGGAGCTTACCGGAGGCCGCATCTGGCTCGATGGAGTGCAAACCTCACAAGTCACACCGGATACGCTCCGCCAAATCGGCGAAGGCACTCATCTGATCAAGGTGATAAAGCCCGGTTTTCTTGAAGCCGCCATGGATGTTTCTGTGGTTGCGGATCAAGTCGCCTTTGCTTCACTCATCGCCGAGACTGCGCCTCCCGCAGCAATTGAGTTGGTGGATGCGCTCGACGGTACGGTCTTGCTCATTAACAACTCTCCCTTTGGCGTCACTCCACCGACGGTCTTCGGCGGAATCGGCAGCGGAACTTGGAACGTGTCCGCTTATCTTGATGGCTTCGCCACCGCTGCGCCCGCGCGTTGGACTGTCACACTTGTTGAAGGAGACACGGCCCGCATCAATGCGCAGTTCGTCCCCTTGACGGTCGGTCCGGCGCCCGGTATGCTCGCGCCCGTATTCGATCTGCCAAGTGATGTAGACAGCTCGATGCACTACCGCTTGCAGGACTATCGCGGCGGTATTACCCTCGTGAGCTTCTTCTTCTACAACTGCGCCCCCTGCTATGCGGAGTTTCCGCACATCCAATCCGTTTACTCGGATCCCGCTAATGCAGGTATCTTTCAAGTCCTCGCAGTTGATGCAAACGACCCGTGGTTCTTCTTCAGCACATACCGTGAAGATCACTCCGAACTCGGGCTCACCTTTCCCTTGCTCTTTGACTTGACGCAACACACTCGCACACAGCTCTATCAATTCTCCACCTGCCCGTCAAACTACGTGATTGATCCGACGGGAATGATCCGATTTGCCTGGGGAACACTCACTGAGGAGCAATTGCGCGGCGCTGTGGATGCCCTGAAGACAGAATTCAATTTGACCGGCCAAAACTGAGGACTGCACCTGTGAAATCGCTGCTTACATTTCTCTCACTCGTCTTGTTTGCCACAGCGCCGCTCGCTGCCGGCCGATCCTGGTCCCTGAACGACATCAACGGGGAATCTTTCAGCGCGCCAAAGAGCCTGAAGAGCAAGCCCACCTTGCTGCTCTTCTGGGCCACGTGGTGCAAGCCCTGCAAGGCAGAGTTGGATGCCATGAAAGATACATTCAACGGCCTTGCAGAGCGAGGTCTAAACGTCGTGATGATCTCCGAAGACAATCAGAAATCCATGAGTAGAGTGAAGCCTTACATTGAATCGAAAGGCTACACGTGGAAAGCCTTGCTCGATCCAGACGGTGAAGTGCTGAAGCTGTTCGGAGGAACCTCGATTCCCTATACGGTTCTGCTTGACAAGGACGGCTCGCCAGCGTTCGAGCATCGCGGCGAACTGAAAGATCCGCAACCGCTGCTAACGAAGATTGACTCCATGCTGGAGAGCGAAAGTGAATAGACTGCTCGCCCTCTTCGCGGCGCTCGCCGCATTGACGTGTTCCGCCTTCGCGCAACTCGAAGAGATTGAGTTCGACGGCTCCAATCAGCTTCGTTTCGACAATGGGCGCGAAGTGGACGGCCGTCGAGGAGGCTTCGAATACCCGGACAACACCATCGCCCGCCGCTTCGTCGAAAACAAGCTCCGCCTCGATCTCTTCAGCGGCAACTATCACCTTGGCGGACGCTATCTCTATTTCCGCCCGTCTGAAACCGACGTGGATCAATTCAGACTGGGCGAAGAGAACCGCTTCGACAAACGCTTCTTTGAGGCGACGATCCATCCCTTCAAAGTCCGCTTCGGTCATTTCAGTGATCTGTGGGGCAAGGGACTCGCTCTCAGCCTTTTCGAGAACCGCGATCTGTATTTCGATTCCGAGCTTGACGGAGTGCGCGCCCAAGCTGAGGTTGGTTCCTTCAAGCTGGTCGGAATGCGTGGAACAACCGCCGACGGACTGCTCGTTCCTGAAACAGAAGTAACAGCGGGCCGCTTTCAGGTTTCTCCGGGAAAGGGACACCTCGCCTTCAACTATGTCTATCACGACAGCAGCGCATCGAAGCCTGAGATGAGCGTTGCCTCGTTCGATTGGAATCTCTCGCGCGGCGCGTTGACTCTCTACGGCGAGCGTGTGTGGAATGAAGCGATTCTGTCCGGCGGAAACCAGCCGGGTCATGCCACGTTTTTCGGTGTGACTCTCTCGCGCTGGGGCTGGGCATTGCGTGCTGAATACG
>JADLDM010000002.1 GCA_020846695.1 bacterium | reverse complement strand
TCAGAAGTTCCCCGGAGCAGTGAATACGTATTGCATCGAGGCCATGATGCAGGACAAGAAGGCGCTTCAGGCCGGAACCTCGCACTTCCTTGGACAGAATTTCGCCAAAGCCTTCGACGTGCAATTCCAAACCGACAAGAACGATCTTGATTTCGTTTGGGCTACGTCGTGGGGTGTTTCCACTCGCTTGGTCGGCGCGATTATCATGTCCCATGCCGATGACGACGGCGTGATCATACCGCCCAAGCTCGCGCAGTGGCCCGTGATCATTCTCCCCATCTATCGCAAAGGTGACGATCGCTCGGCGGTGCTCTCCGCAGTGGATAAGCTGACACAAGGTCTGAAGGATCGGAACATCGGTTTTCGTTTGGATGATCGCGACAACGTGACGCCCGGCTTCAAGTTTGCCGAAGCGGAGCTGTTCGGCTATGCTCTCCGTGTCGAGCTTGGACCGCGCGATCTCGCCGAAGGTAAGTGCATCGTCACACTGCGTCACAACCGCGAGAAGATTTCCGTACCGCTCGATCAAGCGCCGCAGCAGATTCCGCTTCTGCTCGACCGAGTGCAGAAGGAACTCTTCGAAGCCTCCCGTAAACGTATGGTGGAGCACACGAAGGAGATCAACTCCTACGATGAGTTCAAGGAGTATATCGCCGCCGATGAAGGCTTTGCTTCCGTGCATTGGGCGGGCGATACCAAAGACGAGAAGCGCATTCAGGAAGAGACCAAAGCTACTCTCCGCGTGATTCCGATGGAGGGACTCCAGGAAGAGGGTCGCTGCATGTTGACGGGCAAACCCTCCAAGCAGCGTGTCATCTTCTCAAAAGCATACTAATCTGTGCGCCACGCATGACTGAATCTCAGGCTCAATCACGCGAAACTCAAGGACTCGTCCTCGTTCACACCGGCGACGGAAAAGGCAAAACGACTGCTGCGCTGGGGACGGTATTGCGCGCCGTGGGATACGGTCATCGTGTGCTGATTGTCCAGTTCATCAAGGGCAGTTGGGTTTATGGCGAAATGAAAGCGATTCGCCGATTGGAGCCCGAGGTCGAGTTTCATCGCATGGGAAAGGGCTTCGTCGGTATTCTTGATGACAATCTGCCTCGCGAAGAACACGAAAAGGCAGCGCGCGAAGCGCTTCAATTCGCCAAGGAGCGGCTTGCGTCAGGAGACTATCATCTTGTGCTGCTCGACGAAATATTTGTCGCCATCAGTCTCAATTTGATCACGATTCAGGACGCGCTGGGCGTGCTTGATGCGCGGCCTTCGCAATGTAATCTGATTCTCACCGGTCGCGGCGCGCCGCAAGAGATTATTGATCGCGCCGACACGGTTACCGAAATGAAAGAAATCAAACACGCATATCAGAGGGGAATCCTCGCCCAGAAAGGCGTGGACTACTGAGTTGAGCGATACACAGGAAAAAAAGAACAATAAGAAGAAATCGGCGACGCCCGCCAAGCGGTTTAACTTCTCGCTGTGGTATCTCGTCGCAGTGCTGCTGGCGCTCTTCATCGCGCAAGCCTATATGGGCGGCGGAAAAAGCGAGCCGCTCAGCTACTCTCGCTTCAAGGAACTCCTGAACGAAGACGCCGTCAAACGCGTCATCATCACGCAGGAGAACATACGCGGCGAAGCCATGATTGACTCCGCCGGCGTGAGCGTGCTCACTCCGTTTGAGGCCGTCCGGGTGGACGATCCCGATCTCGTCAAGCAGCTTGAAGAGAAGGGCATTGATTTTGAGGGGCGTTTTGAGTCCGATTGGCTGAAGGGCTTCTTCTTCGCGTGGGTTCTCCCCCTCGGAATCATCATCCTGCTCTGGAGTTTTCTGATTCGCAGAATGGGCGGCGGCGGCGGTTCCGGTGGATTGATGTCTTTCGGCAAATCGCGCGCAAAGGTTTACATGGAGAGCGCGACCAAGATCAACTTCAAGGATGTCGCCGGAATTGACGAAGCCGTCGAAGAGTTGAAAGAGGTTGTCGAGTTTTTGAAGCAGCCCGCGAAGTTCCGCGCGCTTGGTGCGCAGATTCCCAAAGGGGTGATGCTCGTCGGTCCTCCCGGAACAGGCAAAACGCTGCTTGCGAAGGCTGTCGCCGGTGAAGCGAGCGTGCCCTTCTTTTCAATCTCCGGATCGGATTTTGTTGAGATGTTCGTCGGAGTCGGCGCTGCTCGTGTACGCGATCTCTTTCAGCAGGCACAGGCGAAAGCTCCTTGCATTGTTTTCATTGACGAGTTGGATGCGCTTGGCAAAGCGCGCGGGGCATCTCCATGGGCAAGCCATGACGAACGCGAACAAACGCTGAATGCACTGTTGGTTGAGATGGACGGTTTCGAAAGCTCGAAGGGCGTCATCATCATGGCCGCCACCAATCGTCCCGAAATTCTCGACATGGCGCTGATGCGTCCCGGTCGTTTCGACCGTCAAGTCGTGGTGGATCCGCCAAACATTGACGGTCGCGAAGCAATCCTGAAAGTTCACATTCGCGGCAAGAAGATTTCCAAAGACGTGAATCTTCGTCTGATTGCTGCGCGTACTCCCGGTTTTGTCGGAGCGGATCTGGCCAACTCAATCAATGAGGCCGCTCTGCTCGCGGCGCGTCGCGGGAAAAAAGAGATTGAGATGCCGGAACTCGAAGAGGCCATTGATCGAGAAATGACCGGTCTCGAGCGAAGATCGCGTGTGCTGACTCCCAAGACAAAAGAGAAGATCGCCTATCACGAGTGCGGTCACGCCATCGTTGGAGCTAAACTCCCGAACACCGATCCCGTGCATCGCGTTTCAATTATCCCGCGAGGAACCGCAACTCTGGGCCACACGCTCTATCTGCCCTCCGAAGAGCAATATCTGATATCCAAGCAGGAGATCATTGATAAGATCAAAGTTGCATTGGGCGGTCGCGCTGCCGAAGAAATTATCTACGGTGAGATCACGTCAGGCGCGTACAGTGACCTTCAACAGGTGACCGCCATGGCTCGCGCGATGGTCATGGATTACGGCATGTCCGAGAAGCTCGGACAGGTCGTCTATCGCCGCCGCGGTCACACGCCGCGTGACAATCCGTTCCAGACGCAGGACGACTACTACGGCGAGGACACCGCGCAATTGATTGATCAGGAAGTCAAGGAGATCATTGACCGCTGTTATACTGAAGCTCTACAAATCCTGCGGGGCAATCAAGATCTCCTGAGAAACATGGCCGCGGAACTCTTGAAAGTCGAGATGTTGGAAGGCGACAAGCTCGCCGAATTCCTCGGCAAGGATCGCATTACAGACTACTCCGAGCACATCCAGACCAAGGACGCGCCTGAGCCTCCCGCCGAATCACCAAAGGAAGATGACGATGATTCTGTCGGCCATAATCTCGACAAGTCCGGTTGATTTGCATACATTTTGCACATTGCGATTATCGTGCGCAACATCTTGCATTTTCCCCGGATCAATTGAACCAATTATATGATGAATCACGCCGTTTCCGGCAACTTCACGCCGAATGAACTGGGCACGCGCGTTGCCTTACGTATGAACAACCAATCGCAGAGGGATGAACAATGATGCGATCGCTGCTTCTGATTCTGATGACCGCAGCAACCTGTTTTGCGCAAAGTGAGCCTCCGGTCAATATCAATTTCAACTTGGTGCAGGTCAATACCTATCCGTCGCAGGAGCAAATGCTCGCCGGCTTGACCACTCCCGGCAAGCGTGTGGTGATTGACGTGGGCACTGGCCCCGCGATGCTCCAGTATTTAGCCTACTCTGCGCAAATCCCGATCAAGGTGCGCTCCGCC
Organism: bacterium; assembly: GCA_020846695.1. GTDB lineage: Bacteria > Electryoneota > RPQS01 > RPQS01 > RPQS01 > JADLDM01. The sequence goes on along the minus strand of JADLDM010000002.1, from coordinate 15,565 downwards.
TCTGCTTCGGGAATCACGGGCGAAACAGACATCTTCTCCATCGCATGGGAGACAAATCGTGTCTTCGTCGCGCCGTCGGGTATTGATTCTTTTCTCGTGACTTCATCGAGGACCGGATGTCCGGGCACCGAAGTCGCGCCGTCTGTTTCCGTCGCATTTGCTGCGAAAGGCGGTTGGAGTGATCCTCCTATTCGCTTCGGCCCCATCACGGAATCAACGATTTGTCCCCTTGGACACGGCTTCACACTTGAAGTGCAAGGTAATGGCGCGACTGCTCCCCGCGTCAAGCTGATAGAATCGGGTGCAGCAATGTACGGGAAGAGGTAGTTCGGCTTGTGACACTTGGAAAAACAGAAGCGGGCGATGGTTATCCATCGCCCGCGTCGCATTCTTTATGTCCGAGGAGAGATTGTAGCTGCTGCCCCTGTGGCTGCAGACAAGCTCCCGGCGTAATTCAACTCATAATCTCAATCTGATTCGTCTCAACTCTGTCTTCGATCCCGCCCCAATTTCCCATCGCGCGCCGTCCAACGTAAACCACTCACCGACACCTTGCACGGGCGAAAACGGCTTCGGCAAATACAAGACGCTGCTCGGCGTGCCGCACGAACCCAAAATCACCAATCGCTCGCCCTTCTGCGTCCGGCACAAATCCAGCACAATTCCCACCCAACTCTCCTTGTCGTTTCGTAGCGCGACGAATAAATCGCCGATCGCAATCGAGTCGTCCACGATCGGCTCGGTTTCCCGCCTCAGCGCCATCGCTCCCATCTCTTCCGCGACAAAGCTGAGATACTCGTCAAAAGAATCGCGGCTTCCGCTCGGTCCACTGACCTGTGTGAAGATGAAACGTCCGCCTGACTTCTTAGGTCTGAGACCGTCGGCCCAATCACTCCAAGTTGCGGATTGACCGTTGTCGAGCGGGAATGCAATCGCACTTCTGTTTCCGTGCTCCCAAAGAAAATCGCCCCACATTCTCACGATGCCGTCCGTGCCGGAATCATCACGGTTTTCAAACGGCTTCACGTCCGTTTTCGCGAGGATATTCTCCGCACAGAGCAGTGTCTTTCCGTCGCCTGCAAGAAACTCGCCGGGCTCATAGAGCTTCAAGGAGCGAAGCTCAGATGCAAAACTATCCGCCGCCTTGGAAACTCGCTTGGAGCCCTGCGGAACGGAAATCTCTCCGATCGTCGCTGCCGGTTGTGCGAAGCTAATCGCGGCTCCGGCACAAACAAGAATGAGGGTGAGTTTCTTCATGATCGCTCAATGAAAGAAGAATAGAAATCGCACACCGATCACAGCCAGCACAATCAGCATGACGCCGCGAAACACTCGCGCGCGCATTTTGGAAACAAGGACTCGACCGAAATAGGAGCCCGCAATCATTAACAGGCTAAGCGGCGCCAGTAGAGTCACGTCCTTCCACGTTAGAACAGACATCCCGCCCCACACCGCGAGCTTTGCCACGTGTGTGCCCGCCGCAGCGAGAGCCTCAGTCCCAAGAAAACTCTCCTTGATCAAGCCGTATCTCAAGAAATACGGCGCGATGATCAAACCCGAACCTCCGACAACGCCTGACGAAATCCCCGCCGGAATTCCGATCCACGTCATCGAGCGCAGCGTGGCAACCTTTGGCCACTGCACCTTTAGAAAATTCAATCCGACATAGATGAGCAAATACGCGCCGAGAACCCGCGCGATCCAAATTGCGGGCAGATAAGCGTATCCGACAGCGCCGATCGCAGCGCACGGAATCGCCGTCCACAGGAACGCCTGCAAAACTTTCCAGTCAATTCCATCGCGAGCAAACCATGCGCGCGAAAAGTTTCCAACGAGCAAGAGCAGTGTCAGATACGGAACAGCAAGGCGAAGTCCGACAAGTTCGGAGAGCACAGGCAGGAAGACCATCCCGCCACCCACGCCCGCAACGCCGGACACCGTCGAAGCGATCAGCGCGCCGAGAGCAAGAAAAAGATAGTCTGCGCCCGTCACGAAATCATCCGCCCGATGAACCTCCCGCCGACTGCAAATCAGGTTCCGTCAGCTTGCGCGGATCGAGAATGTCCTTCAATTGCTCGTCCGAAAGCAGCTTGTGCTCGCGAATCAACTCAACAACCGTCTTACCCGTCTTCACGGATTCCTTTGCAAGATCCGCAGCCTTCGAGTAACCGATGTAGGGATTTAGAATCGTGGCCATGCCGACCGATGATTCAAAATACATCCTGCATCTCTCGCGATCCACCGTGATCCCCTCCAAGCACTTCTTGGTAAATACATCAATCGAAGATGCGAAAATATGCAGCCCCTGTTGAAGATTGTAATTCATCACAGGCATCATCACATTCAAATCCATCTGCCCGGCCTGTGCGCAGTAGGCAACCGTCGTGTCAAATCCCACAACCTGATAGCAAACCTGATTCATCATCTCGGCCATCGAAGGATTCACTTTGCCCGGCATGATCGAAGAACCCGGTTGCACCGGCGGCAGGTTGATTTCGGCAAGTCCTGTGCGCGGACCGCTGCTCAAATAGCGAATGTCGGAAACAATCTTGCCTAACTCAATCGCAAGCAGACGAAGCGCGGACGAGAAATGCAGGAAGTCTCCCAACGATTGCGTCACCTCAAACAGATTCTCCGCCGGTCTGAACTTGATTCCCGTCTTTCTTGAAAGTTCTTCGGCAACCATCTTGCGATACTTCGGATCGGCATTCATGCCTGTTCCCGCCGCAGTGCCGCCCAGATTCAATTGCCTGAGTCCGTCTTCCGCCGCAATCAATCGCTCCTTGCAGCGCTTCAAGATCGCCGCGTAGCCGCCAAACTCCTGTCCCAGTCGAATCGGCACCGCATCCTGCAAGTGCGTGCGCGCGCTCTTGATCACGTCATCAAACTCCCGCGCCTTGGTCTCAAGCGCCGTTATCGCAATATCCAACGATGCAATCAGGTCCGGAAACTTCAAGCACAATCCCACGCGCATCGCCGCCGGATACGTGTCATTCGTGGATTGCGCCATGTTCACGTGATCGTTCGGATGCACGCGGATGTAATCGCCGCGACCCAACCCAAGCAATTCCGCCGCGCGATTCGCAATCACTTCATTCACGTTCATGTTCGTGGATGTGCCTGCGCCCGCTTGATAGACGTCCACCACAATCTGATCAAGATACTTGCCCTCAATCAGCTCGTCCGCCGCCTTGATAATTGCATCAGATTGCTCGGGTGTTAAGAGCTTCAAACTCTTGTGCACGTCCGCTGCGGAGCGCTTGATCATCACATAGCCGCGCACAAAAATCGGGTGTGGGCGCAAACCGGATATCGGGAAATTCGCCACCGCGCGCGCCGTCTGCACGCCGTAATATGCGGAGGCCGGCACCTGTAACTCGCCAAGCGAGTCTTTCTCAATTCTGAAATCTGTCGCCATTGCTGTAATTGCTGTTAATTTATTCGTCTGCAACCGATCGAGGCAGCGCTAAATTGTCACGGCTGCCTCCGGTAAGCTCAAACATCTTCGTCAAAGCCTGCTTCGCTCCTTCGCGCGTCGTCTCGTCAATTGTAATCTCAAAGCGATTTTGCTTGAGACTTTCTTCAACGTCTTCCAAGGAGATCGCCTTCATGAAACGACATATCTTGCACGCGCGATAAAACGTCTTCTCCGGGACCTGAATCTGAAGAAGATCCGAGAGTCCGCACTCCGTCACGGCAAGAAACTCCTGTGCGCGGCTTGCCTTCGCAAACTCCACCATCCCCGAAGTCGAAAGCGACGCATCCGCCAGCGCAACCACGTCATCGCGGCATTCGGGATGAACGAGAATCTGAATTCCCGGAAACTGAGTGCGCATCGCGATGATCGAGTCCGCCGTGATCTGATGATGCACGTAGCAATAGCCGTCCCACGCGATAATCGTCTTCTCGGGAACGTGCTGCGCGACGTGCCTTGCAAGATTCTGATCCGGGATGAAGAGAATGGTACGCGACTCCATTGCGCGAACAACCGAGACTGCATTCGAACTTGTGCAGCAGGCGTCAGACTCCGCCTTTACTTCCGCCGTAGTGTTCACATAGCTCACCACCTGCAAATCAGGATGCAGATCTCTTAATTCCTCCTTGCGAGCGCGAACTGCAGGTCCCGTCGCCGTGTCCGCAAGTGAGCAGCCCGCCGCAAGATTCGGCAGCAGAACCCTCTTCGCGGGATTCAATATCTTCGCGGTCTCCGCCATGAAATGCACGCCGCAAAACACAATCACCTCCGCGTCGCCCACTCGTGTCGCGTCAAGAGACAATCCGAGCGAGTCTCCGAGAAAATCCGCGACCTCGAAAATTTCCGGTCGCTGATAGTTGTGCGCCAGAATTACGGCGTTGCGCGCACGCTTCAAGTCGCGAATCCGTTCAAGACACGCCTCCATCGGAGAAACGACTTCCGGCGTATAGTAGTCCGGATCAACGCGCTGCAACTTCTCAAGCAGTGTGGGCATAACCACTCCTATTCGCGCCCCAAATACCGTCTCAGATTTCCATTGAACAAACAGAACAAATCGTCGCGCGAGAATCCCGCCTGCATCAGAGTCGTCATGCTCGCCTTCTGCTCCGTTTCCCGCAAGTCCTCATAGGATTCGCCGAAATTCAGATGCACAAGCCTCTGTCTTCCCGGTCGAATCGCCTCAATCTGTGCGCTATCCGGCGTGCTCAGAACATCGAGCATCAAGAGCGCCTGGCTGGACATCAGTGACGCGCGAAAACTCGAATCCAATTCCGCGAATTGCTTCAGGCTCGCCGTGACGATCGCGCGGGATCCCCAACTCTGCACGCGCGGCGCCGTATTGTAATCCAGCGGTATCATCGCGAACGCTCCCGCCGATTCAAGCGCATCGAACACCTGATCGCTCATCCCAAGTTTAACCGCCTGATCTCCGGGAGTCAGATGCACAACAGAGAGTCCCATCTTGGTCAGAGTCGCTACGTCGCGCGCGGAACGGCCGGTAAGTCCCCGCTCCGGAATCGCAAGGAAGACTCCGCGCTTGAGATTGCCGTGAGCCTCCGCAGCGGATTTCAAACCCTTTGAAGCGACCTGATGCGCGTCGCAATACTCGTGCAGCGACGCACAGCGATTGATCAAATCAATCATCGGAGTCTTCGCGTCGTGCGGAAGCCATGCGCATGTCAAATCTCGCGATGCCTTCACCGTGCCCACTGCATCCACGAAGAATCCGTCCACGTCAACCGTAATGCTTTGCCGCGAGATCAATCTTAGTGAGTCTGAACGTGCAGCCGGCACAAATTGAGTGTTACCCACATGGCGCAGGAGGGCTTCAGCCTGCTTTCCCACCGAGGCAAAACTCTCTTCGTTAAGCCATGGCCCGTCATCCGTCAACTGGTGATAGAACGGATGACTTCCCGATGACCAGAACGCGATGCCCGGCGCTCCTTGCTCAACGAACGGCGCATAATCGCTGCTTCCGTCGCCGCTTGAAGCATAAGTTTCAATCGGCGATGCCGCATGATGAAGCGAGTCCGCGTAATCCCAGCCGAAGTCGCCGAACAAATCGAGATTGGAAATGTCGCAGCCGCCGTCGCCTTGACCAACCATATCGAAGTTCATCATCGCCGCGATATTGCCGAAGGGCAGCGTCGCATTTCCGACGAAGTGCGTGCTCCCGATCAGACCGTCTTCTTCGCCAGTAAACCAGATGAACACCACCGTCCGCTTGAGTGGTTCTCCTTCCACTACCGAGCGCGCCAACTCAGCAATCAGGCCGCTGCCCGATGCGTCGTCATCTGCGCCGTTGTAGATGACTCCGTTTGCATTCTCCCCTACGTGATCCAAATGGGCGCCGACCACAATCAACTCGTTGCGCATAACGGGATCGGAACCGTAGACGATTCCGATCACATTTCTTCCGTGTCTGTTCTTGAGTTCCTTCGTGCGAACGGCGAGCGAAACCTGTTTCCCCGTGCGAATCGGCATTGGCGCAAGGTCAATCGCGGTCTTGTACGTCTTCAACGACTTGCCGGTGTTTTCGAGTAGAACTTGCAGCGCGCGGTCACCGATGTAAATCAGAGGCAACTCTGCATGGTAGTGTTCTTCAGCAATTGCCGCACCATTTACCGGAAAGGCGCCGGAATGCCACATTACGGCTGACGCTCCGCGCTCCTTCGCAATCTTCAATGCAGCGCCTCGCGTATCCTCTGCCTCTAATGAGTAGTTTGAAGTCGGCTGTCCGCGCAGGATTACAATCACTTTCCCCTTCACGTCCATCCCTTGATAATCGTCGCGCCCTTTCTCCGGCGCGACGATTCCGTGTCCAACCAACACCACTTCCCCTTGCACGTAACCCGACCCGCTGTGCGTGCAGACTGTGAAGTCGAGGCCATGATGGAATGCAATCTTCCCCAGTTCCGAATTTGCAATGCTCAGAGAAGCCGAAACCTCTTTATGCACGAGCATTGGCACGTCCTGAAAGTAACTCTCCTTGTTCCCCGGTGCCAGGCCGATCTCTTTGCAGTAATTCTCAATGTATTGCTCCGCTTTCATTCCACCCGGATGGCCTGAGCGTCTTCCTTCAAACTCATCGGAGCCGAGTTTCTTCGCAATCTCCAGTGCGCGTGCCGCATCAAAGGCATGTGCAAGCGAACAGAGCGAGAGAATCAGCAGGAGGTGGAAAGTGCGTCTCAAGCGCTCACCTCACTTGCTTTGCGCGTTCTGCCATTTGAGTTGAACTTGCGCGCCTCCTGCAAAACGGGCTTCAAATACCTTCCCGTGTGACTTTCTTTCGCGCGAGAAACGTCGTCCGGCGTACCCGAGACAAGCACGAGTCCGCCGCCATCGCCTCCCTCGGGACCCAGGTCAACAATCCAATCCGCCGTCTTGATAACGTCAAGGTTGTGCTCGATTACCACAACCGTGTTCCCGCGATCAACCAAAGTGTGCAGAACCTTCAGCAACAACTTGATGTCGTGAAAATGCAAACCTGTTGTCGGTTCGTCAAGAATGTAGAGCGTTCTTCCCGTCGCGACGCGCGAAAGTTCCGTCGCGAGTTTCACGCGCTGCGCTTCGCCGCCGGAAAGCGTCGTCGCCTGCTGTCCGAGATGAATGTAACCCAAGCCGACCTCTTCAAGTGTCGAAAGCTTTCTCGCAATCGAAGGCATCGTCTCGAAGAACTCCCGCGCTTCGGAAACACTCATCTCCAGCACATCCGAGATGGACTTGCCTTTCCAGCGAACTTCCAGCGTCTCGCGATTGTATCGCTTCCCGTGGCACACTTCGCACGGCACATACACGTCCGGCAGAAAATGCATCTCGATCTTGATGATGCCGTCGCCTTGACAATTCTCGCAGCGCCCGCCCTTCACATTGAACGAAAATCGCCCCGGCTTGTAGCCGCGCATTTTCGCTTCGGGAAGTTGACTGAACAAATCGCGTATCTGTGTAAACAGCCCCGTGTATGTCGCCGGATTCGAGCGCGGAGTTCTGCCGATGGGAGACTGATCAATATCAATCACCTTGTCAATATGCTGAATCCCGGCAAGTGATCCGTAGGGAAGCGGCGGCTCCTTCGCATTGTAAAGTTTCTGTGCAAGCGCGCGAAACAGTGTTTCATTCACAAGAGTTGACTTGCCGGATCCCGAAACACCCGTCACCGCAGTAAACGTTCCTAAGGGAATATCCACCGTGACGTCCTTGAGGTTGTTCCCGCGCGCGCGCTTGATGGTAATCGCCTTGCCGATTCCTTCACGCGGCTTCGTAGGAACATTAATCCGCTCCGCGCCTGAAAGAAACTGCCCCGTAAGCGATTTCCCCACAATCTCAATTTCTTCCGGCGTGCCCTCTGCGACAACTTTGCCTCCATGCCGTCCCGCGCCCGGCCCCAAATCCACCACGTAATCCGCCGCCACAATTGTATCGCGATCGTGCTCGACGACAATCACGGTGTTTCCGATGTCGCGCAATCGCTTGAGCGTTGCAATAAGGCGATCGTTGTCTCGCTGGTGCAAACCGATGGAAGGTTCATCGAGTATGTACATCACTCCCGTCAACTGCGAACCAATCTGCGTCGCGAGGCGAATTCTCTGCGCTTCACCTCCCGACAGCGAACCCGCCGCGCGATTCAGAGTCAGATAATCCAATCCCACGTCCAACAGAAACGTGATGCGCTCGCGCACTTCTTTCAATATCTGCTTTGCAATCATCGTGTCGCGCGAATTCAACTCGAGTGTCGTGAAGAACGAATGCGACTTGCGAATCGAATCATCACAAACTTCGTGGATATTCCGCCCGTTGATCAGCACGGAAAGCGCCTCGGGTTTCAAACGCGCGCCCTTGCAGGCGGGACACGGAATATTCCCCATGAACTCCTCGATCCATTCGCGTACTTGCTGCGACGTCGTCTGTTGATAGCGCCGCATCAAATTCGGAATCGCACCCTCCCATTTGCCCGTGTGCTCAAATCGCGAACGTTCTCCTTCCCACACAAACTCCACGTCCCTCTTGCCTGAACCGTAGAGCACAATCTGCTTGTGCTCCGGCTTCATCTTCTTCCACGGCGTGTCGAGCCGGAATCTGAACTTCTTCGCAACCGATTCGATCATCGTCCCCAGCCACCCGTCCATTCCCCCTGAGAGACTCGCTACCGCTCCCTCTTCAATGGTAAGATCAGGATTGGGAACCACGCGCTCGGGATCAATCTCCATTTTGAATCCCAAACCGGTGCAGCGTTCACAGGCGCCGAATGGACTGTTGAAACTGAATAGCCGCGGCTCAACTTCCTGAATTGAGATATTGCAATCGGGACACGCGAACCGCTCGCTGAAAACTCTGTCCTTCCTGCCGTCAATCGCCGCAATCAAGAGTCCGCTCGAAAGCCGCAGCGTCGTTTCGACGGAATCCGTTAGTCGCGTACGCAGTCCGTCCTTGATCACAAGACGATCCACAACCACTTCAATCGTGTGCCGCCGCTTCTTGTCAAGATCAATCTTCTCTTCAAGCGAGCGAATTTCTCCGTCCACGCGCACGCGCACGAATCCGTCGCGCTGAATGTTGTCGAAAATCTCTCGATACTCCCCCTTTCTTCCCGTCACCAACGGCGCGAGCAATTGCACCTTGGCGCCTTCAGGAAGACTCAAGAGCGCATCCACGATCTCCTGCGCGGTCTGTCGCTGAATCGGCTTCCCGCAATTGGGGCAGTGCGGCTTGCCGATGCGAGCATAGAGCAGGCGCAGATAGTCGTAAATCTCCGTGACGGTTGCAACGGTCGAGCGCGGATTGCGGATGCCTGCCTTCTGCTGAATCGAAATCGCCGGCGAGAGCCCCTCAATCGAGTCCACGTCGGGCTTCTCCATCAGCCCGAGAAATTGCCGTGCGTAGGCTGAAAGCGATTCCACATAGCGCCGCTGCCCCTCCGCATAGAGGGTGTCAAAGGCCAGAGAGGACTTCCCGGAGCCCGAAATCCCAGTGATTACAATCAATCGGTTGCGCGGGAGGTCAACCGAGATGTTCTGAAGATTGTGCTCGCGTGCCCCGGCAATCCGGATAAACGGCTGTTCCATCTATATAGAATTCCAATACCTTAGTTAGAACATTCAATCTACCGAAAAATCGGCCGATAATCAAGACGGACGGGCAATTCCAACCCAATAACGGCAACACTTTCCCTCGGCAAAATCTGCTTGACTTTTCAACTTCCAGTGCGTATATTGGCGGCACTCAACGTTGTTTCTGCCCTAACCACTGAATTCCAAGCAGATTACAACTATACTCGCTATAGTCATGCACAGTGAATTGGCCAGAGAAGAGATGTTGATATTTCGCAACCGCTTTGCCCGGCGGTTCGCCACCGCAATTGGAATCGCTACACTTCGCTCCTCACAACCCTAACTTGGAGATCACCATATGGCCAAGAATCGCATCCTTGTTGTGGACGATGAACAGCACTTCAGAGAGTGGATCTGCCAGACCCTGAAACGCCGTAACTATCAGGTAGAGGCATGCGAGGACGGACAAGCAGCCCTCAATCTGTTGGAGGAGGGACAAGCCTTTGATGTCATTGTATCCGACGTCCGAATGCCCAAGATGTCCGGCCTGCAGCTCCTCCGCACAGTTCACGAACGTTTTCCCGGCGTTGACGTTGTCATCATGACTCAATACGGCAGCGTCCCCGAGGCCGTCGCCGCCATTAAGGACGGCGCGATTGATTTCCTCGAAAAACCCTTCCCGCAGGAGACGCTCCTGCTGCGCATTCAGAAAGCCTTCGAATCGCGCAAACTCAAAATCGAAAACTTTCAGTTGAAGCGCGAACTCGGAACCAAATTCCAGTTCGATAATATTCTCGGCCAATCGCCCTGCATGTTGAGCGTCTTGGAACAACTACAAATGGTCGTTCCCACGCGCGCAACCGTGCTGATTCAGGGCGAATCCGGCACCGGCAAGGAGCTGATCGCGCGTGCGCTGCATGAAAACAGCCCCCGTCGCGGCGGGCCGTTTGTCAAAGTCAATTGCGCCGCCATGCCAGAAACCCTCATGGAATCCGAACTCTTCGGCCATGAGAAGGGCGCCTTTACCGGAGCCGTCAAGACCGTCGAAGGAAGATTTGCTCTGGCGCACGGCGGGACCCTCCTGCTGGACGAAATCAGCGAGATGTCCACCGGCATGCAGGCCAAGCTCTTGCGCGTTCTTCAAGAGCGCGAATTTGAAAAGCTTGGAGGACGCGAAACCATCAAGATTGACGTGCGCATCATCGCCACCACAAACCGTGACTTGAAAAAGGCGATTGCAGAGAACAACTTCCGCGAGGACCTCTTTCACCGCTTAAATGTCTGTCCTATCGAGCTGCCTCCGCTCCGCGATCGCGCCGATGATATTCCAATGCTCGCCAACCACTTCGTGCTCTACTACGCGAACGACTACTCCAAGGACATCTGCGGCATTGATGAATCCGCGATGGAGCAGCTATGCCGCTACAACTGGCCGGGCAATGTGCGCGAACTCCAGCACAAAATGGAGCGCGCAGTAATCATGTGCGAAGACACGTTGGTTCGTCCCAAGCATCTCTATCTCGACGGCATGGATACATCGCCGCAGGAAGAAGAGAAGATGTTCACTCTCGATGCGCAAACCACGGCAACGCTCTCCGAAATCGAAAAGGCCGCCATCTTCCGTGCCCTGCGTGTCCACGAAAACAATCGCACCAAGACCGCCGAGTCTCTCGGCATCTCAATTCGCACACTCCGCAACAAACTCCGTGAATACCGCGAAGAAGGTATCGCCGTAGATTAAGCAGGCGTCGCGAGGGCGCTCGCCGTTGTGGGTCTCCAGACCCGCAATGATCCCAATTGCCCCAACAACACAAGAGCCGCCCCATTCCGGAGCGGCTCTGTCAATTTCTTTCTGTTCTCCCTTCCTCCGTTCACGGGGGAAGGGTCGGGGATGGGGGTACCGCTCAGTGCCCGCAGCAGGGCGGAGGCCCCGCTTCCACCTGCAATCCCGCATAGCCGCGCCATATCAGCGCAAACGCAGTCAGCACCATCAAAGCCCCCGCCGCCACGTTGCTGAATCGCGCATACTTCTGAGGAATCATTCTTAAGAGCGCGCCGAATCCCAAGAGCGCCGGCATTGTTCCGATTCCAAAGGCCTGCATAATCATCATGCCGCCTACAGGAGAATGCGCGGCTGCCGATCTTGCCACCATCGCATAGAGCACTCCGCACGGCAACAGCGCCGCCGCGAACCCCAATCCCGGCGACATCCACTTTCCCCACCTCAGCGCGCGCTTGGAGATAGCCACTGAAATCCTGCCTAAGATCTTCCCGCCCTTCGAGAAATACGCGAACGCCAGCGCCGCGAGCATCAAAATTCCCCCAACAATTGAAACATAGGCCGACGCCTTCTGAATCCCTGCGCGATCCATCACCACTGCGCCGATCATCGCCGCGAGAAATCCCAGCATTGAATATGAGAGCAGTTTCCCCAGACTGAACCCAAGCGGCGCCCACTTCCCGCCCGTCATCGTCGAGCGGCAACCTAACGTTGCCAATGGCCCGCACATGCCGATGCAATGCGCCGAACTTAACAGCCCGACCACAAACGCCGGAAAAATATCTACTGCAAATGCGTTCATTTTTCTCTCCGCCGAGCCGGGTTAAGGCTTTGCGCAACCCGGCCGAAATCTCTCTCGCCCTTTCCCCTCGATGCGAGGGGGAAAGGGTACGGGATAGGGGTTCTCTCTTCTCTCCCCCCTTCCTCCGTTTGCGGGGGAAAGGTAGGGGATAGGGTTCTCGCATCTCTCCCCCCTTCCTCCGTTTACGGGGGACGGGTAGGGGATGGGGGTGGTCAATTCACAAACAACGGGACTCGATTACTATATGTCTTCGAGCCCTGCGTCAAATCGCAAACACACTGCCACGCGCCGTGCTCCAACATGCGCGGTGCCTTTAACACGTATCTTCCCTGACCAACTTCAGTCAATGTCGCAGCTTCAATATCAAGATGCTTGTCCGACGGACGATAGAGCGCTGCCGCTCCCTTGATTGAACCGCACGGCAATCCCGCCTGATCCACAACCGTGAGCATCACGATTGGAGTCTCGCCCCTCTCACCCGAGATGGCTTCTGCAGTCACCTTCCAACCCGTACGATCTGTCGCCTGCTGCTTCGAGACCACGTCCTTCAGGTTGTAACCGTCCTCGTAGTATGTCTCACTCAGAAGCTCCGGAGGATTCTGCTGCGCTATCGTCAACACAGCAAGATTTATCGCCACGGTTCCGGTCAGAATCGCAACTATGATCATCGGCCACAAATTCTGGTCGAGATACTTCTGCCACTTCGATCTTGTTTTTGCTTCACTCATCTCATGCCCCCTCACTTAGCTTTGATTCCGGTTTCATACTTCATACTTCATACCTTCTCACTTCCGTCTCCCCACCGGCCCCAAAAATTTCACCGCCGCCGTTCCCACCACCAAATCGCCGTCCATTAACTTGAACTCCATCGGCGTCGAAGAAGTTGCAATCTTCTCCTTCTGCACCATCACAAATGCTTCCGCCATTGCTCTTTCACCCGGCTTCAGCGTGAACGGTTCGCCCAAAACCAACAGTTCCGCTTCAATCGGTGAGTCAATCTGCACGCGCACTGTGTGCTCTTGCGCGTCCGCATTCGTCATGTGCAGGTGCAGCATGTTTCGCACGACGCCGTCTTCCTGCACCAGATACGGGGTTCCCGGCTGCCGCACAATCGCAAATTCCACCGTCTCTTTTCCTGCCAGTCGCAGGACAAACAGCCCGAGAAGCAGCGCAAACACCGCCATATAAATGATCACGCGCGCACGCACAAACTTGTGCTTCTTATGCTCAATTCCCGCTGCCGAGTCATAGCGAATCAGTCCATGCGGTTTCCCCGTTTTCTCCATCACCACGTCGCACGCGTCAATACAAGCCGTGCACTGCACGCATTCAAGCTGCAACCCATTGCGAATGTCAATTCCCGCAGGACAAACCTGCACACAACGGAAGCAATCCACGCAATCGCCCTTCGCCTCCGGGTCGCCCTTACGCTTCGCGCCGCGCGGCTCCCCGCGCACTGGGTCGTAGCCGATGATCAAACTGTGTTCATCCAGGAACACCGACTGAATTCTCGCGTACGGACACAAGAAATGACAGAACTGCTCGCGAAACCATGCAAAGTTCCAGTAGGTCAATGCCGTCGTCGCCACTGCAAACGTCATCGCGGTCGGATGCGCAGCACCAAACGTCCAGAACATCTCATACGACGCCTTCGGCCCGATGAAATATGCCGTGAAGCTCAAAGCTAAAGCCGTCGAAATCATCCAGAACACGCCGTGCTTGAAGACCTTCTTCGTCCAGTACATCTCGTCACGCGGCCCTTCCGCAAGCGCCCTCTGCTGCCGCGGATTCCCCTCTATCCACCGCTCAATCCGCCGGTACACACCTTCCATATAAATCGTCTGCGGACACGCCCACCCGCACCACAACCTCCCGAACATCGCCGAAAACCAGAACAAAGCAATCAAGCTCAACAGTAGAAACAGCGCGAACAAGTACAAGTCCGTCGCCAAAAACATGTTTCCGAAAATCGAGTACTGCCGTCCCGCAATGTCAAAAAGCAACAGTGGATTCCCTTTGACGGAAATCCACGGCGCGAGAAAGTAAAACAGAATTAATACCGTCGTCAGGATATTGCGCTGCGTCGTGAACTTCCCTTTCGTCAGATCAGGATACACCCACTTGCGCTTGCCCTGCTCTCCAATAGTCGAACTGAGTTCCGGCGGCTTCTCAAAGCTCATCACCGGCAATTCAGTCCGTTTGCCGTCCGTCATTATGTCCTCAAACTACATCTTTGCAGTCGTATCAGGCGCCGCGGCCTTCTCCACGGTCGCGCGAATCGCCGCCATGTCGAATGCTTCGCCTTCCGCCTTCTTCCCCTTCACTCCGGCCGGAGGGGGCTGATTCCAAAGTGTCATCACATACGCCGTGATCATCTTGATCTTACGCTCGCCCAGAATCGGACCCCACGTCGGCATCCCCTTCGCCGATACACCATTTACGATGGTTTTGATAATATCCTCTTCCCGAGGCCCGTGAATCCATGCATTGTCCGTCAAGTTCGGTCCGATGCCGCCTTCCGCGTAGCTCCCGTGGCACGTCACACAAAACGTCCCGAAATATTTCTTGCCCGCGCCGACAGGATCCTGATCATACGCGCCTGACGCAATCAACTCCGCTTCACGCTGCTCCGCCAACATGGTCGCATAGGCGACATCCCGCTTCAAGTAATCCTTCGGCAGGAAATCAAACATATGGACGAAAGGCAGATAGATAATCGCGAACAGAATCGTGACAAAAAACAGATTCACCCACCACTTCGGCAACGGATTGTCCGCCTCGCGAATCCCGTCGTATTCGTGATCAAGCATCGGCTGATCAGGCATGAAATCACCCGGCAGCAATTCTTCGCGCGATTGCTCGTTCTTCTCGCTCATGTCTGTCCTTACATTGAATGCGGAGATTCCGCGTGATTATCGCTGTCATCCAAAGGAAGATTGCTCTCCTCCCGAAACCTGTCCTTCTTTCCCCGGAAAGTCCAGAGCAAGACGCCTGCAAAGGCCGCAAGCATAATCAGAAGCGCAATCGAAGAGAGAGTCCCTTCGCCGGCGCCTAATAGATCGCGTATCATGGGTTACCTGCCAATAATTGCGGCGGCTGCTTGCCCAACCGCTGCAAATACGCGATCAGAGCCACCAGCTCCTTATCCTGCATACCTTGTATTCCTTCAGCCTCAAGCCGCTGTGAAATTTGCTCTGACTGTGAGCGCATGGCGGCCTGCGCGTTTTCAATATCGTTATCCGAATACGGCACGTTCAACATCCGCATCGTCTTCATCTTCGCTTCCGTGTCCGACGTGTTCAGCGCATTATCTGCAAGCCACGTATAAGGCGGCATCACCGAACCCGGCGACATCGTGGTCGGGTCTTCCATATGTTGGTAGTGCCACGCATCCGGATACTTGCCGCCCACGCGATGCAAATCCGGGCCGGTACGTTTCGATCCCCACAAGAATGGATGAT
>JADLDM010000001.1 GCA_020846695.1 bacterium | reverse complement strand
TGTTCCGGGGGGGGGGCGGGGGCGGCATTGGTGATTGATGAATGATGATTGATGACAGCGGGAGATTTCGGCGACTTGCGGTGGCCCATGTCTTGGTAAGGATCCGGCCGTCTGATGCTGTGTCGCGCATCAGAGAAATATTTCGTAGATTGTCATCATCCGGGCACGAGCAAATCATCGGTGAGGTTATCATGTTGAAGCGAACTCTTTCTGCACACATCCAGCGGATCGGGTTTGCTTTTTTGTTTTTGGCGATTGAAGTTAGCGCTCAGCCCGCCTTCGTCTGGACAGACAGCTTGATTGCTGCTCGGGGATCGTTTGCAACACCGCCTCCACCGGAATCGTTCAACCGGACACGGTAGATGGAAATTTGTATTGGCACGGTGGGGTGTTTGTTTTGCCCGGAACAAGCGATTCTACTCTACTGGCACACGGGTTTTTCAACGTGATGAAGAAGCCTGGATCGGTGATGCACGATTTCTATGAGGCGTGGTGGCCGGTAGAGATGAGCTTGGATGAGTTGCCGTTGGCTATTCGTCAAGTTAGGTATCATGCAGGTTCGATGGGCTATCCGTTTGACGTAGAGTGGAAGAAATGGGAATATACGGTGCAGGACCGGATTTGCTATCAAGTTCAGCTATTCACGGCACCGGATTTGCCAAAGGAATTCTTCCTCGCTTATGGGATTCGACAACACGTTTTGATAATTCTTGGCTGGAGCGTAGGACACACCCCTATTGGCCGAAAGATGTCTCCATGAAGAGTGCGCCGCCAGAGTTTTACAATTTGAGTGTTCCTCCAATGCCGGAGCTTGAGTAGTGCACTAACGGATTGAACTCGATCCCTGAGATCGGAGCAACTTGGTGTGATGCAAGCGGGAAGACATCAGATTGGAATCGCCGCAAACAACCTTGCGAGCGGGAGCTATTGGTTGACGGTTGAAGCGAATCGGTTCCGAGAGGCGAGGAAGATTGTGGTGATCAGATGAAATCGAAAATCGAAAAATGAAAATCGAAAAGGGAGAGGGATAACAGAACGGGGGTTTCGGCCGGGTTGCGCGCCAGAGTGGGTTGAGTTCACTACTCATCGTCGCGCTTAACCCGGCTCGGCGGTTCGCAAAGCGGAGCGGGCGGGTCGGGGACCCGCCCCAACACAGAGTCGGCAGCCACAAGGGCAGCCGCTACAGACTAACAAAAATCTATGAAGAGGCGTAATTGCCTCTTTTTTTTGTTGGGAGTTTTCGTAAGACAAGTAAAAACAATAATGAGTTTTTCGAGTGCAACAAACTGACTGGTCGGTAGCTCCTTGACATTAGACCGACTGTTCAGTATCTTTGAACTGACCGGTCGGTATGGCAACGCAGAGGTCGGCGGGAATTGGGAATCGGACTGAGGGTTGGGTGGCTGAAGAGCTTGACCCCCCTTTGATTCCCCCCGGAAGACCGGGGGGAAGAATGAAGACTACAGAAAGGACATATATAATGACAGAGAAACTGGATAAGGACGTGCGGCGGGATCAGATTCTCGATGCGGCGCGGAAGCTCTTCTCGACGAAGGGATTTGACAGCACGTCGGTGGATGAAATCGCCAAAGAGGCGGGACTATCGAAAGGCGCAATCTACTGGCACTTTGAGTCGAAGCTGCAAATTCTGATTGCGCTGGCCGAGCGCTTTGAAACGGAAGGTCAGGAGACCGTCGTGCAGATGGCCGCGCAGGATCAGTTTGGCCCGGAAGCTCTCTATAAGGTGCATCGCGTGATGATGGCAAAGCACCAAGGCAACACAGAAGCCGACATGCTTCATCATCAGTTGATCAGCCTGAGCCTGCAGTATCCTGAAATTCGCGCGGCGCTGCAAAGAAATCAGGAGACGTGGACGCGTGTGGTGTCGGAGCTGTTGGATCAAGCCGTCGCGATTGGACACTTTCGTCCCTTTGACACGAAACTTGTGGCCGAGGCCATCAGTGCGCTCTATCGAGGGACTTGCATGCTGAATATCTGCACGACACAACCAATAGATGTGATTGAATACGCGACGAAGCTGTTTTACGACGCGCTCGTCTGCAACAAAGAAGCAGTTACAACCGAAGGTCAACACGCATGAACAGAATTACCCTCCTCACGTTCGCAACTCTTCTAACGTTTGCTCAGATTGGCGCGAGCATGACGCTCGCAGAAGCCGTCGCGATTGGAAAAAAGCGCTCGCTTGCACAGGTGAAACCACAGCTTGATCAGGATCGCGTGAAAGGTCAGGTGATTGAAGCCTGGTCGAACGCGTTGCCGCAGGTTGAAGGCACGGTGGGCTATCAGCGCGCGATCAAGCCGACGAAATTCTTCTTCCCGGATGAAAGCGGGAATTTGCAGGCGATTGAAATCGGGGCGGATAACGCGATTCAAGCGGACGTGACGCTGAATCAACCGCTTTTGACTTTCGGTCGCGTGGCGGCGGGACTGCGTGGAGCCTATGCCGCCAAGCGCGCCAATGAACACATGATTACACAGAACACGCGCAATGTGGAATATGAAGTGATGACGCGATTCTGGAGCGTGCTGCTTCTGCGTGACGTAGTGAAAGCAAGAGAAGCAAGTCTTTCAATCAGCGACAGCTCACTCACACGCGCGCAATTGATGAAGGAAGTCGGACTGATGAGCGATTACGATGTCCTGCGCGTGCGCGTGCAGACGGAAAATCAGAAGCCTCAACTTCAGGATGCGCAGAAGAATCTCAGGCTTGCCGAACTCAGCTTGAAAGAATATCTCGGAGTTCCGCTCGATACGACGATAACGTTTGACGGATCGCTTGAAGACTTTCATTTCGAGGTGGACTCAAGCGACGTGCAGAAGCAGATTCAGAGTCGCGATGATCTGGAAGCGCTGCGTCATCTTTCCGACATGCAGAAGAATATCTATGTGATCTTCCGCAACGCACACTGGCCGACTTTGGGCGGGCAGTTGAAATACTCGTGGCAGTGGCAAAACAACGAGTGGGACATCAATCCGCGCAACAACGTGTCGTCGCTTTATGCGGGTGTGGGGCTGACGATTCCGATCATGACGAGCGGCGGACAATACGGCAAGGCCAAGCAATACAAAGCGGATTGGCTGACCGCGCAGTTGAACTTGCATCAGGCGGAGCGCGGCGCTCAGTTGCAGTATGAATCCGCGAAGCGCGACCTGAACACGGCGATAGAGCGCGAATCGGCGGCTCGAACTGCGGTGGAACTTGCGACCACGGCGCGAGAAATCGCGCAGACAAAATTCGGACAAGGGCAATTGACTCCGCTTGAGATGGACGCTGCTCAGCTTGATGAACTCGTCGCGAGGGTGTCGTTGGCGCAGGCGATTTTTGAGAGACTGGCGGCGAGCGCGGAGCTGAGGCTCGCGCTTGGGGATAATCCGTACAATCAATAATCAGAAGATACAATTATGAAGAAGACACGATTTATCGCCCTTTCGGCATTTGTTATGGCCGTGCTTGCGCTGGTCGCAGGCAAGGCGCTGCAAGCGGAGAACGACGCGAAGCAGGAAAAATCCTACACGGGAATCGTTACTGTGAGTGGATTGGTCTTGAAGCACGAGCCGTTTACGCGCAAGATTGAAGAGAGCGGCACGCTGGTTGGCCGCAGGGAATCCGTGATTGCGGCGGAGACGGGCGGTCAGGTGATGCAGGTGCTGGTTGACGTCGGCGACGTGATTCGCGCAGGCTCACCGCTGGTGAGACTTGATGACGAACTGCTCGAACTCGAAGCGGCGCGCGCACTAGTTGCCTTTGACAAGGCGAAGCTGGATTTTGAGCGCGTTGAAAAGCTCTATCTACAGAAGAGTATTTCCGACTCCGAATTGGAAGGCGCGCGTCTTGGGATGAAGGCAGCCGAGGTTCAGTATCGGATGGCAAAGAAGACATTTGAGGATGCGACGATTCGCGCTCCGTTCGCGGGAACCTTAGCTGCAAAATTCACGGAAGTCGGACAGATGCTTGATCGCGGCCAACCTGTCGTGCAGCTTGTGGACGTTTCGACTCTGAAGTTGACGCTCAACATCACGGAGAACGACATTTCCGACGTTGTGATCGGCGCCCCGGTGGAAGTACTGGTCGAATCCATAGGTGAGAGCTATGCCGGAGCGGTAACAGCGGTGGGGAGCAGAGCGCTGAACAATTCCCGCACCTTCCCGGTTGAGATTGAAGTTCCCGGCAATGAGAGACTTCGCTCAGGGATGTTTGCGCGCGCAACGGTAACGCTTGGAGTGGACGACAAGGGGCTGTTGCTTCCGCGTGCGGCGACGCTGCCGGACGTAGGTAGAATCGTCGTGTTCCTCGTCAATGGTGACAAAGCGGAAAAGAAGTCCGTGAAGATTATCGGATCGGACGGAGATCGCGTAGCGGTAAATGGAATTTCGGAAGGGGACACGGTAATTGTCACGGGCAATCAGATGCTCTCACAGGGCTCGAAGATTTCCCTGACCTTGAATAGCGGAGCAGGCCATGACGGTAACTGAACTTTCGATTAAGCGTCCCTCTGCGGTTGCCATGTTCTTTTTGGCGATTGCGGTCTTGGGAGTGATGATGTATTCGCGCTTGCCGGTTGATCTTCTGCCGACGATGAACTGGCCGATGGTGACCGTCGTCACAGCATGGCCGGGCGCGGGGCCGAAGGAAGTTGAAACGATGGTTTCGCAGCCGATTGAAGACGCAGTGATCTCTCTGAACAAGTTGAAGCATATTCGCTCGGTTAATCGCGAGAATGCCTCAGTTGTGATGCTCGAGTTTGAAATGTCGGCGGATGCTGATCTGGTCTTGCAGGAGACTCAGCGCGTGATTACAGCGATAAAGTCTCAACTTCCCGACGACGTGGAAGAGCCGATGATTATCAAGGCGGATCTCGCCTCGCTGCCGATCCTGCGCCTTGCGGTCAACAGCGATCTCAGTGGGCCTGATCTCTATACTCTTGTTGACGAGAAGATTCGTCCTCGACTTGAGCAGGTGGACGGAGTGGGTCAGGTTGTGATCACGGGAGCCGAAGAGCGTGAGATACAGGTTGCGGTAAATCCGGACAAGCTGCGCACGCACGGGCTATCGCTTCAGGAGTTGAATCAGATTCTGACAGCTGACAACATAGATGTTCCCGCGGGCAAGGTTTACAGCACGTCGCAGGATTACACGGTCAGGCTTGCAGGGAAGTACGAGACGCTTGAGGAGATCGAACTCACGCGCGTTCCGCTTCGTGACGGCACGGCGATTTATCTGCGCGACGTAGCGACGGTGACAGACACGATCAAGGCGGATCGCTCGCTTGCGAGATTGAACGGCGCATCGGCGCTCGGAATACAGATTGTGAAGCAGGCACAGGCGAACAGTGTCCGCACTTCAGAGAGTGTGCAAAGCGTTTTGAAGAAGATTGACAAGGAATACGGTTCGCTTGCGCATGTGGAAGTTGCGCAGGACGTGACGATCTTTACGCGCAACGCGATTAAAGAGGTGCAAACGAACATCACCGAAGCGTTGTTCACGGTTGCGCTTGTGCTTCTGATCTTCCTGCACTCGATGCGGAACTCACTCATCGTGCTTGTGGCGATACCGATCTCGATTGTTTCGACGTTCATCACGATGAAGCTCTTGGGTTTCTCCGTGAACTTGATGACGATGATGTCGCTGGGCATGGTGATCGGCGTCTTGGTGGACGATTCGATTGTGGTTTTGGAAAACATACACCGATGGCTGAAGAAGGGAGCGGATCCGGTTTCGGCTGCGGTTCACGGTCGAAACGAGATCGGTCTTGCGGCGGTCTCGATTACTCTTGTTGACGTGGCAACGTTTGTTCCAATTGCATTCGTCGAAGGCATCGTAGGCAACATCTTTCGTGAGTTCTCGCTGGTGTTTGTTACGGCGCTTCTGATGTCACTGCTGGTGAGTTTTACGATTACCCCGCTCTTGGCGAGCCGCTTGAACTCGATGGATACGATTGAAGGTGAGAAGTGGATGCGCGGTTTTGCGCGAGCCTTTGAGAAGTGGTTTGCAAATCTCGAACACACTTATCGCCGACTCCTGACTTGGGCTCTTGAGCACAAGTGGAAGGTAATCGGCGCTTCGGCGATCAGCATCTTTGCGGCGATTGCTTTGATTCCGATGGGATTCATCGGCAGCGACTTTGTTCCGCCGATGGATCGCGGCGAGTTCGCAGTCTCGACGAAGATGCCGCTTGGAACTACGCTTGAAGAGAACTCGGCGGTGATGGCGCGTGTCGAGAATTTCATCACATCGCAATCGGATGTTGAGCAGGTTCTCAGCACGATTGCCTTACAGGAGTCGGAATGGGGTATTGAGAACAACTCGCGCTTGGGTAACATTCAGGTGCGGTTAAGACATCGAGACGATCGCGAGATTGCAACGGCGGATTTTCAGCAGAAGATTGTAGACTATTGCCGCGACATACCGGGTCTGGAGATTCGCATCAGCGACATTGGTATTTTCGGTATGGCGAACTCGGCGCCGATTCAGTATGAGGTGCGCGGGCAGGACTTGGACAGTGTTCAGGTTGCCGCGGATCACGCGTTGTCGGTTTTGCGGACAATTCCGGGCGCTCGCGATGTGCAGACAAGTTACGAGCTTGGTTCACCTGAAATGCAGGTGATTGTGGATCGCGCGCGAGCGGCGGAGAGTCTGCTTTTGCCGGGACAGATTGCAATGGGTCTGCGCAATGCGGTGAACGGCGAAGTGATTACGCGTTTTCGCACGGGTGAAATCGAGGTGGACATCCGCTCTATTTTGGCGCCGGAATATCGCAAGAGTCCGACGAGTGTGGAGGATATCGAGATTGCGAATGCGGCGGGTCAGATGATTCGATTGGGTGACGTTGCGCGCATCGAGAGAACGAGCGGCCCTTCTTCGATTACTCGCAAGGATCGCGAGCGTTTGGTGACGGTGTCTGCGAACGTGGTCGGCAGGTCGCTGGGCGAAGTGCAGGGCGACTTCGACAAGGAGATGGAGAAGTACACGCCTCCGCAGGGAGTCGGTTTCTTTGCCTTCGGCGACGTGGAAAACATGCGCACGATGATGACGGACATGCTGACGGCGATCTTGCTTTCGATTCTCTTCATCTACATGGTGTTGGTGGCTCTCTACGAGAGCTATGTCTATCCGCTGGTTGTTATGTTCTCGGTTCCGGCAGCGATTGTCGGGGCACTGCTTGGTTTGGCTCTGACCGGTTACACACTTTCCATGTTCTCGATGATCGGGCTGCTGATTCTGATGGGGCTTGTGACGAAGAACGGAATCTTGGTTGTGGACTTTGCGAATCAGCTTCGGATGAAGGGTTACTCGATGCGCGATGCTCTGTTGGAAGCGGGACCGCGGCGATTGAAGCCGATTTTGATGACGACGATGACGATGGTTGTGGGAATGCTTCCGCTTGCTCTTGCTTTGGGTGACGGCTCGGAAATGCGCGCGGGCATGGGCGTGGTAATCATCGGCGGTCTGCTTTCTTCGCTGCTGCTTTCGCTGGTGCTGGTTCCGGTGATGTACGCGATGTTTGATGGTTTGAGCAAGAAGAGTTGGGTGGAGACGAAGGTTTCCGAGTTGCCGGCCGAGGAGGGCGCCGTGACTGCGTAAACATCGAGTGCATCGTATGGATTGGAGTCCGGGTGAAGCCGGACTCTTTTCTTTTACAGAAACTCGCAAGAAAGCTCGAGTGTCAACAGAGGTTCAGCAAACCACCCGGTCAGTGTGGGGAGACTGAAACCGTGAAGCGGAGCTTCAGGTTTGGGGCAAAAATGCCGATAAACACAGTGGAGTCCCCCCTCTCGAAAAATCGGAAGAAGACATTCTCAGACGAGACACTCATGACACAAGTATACACCCAGCAGGAAGCAAGTTACGACAAGCGCCTCTTGCAGGCCATTCTCGGGTCCACACAGGATGGGATTCTGGTTGTGGATGCGGAGGGTAAGGTGACGCACGCCAACGAGCGTTTCGCGGAACTCTGGCGGATTCCTCAGGACTTACTTGCCACTCACGATGACGATGCGCTGTTGAAGTTTGTCCTCGATCAGCTTGTTGATCCGGAGGCATTTCTTTCCAAAGTGAAGGAACTCTATGCGTGCTCCCATGACAGTCACGATTTCTTGGGATTCAAGGATGGTCGAGTCTTTGAGCGTCGTTCGCGCTCGCTGATTTTTGACGGTTTGATTGCGGGGCGCGTATGGAGCTTTAGAGACGTGACTGCTCAGCAGCTTGCAGAAGGGGCTTTGCGGGCTTCAGAGGAGATGTTTCGCTCCATGGTTCAGCAGCTTCCGTTTTCCGTTGAGTTTTACGACGTGGAAGGGAATTGGCTTCACGGGAACAGAAAGTGGGAGGAATTGTGGCAGTTGAAGCCGGAGGATGTGCGGGGGAAATTCAACTTGCTTCAGGATTCTCAGTTGATTGAAAAGGGTGTGGATCGGCTTTTCCGGCGCGCGCTAAAGGGAGAGACGATCATGGTTCCCGACACGGAATACGATGCAGTCACATCCATAGGGAAGGGGCGATCACGCTGGTTGAGCACGACGTTTTTCCCCATCTCTTTGAACGACGAGTCTATTTACAACATCGTGGTTGTTCACCGCGACATAACTGAGCGTGTGGTAGCAACCATACGACTTCAGAGTTTGAACGAGACACTTCTCAGTCTGGGGGCAGATCCGCGGGAGAACATCAATCGTCTGACCGCTCTTGTAGGAGAGATGATTGGGGCGACATGTGCGCTGTACAATCGGCTTCAAGATGAGATGCTTTGTTCCGTGGGGATGTGGAATCAGCCGGGAGATTATGTGGATGAGGACGATCCGAACGGTCATATTTGTTATGACGTGATGCGATCAGGCGCGAGCGAAGTTTGCGTGATTCACGATTTACAGCACACGAGGTACTTGGAATGCGATCCGAACGTGCGGAAGTACGCTTTGGATACGTATGTTGGCGTTCCAGTGTTGTGGAACGGTCAAGCGGTTGGAGTCTTGTGCGCGGTCTATCAGGAGCACTACGAGCCTTCGGACGAGGACAAGAAGCTCTTGGGGATTATTGCGTCGGCGGTTGCGGTTGAGGAGGACAGATGGCGACAGGCTCAGGCGCTGCGGGAGAGTGAGGAGAGATTTCGTCTTTCGCTCGAGAACTTACTTGAGGGTTACGCAATTTACACTGCGGTTCGCGATGAGTCCGGATCAATTGTGGACCTCCGACTTGAGCATATGAACGAGGCGGGGCAAGCCTCACTGCGATCTCTCATCGGGCCATCGCCTATAGGGCGACTATATTTGGAGATGTTTCCGTGGCTTCGAGGCACGGAATATTTCCTTGCTTTTTGCAGAGTAGTTGAGACAGGAGAGCCGCTGGTACGAGATGACTGGATGTACTCTCGAGTGGACGGCGGCGCACAAGTCAAGGCATTCATTGACGCCCGCGCGATCAAACTTGGCGATGGTCTTGCGCTCACTTGGCGGGACAAGACCGAGAAGAAGCGGAACGAGGAATCGCTTCGTCGTCTTCGTGCGGCGGTGGAGACTTCGAAGGAAGCCGTTTTTATGACGGATCGGAATGGCGTGTTTACGTACGTGAATCCGGAATTTACGAAACGTTACGGATATAGTCCCGAGGAGGTAGTCGGGAAATCCACTCCTCGAATTCTGAAGAGCGGTGAAACGTCACGGATAACGTATGCGGAGTTTTGGAACAGCGTTATGTCAAAGCGAGCCTATCGCGGGGAAATGGTCAACAAGCATCGCGACGGGACGAAGCTTGTTGTGGAAGCGGCGGTGAGTCCGGTTTTGAGTTCGACGGGTGAGATTGAGGGATTTCTCGCGGTTCAACTTGACATCACTGAGCGCAAGCGGGGCGAGGCAGAGCGCAATCAGCTTGAGAGTCAGCTTCGTCAGACTCAGAAATTGGAGACGATCGGAACGCTTGCGGGCGGGATTGCTCACGATTTTAATAATATTCTGACGCCGATTCTGGCTTACAGCGAGATGGCGGAGGAGCTTCTGGACAAGGAGCATCCTGCGCGCTCGGATATAGATCAGGTTGTGAAGAGTGCGAATCGGGCGAAGGATTTGGTGAAGCAGATATTGACGTTTAGTCGGCAGACGGAGCAGGAGAAGTTTCCGTTGAATCCTTCCGCGATTGTGAAGGAGGCTTTGAAGCTTTTGCGGGCTTCGATACCTTCTTCGATTGAGATCAAGCAGGAGATTGAAGAGGAGTGTGGGACCATTCTGGCGGATCCGTCTCAGATACATCAGGTTCTGATGAATCTTTGCACGAATGCGTATCAGGCGATGCAGCCTTCCGGCGGGGTGTTAACGGTTACGCTATCACGGGTCGTTGTTGACGGGCAGGTTGCTCGACTGCACCAGGGGCTCTCGGTTGGCGATCACGTGCGGCTGACCGTCGAGGATAGCGGGAGCGGCATGGATGCGAAGACACGGGAAAGAATTTATGAGCCGTTTTTCACGACGAAGAATCCGGGCGAGGGGACGGGGCTCGGCTTATCGGTTGTGCATGGGATTGTTTCGAAGCATGGCGGAGCGATAGTGGTGGATAGTGAGGTTGGGCGTGGGACGAGGTTTGATGTTTACTTTCCATTTGTGCTTGGCGAGCAATCATCGAGAACGGATTCATCGGTTCCGATATCCGGCGGGCACGAGCGGATTCTTGTTGTGGATGATGATGCGACGGTACTTGAGGCTTTGAAGCGGGTGCTTGAGAAATTTGGATATGCTGTGACGATTCGGACGAGCAGTGTTGAGGCTCTCGAATTATTCAGGCATGATCCGGGCCGCTTTGATCTTCTGATTGCAGATCACGCGATGCCCTATCTATCCGGCGAGCAGTTTGTGCACGAGGTCCATTGTTTGAGGCCGGAGTTGGGGGTATTGATGCTGGCGGGATTCAGCCATGTGTTGTCCGAGGTACGGCTGCGGCAGCTTGGGATTGCGAAGCTCTTGATGAAGCCGATTCTTTCAGTGGATTTGGCGAAGGCAGTGCGGGAGGCACTTGACGGGGCGCGCGTGGGGAATGAGATGTGATGCATACAATATAGTCACAAAAAGGTCATAAGTCAAGCATATGACGCTCATATAAAACAATATGATGTGAAAATAGCAAGTAAATTGAGAGGCATAAGCGCCTCTCTATTTGTTTTTGGTGAAGTTGGATATGATTGCACCAGGTTTCGCAAGGGAAATGCACCCTCCCTTCTTCCCCCCCGCAGAACAGGGGGGATAATCGGAGGGGAAATTCTGCTTGGCGGCACGGGCGGACATGTGGGGCCGCCCCTACGCGGCAGGGCGAGTGAAAGGACAGTGTTCGCGAAGGGGAAAAAGCCTCCGAATGTCAGGTTTGTGTGAGGGGGAATCTTGTAAGTGCTGTTTTTGTTAAACTTGTGGACAAGCTGATGTAGGAGAACCGCGTCAACTATTTTCGCGGGGCAGTGACAATTATTGAAAAGCGAGGAAGCAGTTCGTAGATTATGATATATTTATCCAGCTTTCCAAGTGAAAGGGATCAGATGATGAAGTTACGATACCGATTGGCCGCAGCAGGCGCGATGTGTTTGCTGGCGCTTTCGAGTGTTTGGGCGGCTCCGTCCGGCACGCTGAAGCCGATGGATGCGCAAGCACGACAAGAATTGCGCGAAGAGATTCTGTCTTTGCAGCAGCAGATGGAGCAGCTGCATGAAGCGTGCGCTGGAGAAGCGCAGATGGCGGCGCTGGGTGCGCGGCTCTCGGAGCTTGGGTCGCGGATGAATGAAGGCGGCCGCGATGAAGAAGGCTCACTGGATCAGGGCGGGGAGAATTGCGCGACGGCGCGCGAGGTTTTGGGATTTCCGTATTGCGATACGGGGACGACGGTAGGTTACGCGGACAATTACACTCCGCCGTGTTACACAGGGGGTTCGGCGCCGGACGTGGTGTATTGGGTTC